>JBDTAE010000038.1:0-36645 GCA_039924785.1 Gemmatimonadaceae bacterium | reverse complement strand
GAGTTCACGATGCTCGAGTTCTACGAAGCGTACGCCGACTACACCGGGATGATGTCGCGCGTCGAGTCGCTGCTGGTGCGCGCGGCTGACGCGGTACGCTCCGTGTGGTCCCCCTCGCAACTCTCGGCGGTCGAACAGGGAAGTGACGGCGCGGGCGTCCCGACCCTCGTTCCCCCGTTCCCGCGTATTGAATGGGTGGCGTCGCTCAACAAGGCGCTTGGCGCCGACTGCTTGACGATGGATGACGCCGCACTTCGGAACGCGGCGCGCCGCGTCGGTGTTGAAAAGGTCGACACTCTCAGCCGACCAAAAATGCTCGACGAAATGTTTCAGGCGCTGGTGGAATCCACGCTTGAGGAGCCGACGTTCGTCGTCGACTACCCGGTCGACTTATCGCCGCTCGCCAAGCCAAAGCGCGGCAATCCGGGGTTGACCGAGCGTTTCGAGTTGTTCGCCCGCGGCCGCGAGCTGGCGAATGCGTTCAGCGAGCTGAACGATCCGATCGACCAGCGCCGCCGGTTTGAGGCGCAGGCGAAGTTGCGCGCGGCGGGGGACGAAGAAGCGTCCGGGGTAGACGAGGACTATTTGCGCGCGATGGAATACGGCATGCCTCCAATGGGCGGCGTGGGTATCGGCATCGATCGCTTGTTCATGTATCTCACGAATACGCCAAACATCCGCGACGTAATTCTCTTTCCCACGCTGCGCCCAGAATGAGCCGTCTCGAGTTTTCGATTGCGTGGCGATACCTGCGTGGCCGTCGCGGGTCGAAGCTCTTGTCGCTGATCAGCCTCATCGCCATTGGCGGCGTCACGATATCTGTGAGCGCGCTCATTGTCATCATCGGTGTCATGAACGGGCTGCAAAACGATCTTCGTGAGAAAATTCTCATCGGCAGCCCCGACATTCGCGTGCTCACGTACGGTGAGGACATGGTGATGACGGACTGGCAAGCTGTCTTGGCGAAGGTGAAACGGCAGAAGGGGGTCGTGGAAGTCGGTCCGTTCGTGCATACGCAAGCGGTGGTGCACGCAACGAAGCACAAATACTTCGAGGCGGCGTACGTCGAGGGAATTCCGCCGGCCGGCCGCGGCGTTGCGAACGTGACCACGATTCGCGATCACGCGACGGCGGGCGACTTCTCGTTCGCTACGCTCGACGGCCGTCATCGCGGGGCAGTCCTTGGGTCGCGCCTGGCCGAGCGACTCAACGTCGTTCCCGGTGTCGACTCGATTCAGATCTACACGCTTGCGCTCAACTCCATCAGTCCGGTGACGGGCCAACCCATGCCCCGCGCCGAGACCTTCGAAGTTACCGGAATCTTCGAAACCGGGATGTACGAGTACGACAACAACTATGTCATCACGTCGCTCGAGGCAGCTCAGGAATTGGCGCAACTCGGGAACGCGGTCACGGGACTCGAGGTGAAGACGCCGTCCCGGTGGGATGCGCCGGCGATCGGACAGCGCCTCAACGACAGTCTGGGCTTGCCGTTCCGCGTTCAGGATTGGCATCAGCAGAACAATCAGCTCTTCAACGCGCTCAAGCTCGAGAAACTCGGTATGACCGTGATTCTGCTTTTGATTGTGCTGGTTGCGGCGTTCAACATTATCAGCACGCTGATCATGGTGGTCACGGACAAGACGCGCGAGATCGGAATCTTGCGCGCCATGGGGATGCCCGCGCGCTCGATTCGTCGGGTGTTCTTCGCGCAAGGCTTGGTGATCGGGATCGTTGGCACAGGCGCGGGGCTGATCATCGGTGTGCCTGTGTCGGTGCTCATCGGCGCCAAGAAGCTCATCCCGCTCGACCCGTCCATATATTTCATCGATCACCTGCCGGTGTCGACCCAGGCGGGCGACGTCCTATTCATTGTGATTGCGAGCTTGGCTGTGGCAGCGGTGGCGACGATTTATCCGGCACTGCAAGCGGCCAAGCTTTACCCCGTTGAGGCGATTCGTCACGAATGATCGTGCTGGAAGCAGTTGACCTAGCCAGGATCTATCAGGGTGGGGACGGTGGAACGATTACCGTGCTTGACGGGGTCAATCTGCAGGTCGCTCGCGGAGAAATGGTGGCGGTCGTTGGCGCCAGCGGTTCGGGAAAGAGCACGCTGCTTCATCTCCTCGGCGCGCTCGATCAGCCGACGCGCGGCGAAGTGCGGATCTCCGGCCAGCGCTTGCTCGGCCACAACGACGATGAGCTCTCCGCGCTGCGCAATCGCTCCATAGGATTTGTATTCCAGTTTCATCATCTCCTGCGCGAGTTCACCGCGCTCGAGAACGTGATGATGCCAATGCGAATTGCCGGTTGGGACGACGTACGTTCCGAAAAACGCGCGAGGGAACTGCTCGGACGCGTCGGGCTCGGCGGCCGCGTGACGCATAAACCGGCGGAGCTCTCGGGCGGCGAGCAGCAGCGGACCGCGGTGGCGCGCGCGCTTGCGATCGATCCGGTCGTGCTCCTCGCCGACGAGCCGTCGGGCAATCTCGATCACGCGAACAGCGAGCGGTTGCACGATCTCTTCGTCGAACTATCGCGCGATCTCGAGATCGCGATGGTGATCGCGACGCATAATCAGTCACTCGCGGCGCGCGCCGATCGCACGCTGCTTCTGGAGGACGGACGCTTGAACGATTCGAGCGTTCGCGAAGCGGTGCCCTAATGGTTTGCGAGAATTGTCATGAGCGGGACGCGGTCGTGTGGTTGACGTCGGTCGAGAATTCGACCGTGCGGCAATTGCACTTGTGTGAGAAATGCGCGGCGGAACGCGGCGTCGAGACGACGGTGGCGTCGCCGAAACACCCGCTCGGCGAATTTCTGCAGCAGCAGCTCGCGACGTCCGGCGGGCCGGCCGACGCGGTTCGATGCACCTTCTGCCAAACCACCATGGCCGACTTTCGCGCCACGGGTCGATGGGGCTGCGCGCGTTGCTACTCCAGCTTCGAAGCGGGGATTCGTGAATTGTTGCGACGCATCCAGGGTAATCACAAGCACGTTGGCCGCTCATACGCGCCGCCGGTCTCCGAAACGCTCGAGCGCGCCGCGGTGCTCGGCGAGCTGCGCGATCGGTTGCGTCGCGCGATCGACACCGAGCAGTTCGAGCTCGCGGCGGATCTCCGTGATCGGATTCGGGTGATGGAATGAATCCCGATCTGTCGCTGTTGCCTGATGGAGGCGTTGGTTGGCTCGACGCGTCGGGGGCGCATTCGGACATCGTGTTGTCGACGCGAATTCGTCTCGCGCGCAACGTGGAAGGGTTTGCGTTCAGCGGACGCGCGCGCGATGGCGAGCGCCTTCGCGTGCTCGCGCAAGTCCGCGAGGCAGTGGCGACGATTCCATCGATGTCGGAGTCGGTGCTGTATCGTCTCGACGAGCTGCCGACGACGTCGCGCGCATTATTACATGAACGGCATCTTGTCAGCAAAGAGTTGGCGGGGATCGATCCGCAGCATCCGGTGAGGAGCGGCGCGGCCGTGTTTCTTGCCGACGGGTTGGGCGTGATGGTGAACGAAGAGGATCATCTTCGCTTACAATCGCTGCGCTCAGGTCTCGCGTTGCACGACGCGTTTGCGGCCATCGATAAGCTGGACCGCGACTTAGGCGCGCGGGTGCCGTATTCGTACCACGGGGAGTTCGGCTTTTTGACCGCGTGCCCGACCAATGTTGGAACTGGCATGCGCGGCAGCGTGCTGATTCATCTTCCGGGACTCGTCCTGACAAAGGAGATCGGCAAAGTCCTGACGAGCCTTCAGCAAATGGGCCTGACGTACCGAGGCTTGTACGGAGAGGGGAGTGAAGTTGTCGGAAATTTCTTTCAAATCTCCAACCAAACCACGCTCGGTCGTTCGGAAGAGGAGCTGATCGATCAGTTGCTGCGCGTGGTGGGACATGTCGTCGATCGGGAGGCAGAAGCGCGTCGTGTCTTGTTGCGCGACGCGGGTTATATTATTGAGGACAAGCTTTGGCGCGCCTACGGCACGCTGCGCTACGCACGAAGCCTCACGTTCGATGAGGCGATGAACTACCTCAGTGGCGTACGGTTGGCCGTCGGGCTGAAACTGATCTCCAGCCTGAGTGTATATACCCTCAACAAGCTCCTGATCTTTTCGCAAGCGGCACACCTAGCGTTCGCAGAAGGGCGTGCTCTGTCGGAGAGTGAAACCAACCTTGCGCGCGCACGGTATGTGCGTAAAGCGCTCGAAGAGGAAGCGGGAACCGTCGGCTAGCGCCTCCAGGACCCGAGTGTGAGGGAAATATGAACGGCTACAACTTCACCGAGCGGGTGAGGAAAGTTCTCGCGATGGCCCGCGAAGAGGCAGCTCGCCTGCACCACGAGTATGTGGGGACGGAGCACATCCTCTTAGGATTGATACGCGAGGGCGAGGGCGTCGCAGCGACGGTGCTCCAAAACCTCAGCGTCGAGCTGGACGACATCCAGCAAAAAATCGAAGAGACGGTCAAGAAGGGCAAAGCCGGTCAAACGACTGGCCCCGACCTTCCGTACACGTCTCGCGCAAAGAAAGTGCTCGAGCTCGCCATGAGCGAAGCTCGCGAGCTCAATCACAGCTACGTCGGCACCGAGCACTTACTGCTCGGACTTCTCCGTGAAGAAAAGGGGATTGCGGCGCAGGTCCTGACCGATGCGGGCGTCAATCTAGACGCCGCCCGCGCCGAGACCCTGCGCATCCTGGGCACGGAGATGCCGCAAGGCGGCGCGCAGGCTCAGGCGGGCGCGCAACCTCCGCAGGCCGCGCCCAAAGGCGAAAAGAAGTCCAAGACGCCGGCGCTCGATCACTTCTGCCGCGATCTCACACAGCTCGCCGCGGAAGGGCAGCTCGATCCCACGATCGGCCGCGCGAAAGAAATTCAGCGGGTCATGGAAGTCCTGACCCGACGCAAGAAAAACAATCCAGTACTCATCGGTGAGCCGGGCGTCGGCAAGACGGCCATCGTCGAAGGATTGGCGCAGCTCATCGCGAACGGCGAGTGCCCGGAGTCGCTTCGCGACCACCGCGTGCTGTCGCTCGATATGGCGGCTGTCATTGCCGGGACCAAGTATCGCGGTCAGTTCGAAGAGCGCCTCAAGGCGGTCATGAACGAGATCGCGCAGAACAAGCAGATCATCCTGTTCATCGACGAGTTGCACACGCTCGTGGGTGCGGGTGCGGCCGAAGGCGCGATCGACGCGAGCAACATGCTCAAGCCGGCGCTTGCCCGCGGCGAGTTGCAGTGCGTCGGTGCCTCGACGCTGAACGAGTATCGCAAGTACATCGAGAAGGACGGCGCGCTCGAGCGACGCTTCCAGACGGTCATCGTGGATCCGCCGTCGATCGACGAGACGGTTGAGATTCTGCGCGGCCTTCGGAAGAAGTATGAGGATCATCATAAAGTGACGATCCCCGATGCGACGCTGGTGCTCGCATCCAAGTTATCGGAACGCTACATCACCGACCGGTTCCTGCCCGACAAGGCGATCGACGTGATCGACGAGGCGGGTGCGCGGGCACGTCTTGCGGCACAGGCGCCGCCGCCGGAAGTGGCGGAGCTCAAGGGCCAGCTCGAGAAAGTGAACGGCGAAAAGGAATCCGCCGTCCGCGATCAGAACTTCGAGCGCGCAGCGTCTTTGCGCGATCGCGAGCGCGAAATTCAGGGCAACATCAAGCAGAAGCAGACCGAATGGGAAGCGCGACGCCAGTCGCACCGCCCTGTGCTTGGCGAAGAGGAGATCGCGTTCATCGTGAGCCGCTGGACGGGCATTCCGGTGACGCGTCTTCAGGAAGCCGAAACCGCGCGTCTGCTCCGCATGGAAGACGAGGTGCATCTCTCCGTGATCGGACAGGACGAGGCGATCAAGGCCATCTCCAAGGCTATTCGCCGAAGCCGAGCCGGCCTCAAGGATCCGCGTCGTCCGATCGGTTCGTTCGTGTTCTGCGGCCCCACCGGCGTCGGCAAGACCGAGCTCGCACGTTCGCTGGCGAAGTTCCTGTTCGCCGACGAGACCGCGCTCATTCGCGTCGACATGAGCGAATACATGGAGAAGTTCTCCGTGTCGCGCCTCATCGGTGCGCCTCCAGGTTACGTGGGCTATGAGGATTCTGGAACGCTCACGAAGGCCGTTCGCCGCAAGCCGTACAGCGTCATCCTGCTCGACGAAATCGAGAAGGCGCATCCGGATGTGTTCAACATCCTGCTGCAGGTGCTCGATGAGGGTCACCTCACCGACAACTACGGCCGCGTGATCGACTTCAAGAACACCGTCGTCATCATGACGTCGAACGTGGGCGCCCGCGACCTCACCAAGACCAAGTCGCTCGGCTTTACCAGCAACGATGCCGCGCAAAACTGGGAGCGTCGGGCTGAGAAAGTGCGCGACGAGCTAAAGAACGTCTTCAATCCCGAGTTCCTGAACCGCCTCGACGACGTGATTGTGTTCCACCCGCTCGACCGCGATCACATCTCGCAAATCGTGAGCATTTTGCTCAAGGACGTCCGGAAGCGTCTTGCCGAGGAGGAGTTGGTTCTCAAGCTCACTGATGCGGCGACCGATTTCCTGGTCAAGCACGGGTACGACGAGCAGTACGGTGCGCGTCCGCTGAAGAGATCGATCCAACGGTTCATCGAGGACCCGCTGTCCGAAAAGATTCTGCTCGCCGAGTTCGCACGCGGCGACGAGATTGAGGTCGACGTCAACGCGGACGGTTTGAAATTGGACTTCAGGGTCCTGACCGGTAGCGCACCGCCGACGTAAAAAAGAAAAAGTCGGCGGGGTTGGAACCCGCCAGAGTTTGGTGGTTAAGAAAAGCGGCCAGCTGGTCCCTTTCGGGACCTGACTGGCCGCTCTTTGTGTATATTGTGGGATTATGGGAAGATTATGCGATTGATGCGTTTTGCCCTCCCCGCGTTGGCCGTGCTGACGGCCGGTTCCACCGCCCTTGCCCAGGGGGCGCAGGCGCCGGTCGGGCAGTGTGCTGTTCCCGACAGCATCGCGTTTCGCGGACAGAGCCGAATTACCGACGAGCGACTCAGAGCGGACGTCGGCATTGCGCCGAAATCGGCCGTGAATGCGCGCGTGACTTCTCGCGCGCTGAACGACCTGTACGCGACCGCGCAGTTCGAGCCGAGCATCGCCATCTCGTGCGAGGTCGGCAACGGACGGTCGACTCTGATCTTCACGTTGCACGAGCGCCGCATTCTGAGCGACGTGAAGGTGGAAGGTCCGGACAAGGTTTCGTCGAGTGAAGTTCGCGACCGCGTCGACCTCTTGATCGGGAAGCCGATCAACCCGGCGCAGATCGCCAAGGACATCTCTCGTATCGACTCTCTATATCAAAGCGAAGGCTACTACCTCGCCAAGGTGAGCGTCGATACGATCATCGATAAGGACGCGACGACGCTCGTATTCCGCGTCGACGAAGGGCGGCGGCTCGCGGTGTCCGGTGTCGAGATCGACGGCAACAAGGCGCTCAGCGCCAAGGACATCGTCGGTGCGATCGGGACCAAGCCCGAAGGGTTTTTCTGGTGGCACGACGGCGAGTTCGACGCCGACAAGTACCAGGAAGATCTGGCGAAGAACATCCCGCAGCTCTACGCGTCGCATGGTTACATCGACATGTCGGTGGTAAAGGACACGCTCATCATCGATCGCGAACGCGGCAAAGCGCTCGTTCGACTCACGGTGAGTGAGGGTCCGCAGTATAAGATCGGCGACTTCGAAGTGAACGGCGCCAAGCGGTTCTCCAGCGAAGAAGTCACCCGATACTATCCGTTCGGTGACAAAACGAATGGGACGAGTGTGAAGGACGCGGTGAAAGGGCTGATTGGCGGCGGGAAGAAAGAGAGCAAGGACGTCTTCAATCAGAGCGCATGGGACGACGCGACGTCGAAGGTGCAGGAGGCGTACGAGAACGAAGGGTACATGTACGCCAGCATTCGGCCGGTGGTCGAGCGCCACAAGGTTGGACCCGATTCCACGCCGCGCGTCGACCTTCGCTGGGACATTGACGAGCGCACGCCGGCCATCGTGAACCGGATCGACATCGTCGGGAACGACGTCACGAGCGAGACCTGCATTCGCGACCAGCTGTACATGCTCCCCGGCGACGTCTTCAACCGCGAGCGCCTCATCTCGAGCTACCGCAACATCGCGAACCTCGGGTTTTTCGAGCAGGACATGGCGCCGCCCGAAACGAATCAGGCGAACGAGCAGGGCGACATCAACCTGATCTTCCACGTCAAGGAAAAGCGCACCGGCAACGTCAACTTCGGCGCATCGGTCGGGCAGGGTACTGGACTCGGCGGCTTCATCGGGTTCGATCAGCCCAACCTGTTCGGCGAGTGCAAGAAGGGTTCGTTGCAGTGGCAGTTCGGGCAGTACATTCGCGATTTCAGCATGAGCTACACGGACCCGCGCGTCAAGCAGTCGAATGTATCGGGCACGGTGTCGCTGTATGCGCAGCGTTCGCGTTTCATCATTCGAGATATCGGACAGTCGAACACCGCCGGCGGGCAGCTGCAGTTCGGCTTTCCAATCGAGGGATCGCGCAACACGCGCGTGTACGTCAGCTACGGAGGCGAGCGTGTGAGCTACGGCGCCGACGGTCTCGTGTCGACGATCAATTGCAACGGGTGCTTCCGGTCCACGGTGGGCTTCACGCTCGATCACGATACGAGATTTGGAACGCCGTTCCCCGTGGCCGGCACGCACGAGGACGTGTCGCTGCAGCTGAACGGGGGGCCCCTCGGTGGAACCGCCACGTTCCAGCGGTTGACCACGGAAATGCGGTCGTATTCCACGTTGGCAACGTTCGGCAAGTCGCTTGGTCCCGAGCCGATGGCCCTCGTGTTTGGTCTTTCGGCGCGCGCCGGAGCCGTATTTGGCGATCCGGGACCGTTCTTCGTATCGCAGGCCTTTTCGCTGGGCGGCGTGCAGTACGGCAACCCGCTGCGCGGGTATGAAGAATTCTCAATCACCCCGCAAGGCTATTTGCCCAACGCCAGCCAGTTCCAGGCGCAGCGGAGTTCGTTCGGGAATGCGTATTATACAAGTACGGCGGAACTCGGATTGCGCGTCAGCCAGCAGTTGTATGTCGACGCGTTTTACGATGCAGGAAACTTGTGGGCGAAGCCGAGTGATTTTGATCCGACCCGTTTGTTTCGTGGTGCCGGATTCGGAGCGTCACTCGTCACTCCGCTAGGACCGTTGGGTGTAGATCTGGGCTATGGCTTCGATCGCACCGACGGGCTCGGACATAAAGACCCCAAGTGGCAGGTCCACTTTAAATTCGGTCAGATCTTCTAATCGGAGTGTTCATGCGTTCCATCCTTCGCGCGACGGCGATCGCGCTCACATGTGCCCTGACGGCTCGCGGAGCCAGCGCTCAAGCCGGCGCGGGCAAGATCGTATTCGTCAATTCGCAGGCGCTCATGGAAGCGGCGCCGGGGCGCGCCGCAGCCGAAGCCACGCTGACCAAGGAAGGCGACGCGCTTCGTGCCCAGGTGCAGAAGATGCAAGATTCGATCAACGTGCATCTCGCCAAGTATCAGAAGGACGAGCCGACGTTGTCCGCCACAGTCAAGGACACCCGGCAGAAGGCGCTCCAGTCCGAGGAGACCGATCTGCAGGCCACGCAGCTCAAGCTTCAGCAGGCGTGGCAGGGACGCCAGACCGAGGTCATGGCGCCGATTACAGATCTCGTAAAAAGCGTGCTCGATGCGATCCGCACCGAGGAAGGCTACGCGATGATTCTCGACAACGCGCCGGGCGCTGGCGCGGGCATCGTGTCGGCCGACAAGAATCTCGACATCACCGATAAGGTCGTATCGCGGCTCAAGGCGACGCCAGCGCGCGCGATTGCCACGCCGGCCTCGCAGAAGCCCGGTGCTCCGGCTGCGCCGGCTGGCGTCACGAAGCCGACGAAGCCGCCGACGCAGTGATCGGGGGTTCGTCCAACGAACGGGGCGGCGGTGGGGGCGGTAACGCTCTCACCGCCGCGGCTATTGCGGAGGTCGTCGGCGGAAGATTGGTTGGTGATCCGTCAGTCTCGGTCAACGGCGTCGCGCCGCTCGACGGCGCGGGGCGCGATCATCTGAGTTTCCTCGCGGCGGCGAAGTATGCGCCGCTGATGGCCGCAACGCGCGCCGGGGTCGTGCTCGTCTCAGCGGAGCTGGAGGAAACGCCTGGCGACGTGCCGGCAAGGATCGTCGTCGCCAAGCCGCAAGAAGCGATTCAGGCGCTCGTGCCGCGTTTCTACCGCGCGGCGGTGGTCACGCCTGGCATTCATCCAACCGCGGTGATTGGTGCGCGTGTCAAACTCGGCAAGGATGCGTCGGTCGGCCCGTACGTGATCGTCGGCGACGACGTCTGCGCCGGCGACGGTCTCGTCGTGGGTGCGCATACCGTGATCGGCGCCGGCGTCGAAATTGGTAGCAACGTGCAGCTATTTCCTTCGGTAACGATCTATAGCGGATCGCGCATCGGGAATCGCGTCATGGTTCACTCGGGCGCGCGCATCGGGTCCGACGGATTCGGCTACATCCAGCGCGACGGGCAGCACGTCAAGATTCCTCACGTCGGACGCTGCCTGATCGAGGATGACGTCGAGATCGGCGCGAACACCACGATCGACCGGGGCAGCATCGACAATACCGTCGTGGGCGCGGGGACGAAGATCGACAACCTGGTGCAGATCGGACACAACGTGCGCATCGGGAAGGTGTGTCTGATCATGGCGCAGGCGGGCATCGCCGGCTCGGTGCGTGTCGAGGACGGCTGCATGATTCTGGGCCAAGTCGGAATCGCGGGCCACCACACGATTGGCGCCGGGGCGCGCCTTGCTGCACGAGCGGGCGTGTTTGGCGATATTCCAGCCGGGGAAACGTGGTCCGGGTATCCCGCCCGGCCGCATAAAGAGGCGCTGCGCGCTCAGGCAGCGTTGTTCAAACTCCCCGCGCTCCTCCGCCGGATCGAACGACTGCTCGACGGACCCACCCAACCGAAATGAAGCGTCGCACCATCGCGCGTCCGGTGTCACTCGACGGAATCGGGTTGCACCTCGGCGCGGCGTGTCATCTGTCTTTCAGGCCCGCCACGAGCGGAGCAGGTCTCTTTTTCCGACGACTCGACCTTCCGGGTGAGCCGGTCATTCCGGCGCGCGCCGAAAATGCGGTGCTGACCGAGCGTCGCACGCAGCTCGGTGAAGATCCTGTGTCGGTGCATACCGTCGAGCATGTCCTCGCCGCGGTGTACGGCTGCGGTATCGACGACCTCGAGATCGCGCTCGACGCCGCGGAGCCGCCGATCATGGACGGCAGCGCCAAGCCGTTTGTCGAAGCGCTGCTGTCGGTGGGCACGGTGGAGTTGGCGGGCGAAGTAAAATTCATCACGCCGCGAAAGACCATCACGCTTGTCGACGGCGATTCGACATACGAGATCGCGCCCGCGCGTTCGCTCGAGCTCGACGTATCGATCGACTTCGCCCACGTCGCGATCGGAAAGCAGCGCGGCGCATATACGATTACGAGCGACACGTTCATCCGGGATCTTGCCGCCGCCAGGACATTTGGCTTCATGGGTGAAGTTGAAGCGCTGCGGGCGAAGGGCCTGATTCAGGGTGCGTCGCTCGACAACGCGGTCGTTCTCGACGAGAATGGTGTGATCGGCGCGGCGCTGCGCTGGCAGGACGAATACGTTCGGCACAAGGCGTTGGACTGCGTGGGCGATTTAGCGTTGGCGGGCGGGCGTGTGCGCGCGCGCGTGACGGCGAACAAGCCAAGTCATCGCGGAACGGTGCGGTTGGTCCGGGCGTTGACCGAGGCGATTGCGAAGGAGACGAGTGTGCTGGATATCGACGAAATCATGAAGATCATTCCCCACCGGTATCCGTTCTTGCTGGTGGACCGCATCCTCGAGGTCGAGGAGGGCAAGCGGATCGTGGGTATCAAGAACGTCACGATCAACGAGCCGTTCTTTCAAGGCCACTTTCCGGGTCACCCCGTGATGCCGGGCGTGTTGATCATCGAGGCAATGGCGCAGGTGGGCGGCGTGCTGCTCATGGGCGCTGTTGAAGATCTCTCGAAGAAGGTCGTGTACTTCACGTCGCTCGACAACGTGAAATGGCGCCGTCCGGTGAAGCCGGGCGACCAGCTTCGCTTCGAGCTCGAGATTCTTCAGATTCGCGGAATGATGTGCAAGATGTCGGGCGTCGCGAAGGTCGACGGCAAGGTCGTGGCTGAGGCGGAGATGGGCGCGGTGGTGCGCGACATATGAGTTCTCGAATTCACCCGACCGCGCTGATCGACGCCGGCGCGACGATCGGGAACGATGTCGAGATTGGCGCGTTCGCGATCGTCGGCGACGGCTGCACGATCGGCGACGGCTGTACGATCGGCGCGCGCGCGACGCTCGAGCGCAACGTGACGCTTGGCACCAATGTGCGCATCGGTTCCGGCACCGTCCTCGGCGGCGATCCGCAGGATCTCAAATACAAGGGCGAGCACACGGTCGTGGAAATTGGCGAAGGCACGACGATTCGCGAGTACACGACGATCAATCGCGGCACGACGCAATCGTTCAAGACGACGGTGGGGAAGCATTGCTTCCTCATGTCGTACGTGCATCTCGCGCATGATTGTCACGTTGGCGACGGCGTGATCATCTCCAACGGCACGCAGCTCGCCGGACACGTGACGATCGATGAGAAGGCGATTCTGTCGGGGCTCGTCGCAGTGCACCAGTTCGCGACCATCGGCCGATTCAGTTTCATCGGCGGATGCTCACGCGTGGCGAAGGATGTCCCTCCGTACGTGAAGGCGGTCGGGAATCCGATCAAGTTGTACGGATTGAACAGCGTCGGCCTCGAGCGAAATGGATTTCCGGAGGAAGTGCGGCGCGAGCTCAAGCGCGCGTATCGCCTGTTCTTCAAGTCCGAGTTGAATCTTTCGCAGGCGCGCGACAAGGCGGCCGCGGAGCTGAATCAGTATCCTGAGATTTTAGAGTTCTTGGCTTTCTTCGACCGCAGCGATCGCGGGTCGGTGATCTAAATGGGTCCAGTTCGGATCGGCGTCGTCGGGGCGGGCGCGCTTGGTTTTCATCACACCCGCATTCTTCGCGACGTTCCAGGCGCGCAGTTGATCGGTTTCTACGACGCCAACGCGGTGCGTGCCACGCAGGTGAGCACGGAGCTCGGCGTGAAGGCGTTCGAAACACCCGAGGCGTTGTTCGACAGTGTCGACGCGGTCAGCGTCGTCGTGCCGACGCCGGCGCACTTCGCGGTTGCGGCGCCGGCTCTCGAACGCGGGCTGCACGTGCTGATCGAGAAGCCGATCGCCACGACGCTCGAAGAAGCCGATGCGTTGCTGGCGATCGCGAAGCGAACCGGCGCTGTGGTTCAGACCGGGCATGTCGAGCGCTTCAACCGCGCGGTGCGCGCCGCGCTGCCATTTGTCGAAGGACCGCGCTTCATCGAGAGCAATCGCCTCGCGCCGTTCAATCCGCGCGGATCGGACGTCGCCGTCGTGCTCGATCTGATGATTCACGACATCGATCTCGTGCGCACGTTCGTGGGCGGAAAGGTGAGCGCGGTTTCCGCGGTTGGCGTTCCGGTGCTCACGCCGTTCGTCGACATCGCGAACGCGCGCATCACGTTCGAGGCCGGCGCGGTCGCGAACATCACGGCGAGCCGAGTGTCGCGCGATCGTATGCGGAAACTGAGAATCTTTCAGCAGAGCGGCTATCTATCGCTCGATCTGGCAGCCGGCAGCGGCGAGTTCTACCGGCTGCGAAAGGACGTCGACCTGCTCGCGCTCGTGCGCGATGCCCAGGGCGCGCAGGCGCTCGAGTCGTTCGTCGAACGCGTTCCGGTCGAAGCGCCGGAAGGTGAGCCGCTTCGTCTCGAGCTCGAGGCCTTCATCGCCGCCGTGTCAGGCGAAGCGGAAATCACCGTCACGGGGCAGGACGGCCGCGAAGCGCTGGCGGTCGCACTCACGATCGTGCACGACATCGAGCGGACGTTTTCGAGCGTCGCCGGAAACAGGCCGGCGCCGAGTCGTGCGTGACATTCTGTTTGTCGCCGGCGAAACGTCCGGCGACTCGCACGCGGCGGCAGTAGCGCGTGAGTTGGTGGCGCGGAACGCGCCGTATCATCTCGTGGGCGTCGGCGGCGATGCAATGCGCGCCGCGGGCGTGGAGTTGATCGCCCACGTCGCCAAGCTCGCGGTGATGGGCTTCATCGAGCCAATCAAGCGCCTGCCGATGTACAGCGCCTTACTGCAGCAGCTCACGCGGCGGATTCGATCGGGGAACGTCGCGCTCGTCGTGCTGATCGATCACGCGACGTTCAACATGAAGGTTGCCGACGCGGCTGCGGCGGTTGGCGTGCCCGTGTTGTATTTCATCACGCCGCAGGTTTGGGCCTCGCGCGCCGGCCGTCTCGAGCGACTTGCCAAGACGGTCACGAAAGCCGCCGTGATTCTGCCGTTCGAAGAAGTGTTGCTGCGAAAGCACAAGATCGATGCGACGTTCGTCGGACATCCGTTGATGGATCGTCTGGCCGGCTTGCCTGATCGCAACGCCGCTCGCGCGCGACTCGGCATCGGCGCCGATGAGCGGGTGCTGGCGTTGTTTCCAGGCAGCCGCACACAGGAGATCCACCGGCATCTCGAGGTGTTCGTGGGTGCTGCGCACGAGTTGCAGCGGCGCATTCCGGGCCTTCGCGTGATCGTGAGCGTCGCGCCGAACGTGAAGGTCGATCCCGACAAGTGTCCGTTCGAGATGGTGCGGTCGGAGTCGTTCACCATTCTGCGGGCGGCCGACGCGGCGCTCTGCAAGAGCGGAACGACGACGCTCGAGGCGGCCGTCGCGGGATGCCCGCTCGTCGTAGCGTATCGCGCGCGGTCGCTCGACTACGCCATCGGCAAATGGTTGGTAAAGATTCCTAATATTGGTTTGGTAAACATCGTCGCCGGAAAAGTGGTCGCGCCCGAGTTCATTCAGGATGCGCTCCGGCCGGGTCCGGTGGCCGACGCGCTCGAGCCGCTGTTGAATCTGAACAGTCCGGCGCGTCGTACGATGGTGGAGGGATTGAATGCAGTCCGCGATTCGCTTGGAAAGCCCGGTGCAGCGACGCGCGTGGCCAACATCGTCATGGAACTGGCGGAGCGCGGGGTGGCACAGCGTGCCGGGTGAAGACGCGCCGGCATGGCGCGTTGTCTGGGCCGCGCGGCTCGGCGGCTGGCTCGTGCGGCTCCTCGGCGCCACGTGGCGATATTCGGTCTCGTACGACGAAGACGTGGCGAGATCTCGAGCGGATGGAAATCCGATCGTCTTCGCGTTGTGGCACGGACAGCTGCTGCCGCTGTTGTATCACCATCGAGGGCAGGGTGTAGCGGTCTTGATCAGCGAACACGCCGACGGAGAGATCATCGCGCGCATCGCGACGTCGCTGGGCTATCGGACGGTGCGCGGCTCGACGTCGCGCGGCGCTGCGCGCGCGCTCATTGGTCTCACGCGGGTCATCGAAGACGGCGGCGATCTTGCCGTGACGCCCGATGGCCCGCGTGGACCGGCGAAGTCGTTTGCGCCGGGTGCCGCGATCGTCGCCGGCCGCACCGGCGCGCCGATGATTGGCGCGGCCGTGCACGTCTCGGGCTCGTGGCGATTGAAAAGCTGGGATCGTTTTCAGATTCCGCGGCCGTTCGCGACGATTTGCGTTTCATACAGCGACGCGGTGTATCTCGAACGAAACAGCCGCCACGATTCCGCGGAAACGATCGAGACGATGCAGCGCGCGATGTCGCTCGCCGAGTCGCGCGCCGACGGCTCGCGCGAACGATGAATTGGGAATTCGTCGACCGCGTCTG
Source organism: Gemmatimonadaceae bacterium (assembly GCA_039924785.1). Taxonomy (GTDB): domain Bacteria; phylum Gemmatimonadota; class Gemmatimonadetes; order Gemmatimonadales; family Gemmatimonadaceae; genus JAQBQB01. The sequence goes on along the minus strand of JBDTAE010000038.1, from coordinate 20,787 downwards.
GTATTCGAACGACTCGCTCGCGTCGGCCGCGCGGACGGCGCTCACTCCGTTCGAGCGAGCGTTCCGTGGCGTCGTTGGTGCGCGCGACATGTTGTACGACGCCGGAATTCTTCCGCTGCACGACACGGCGATTCCGGCGATCAGTGTGGGGAATTTGACTGTGGGCGGCACTGGGAAGACACCTGTCTCCGCGTGGCTCGCGCGCGGTCTCGTGACGCGCGGCGCCCATCCGGCGATCGTGATGCGCGGCTACGGCGATGACGAACCGCTCGTGCATCATCGGCTGAATCCCGACGTGCCGGTCATTACAAACCCGGATCGAGTTCAGGGCATCGCCGACGCCGCGAAACACGGTGCCGACGTCGCCGTCCTGGATGATGGGTTTCAGCACAGGCGAGCCAAGAGATCAATTGACTTGGTACTGATTGGCGCTGATCGGTGGACCGACGACGTCCGCCTGCTTCCGGCGGGACCGTGGCGGGAGCCACTCGAAGCGCTGCGCCGTGCGAGCATGATCATCGTGACGAGGAAGGCGGCGGGGAATCAGCTCGTCGAACTCGTCCATGAGCGCCTGGCAAGGGTTGCTCCGACGGTGCCGAGGGTGGGGGTGCGATTGGAGATGGGAGAGTTGGTTCGGGCCAGCGAGACAGAGGGCGTGGCGGCGACGGCGCCGCTGATGGTGCTCGCGGGACAGGCCGTGCACGCCGTGGCGTCGATCGGCGACCCGCGCGCGTTCGTCGCCCAGCTCGAGGCGTTGGGAGCCCGTGTTACGGTTTCCTTATTCCCTGACCATCATCGTTTCAGCGACGAGGACATCGCGGGCGCGCTGGGTGCCGTCGGTCCCTCCCGCTGGGTGGTTTGCACGCTCAAGGACGCGGTGAAACTTGGTCCTCGCTGGCCTCGCCTTGCGCCCCCGTTGTGGTATGTTTCTCAGCACGTGATGGTGGAGCGAGGCGTCGGCGGGATCGAGCGTTTACTCGATGATTTCGTCCGCACGCGTTCGCAAACGGCTACTCAAACCGCCGGGTAATGCCGGCCGATTCGCCTCTCCAAAAATGGCTAACGAGCTTCGACTCCCGACAGATAGAATCGTCCACCCAGACAAAGACCGTTTCCTCGACGAGGAGAATCCATTCGAGGCCATGATGTCGCGCTTCGATCGCGCGGCGGTGCTCCTCGACCTCGAGCCCGGTCTTTACAAAGTTCTCAGACACCCTGAAAAGCAGATCACCGTGTCGATCCCGGTGATGATGGACAATGGTGAAGTCGAGGTGTTCATTGGCCACCGCGTGTTGTACAACACATCGCGCGGTCCGGCCAAGGGCGGCATTCGGTTCGACATGAATGTCTCGCTCGAGGAGGTGAAGGCGCTCGCGGCGTGGATGACGTGGAAATGCGCCGTCGTGAACCTTCCCTTCGGCGGCGCCAAGGGCGGCGTCGTGTGCGACCCGCTCAAGATGAGCGTCGGCGAGTTGGAACGTCTCACGCGTCGTTACACGACCGGAATCATCAGCACGCTCGGCCCCGACTCCGACGTTCCCGCCCCCGACGTGAACACGAACGAGCGCGTGATGGCGTGGGTCATGGACACGTACTCCATGCGGGTGGGCCACACCGTGACGGCGGTGGTCACCGGCAAGCCGATCGAGATGGGTGGCTCGCTCGGTCGTCGCGAAGCGACCGGCCGCGGCTGCATGATCGTGACGAAACAAGCGTTGAAGAACCTCAACATGCCCATCAAGGGCACGACGGTCGCCGTGCAAGGCTTTGGCAACGTCGGATCGGTCGCGGCCGACTTGCTCGTGAAAGAAGGCTGCAAGATCGTCGCCATCAGCGATCGCACCGGCGGCTATCACAACAAGGACGGCATCGACATCGACGACGCGATCAAGCACGTCAAGCAGTTCCGCAGCCTCGAGGGCTACAAGGGCGGCGATCAGATCACAAATGAGGAATTGCTCACGCTCGACGTCGACGTGCTGTTGCCTGCGGCGCTTGAAAACGTCATCACGAGCAAGAACGCCGCGAAGATTCGCGCGAAGATCATTTGCGAAGGCGCCAACGGTCCGACCACCGCCGGCGCCGATTCGATTCTCGACGAAAAGGGCATCTTCGTCATCCCGGACATTCTCGCGAATGCCGGCGGCGTGACTGTCTCGTACTTCGAGTGGGTGCAGGACCGCGGCGGCTACTTCTGGACGGAGGAGACGGTCAACGAGCGTCTCACCGACATTATGCGCAACAGCTTCGACGCGGTGCTGCACCTGTCCAAGCAGCACAAGGTAAACATGCGCACCGCCGCGTACATGCTGTCGATCAGCCGCGTCGCCACCGTGCACCGCCTGCGCGGGATCTATGCGTAAGTGGTGTTTCTGCTGCTGTCGCGCGGCCTGAGCGTGGCCGGTGCGATTCGTCGTGGCTGTCGTCGGAAAACCGCGCGACGCCAATCTGGCCGGTGCGATCCGCGAATATGAAACTCGCGCGGGTCGCTACTGGCCACTGGAAGTGCACGAGGTCCGCGAAGAGCCGGCACGTTCCGGTTCGGCGGACCTCGTGCGCAAACGGGAAGGCGAGCGCCTGCTCGCCGCCGTTCCCGATGGCGCGAATCTGATCAAATGCGATCAGTCGGGACGAGCCATGTCGTCGGAGCAATTCGCGAAGTGGCTCCAGGAGCTGCGCGAGCGCGCGCGCGACGTGGCGATCGTCATCGGCGGCGCGTTCGGGCTGAGCGACGATATCCAATCCCGCGCCACGGGCGGAATTTCACTTGCGCCGTGGACGCTTCCTCACGAGCTGGCCCGTCTCGTCCTCGCCGAACAACTGTACCGCGCGGGCACCGTCGTCCGGGGCGAGCCATATCACAAGTGATCGCCCGCGTGCGGGCGCGATTTATAATTCTCTCATGAGTTCCGTGCAAATCGTTCGCACTGAGTCGCTCGGCGGCTCGCCGTTGGCGCGCGCCGCGCGCCAGGGACAGCTGCCGCAGTGGTATCGCAGCATGCCGCGGTCGCAAACCGCCTGGCGCGCGTACGCGGAGGGTGTTGCGGGCAGTGTGCCAGCGGGTTGGCTCGATCGTCTGCGGCCCGCAATCGCGCCGACCGGCGCGGCGGCGGCGCGGCTCGAACGCAGCGCGAACGGACAGGGCATCGTCATCACGACGGGACAGCAGCCGGGATTGTTCGGCGGGCCGTTGATGACGCTCGCGAAGGCGATCAGCGCGCGCGCTCTGGCCGACGAGTTACAATCGCTCCTTGGCGTTCCCGTCGCGCCGCTATTCTGGGCGGCGACCGATGATGCCGACTTCGACGAAGCATCGGTCGTGTCCGTCGCGCTCGAGGGTGGCGCGCGCGAGCTGCGTCTCGCTGCGACCGCGCCCGCGGGAACCCCGATGTCCCGCGTGCCGCTCGACGCCGAGGTCCACCGTCTAGCCCAGACGCTTGTCGACGCGTGCGGCTCAACACCGCACTTGTCCGTGCTTCACGCCGCGTTGGCCGCGTATCACGGCGAAGCGACTGTCGGCGGAGCGTATGTCGCGTTGCTTCGCCACATTCTCGAACCGCTCGAAATTGCGGTGTTCGACGTGTCGCACCCGTGCGTCGCGACGGCGGCGGCTCCGCTGATGGCGCGCGCGGCCGCTGGCGCGCCCTCGTTGGAGGCGGCCATTCGGACGCGCAACGCGAGCATTGTCGCGGCCGGCTTCGACCCGCAGGTCGAAGAGATGTCGGGAATGTCGTTAGTGTTCTTGAATGGCGACGGCGTCAAGCGGCGCCTCACCATCGACGAAGCGGCCGCGTTGCCGCCCCTCGGCGATCATCAGTTCCTGTCGTCCACGGTGCTGCTGCGCCCGGTCCTCGAACGTGCGATTCTGCCGACGGCCGCATACGTTGCCGGTCCCGGCGAAACCGCGTACTTCGCTCAGACGAGCGTCGTTGCCGACTCGCTCGGAGTGCCCATTCCGCTCGTCGTTCCGCGGTGGTCCACGACCATCGTCGAACCGCGCGTTCAGCGCCGGCTCGACGCGTTCGGGCTGGACGTCGAGGCGTTCGCCGACCCGCACGCCGCGGACACGATCGTCGCGCGCGGGGCGCTTCCGGCTGGTGTTGTGAGATCCATCAACGCCATGCGCGAGACCCTCGATGCCGACCTCGACGCACTTGCCGCGGCGAACGGCGAACTGGTCCCAGAGTCCGTGATCGACGGTTTGCGCCGTTCGATCGAGCATCAGGTGGCCCGCGCCGAGCGCCGGTTGATCGCGGGTGTAAAGCGTCGAGAGTCGGAGACGATGACGAGACTGGCAACCGTGCGCGGCGTCCTGTTTCCCCACGGCGTTCGTCAGGAGCGCAAGCTCGCGTACGTGCCCTTCCTTGCGCGCGGCGGTCCGGCGCTCATCGACGCCATGCTGTCCGCCGCGGCTGTGCATGCGCGATCGACGTTGATGGCGACGGGCACACCACCGCTCGCGCGCGAGTCGGTGCCGATTCCTCGATGACGGATCTGCCACCAGCAGCCGATGAGCCAACAGCGGTAGACGCCACGCCGACAACGCGCCGCCACTCCGGCGGCGCGTTGTTTGTTTCGATCGGTATCTTCGCGACCAAAGTCTTTGGCGTGGTGCGGCAGTCCGTGCTCGCCAAGTACATCGGTTCGAATGCGACCGCCGACGCACTCAACGCCGCCATTCGCATTCCGAGCCTGCTGCAAAATCTCCTTGGCGACGGCGCGATGTCGGCCGCGTTCATTCCGCTCTACGTGAGACTGCGGGCGAATGGAGATGAGGACGAGGCTGGTCGATTCGCCGGGGCGATCTTTTCGATTCTCGTATTGATCGTCACGCTGCTCGTGCTGCTCGGCGTTCTCCTGACCCCGCAGATACTGCCGTTGATCGCCGCCGGGTTCAAGGGCGAGAAGCGCGCGCTGGCGATCACGTTCGTGAGAATTCTTTTTCCGGCGTCCGGCCTCCTCGTAATGAGCGCGTGGTGCCTGGCGATTCTCAACAGTCATCGCCGGTTTCTGCTCTCATACTCCGCGCCCGTCGTTTCGAACCTCACGGTCATTCTTGCGCTCTTATGGTTCGGCCGCCGACAGGATCTGAATGCGCTTGCTCACACGACGGCTTGGGCGGGAGTCGTGGGTGCGCTGGCGGTGTTTCTCGTCCAGCTGCCGTATGTGCTGCGCCTCGTGCCGCATCTTCGCCTGTCGTTCGATACGTCGCGCCCAAGCGTGCGAAGCGCCATTAGAAATTTCGTACCGGTGGGCATCAGCCGGGGCGTCGTGCAGCTGAGCGCGTACGTCGATCAGCTTATTTCGTCGTTCCTTCCCGACGGAATGGTGTCGCTCCTCGCGTACGCGACGACGATCTCATATGTGCCGGTGAGCATGTTCGGCATGGCGATCGCAGCCGCTGAGCTGCCGGAGATGTCGAGCGTCACCGGAACCGAAGATGAACGCGCGCGCCAGCTGCGCGAGCGACTGAACGCTGGACTGCGGCGCATCGCGTTCTTCGTCATTCCGTCGGCGATGGCGATGCTCGTCGCCGGCGACACGATGTCGCGCCTGTTGTTCGAACACGGCCATCGATTCTCCGCGCAGGACACGATCTTCACGTGGAGCATTCTTGCCGGCTCGTCGTTCGGACTGCTCGCCGGTACGATGGGGCGGCTTTATTCATCGACCTTCTACGCCGTTCACGACACGCGCACGCCGCTCGCGTTCGCCGTGGTTCGCGTCGTGCTGACATCGGTACTCGGCTACGTCTTCGCGCTGCCGTTGCCGCGCATGCTCGGCATCGATCCACACTGGGGCGGAGCGGGTCTCACGCTGTCGTTCGGCGTTGCGGGCTGGGTCGAATTTTGGCTGTTGCGACGCGGAATGAATCGTCGCATCGGACGCACCGGCCCCCCCGCGTCGTTGATGATCAAACTATGGGGAAGTGCGATCGTCGCGGGCGCTGTGGCGTTCGGCGCAAAGATGGCTCTCGCCAGTCAGAACAAAATGATTGCCGGCACGATCGTACTCGTCGGGTTTGGCGCGGTCTACATTGGGGCGACGCTGGTGACCGGTGTTCCCGAATCGACCGTGTTGCTTCGGGCGTTGCGCGCGCGAATTGGCGGTCGCGCCACGGCGTCGACGAAGCGGTAGCAGGCAGGGCCGAAGCTGATTGCAGGATTGCCGATCGCGCAATGCAATGGGCTTCCGGCGCAGGAACTCCCGTTAGCGTGCGCCGAGGGGTGAGGTCGGTCGAGAGTCGTTGACGATCGCGTTGAACTGGCCCTGCGCGTCGGATCTGGATGAATCGATTCGGCGCGTCGCCACTCCAGCCGCTTCCGCGGCTTCGAGCAGGCGCGCGAAGGCGACGCGCTGAATGGAGTGCCGTGTGCGAATCGCATCCGCGCCAATCCGCGCCAGGAAATCGGGCGTTCGCACACCGGCGCGGGCCACGATGTCGTCAGGGTCGGCGTCCACCCAAATGATCGTGTCGACGAGGCCCGCGAGCGAACGCACGAGCTGTTCGCCGTGATCGCTCATCACCTTGTCCCATGTGGCGCGGACTGCCTTCGCCTTTGCTTCGACGACGAACGGAACTGCTTCGATGAATTTTTTTGGCAATCCTTCGTCCAGAATTGCGACATCCTGTGGCGCAGCACGTCGCGCGCGCTCCACGAGAGCGGCGTGGATGAAGAAGTACCGCCAAAACCGCGCGGCCAGAGCCACGCGGCCGCGAGCAACGAGACGCGCCGCCGCGGCAACCGCGTGCGGGTGGTCCTGAGCGAGCCGCCACTGCATTCCCGCCGGCCCGACCGCGTCGAACGACTGACGGTAGAAATCCGGCGCAATCAGATCGCGATAATTACGAATGTCTAAGAAGGTCGTGGGATGGTCGGTGAGACTTCCCTCGATCAGCGTGGTTTTCCCGGCGTAGTTCGTTCCCACGACATTGAGGATCATTCGGGCGAACCCCGTCGCTCGAGCACGAAGAGGTGCCGCTTTTCGGCCGGACGAAAGTCGCTGGGAAGAAACCCGAGCAACCGCGCTTTCCCGCCGCCCAGGGAATTCAGCCACCCGATGATGTTCAGCTCCGCCTCGCCGTCGGTGCTGCCGAAATAGTGCAGGATGTCACGCTCCTTCGTGCTCTGCGCCGCGCTCGGCGATTCGAAGAACATGGCGCGGTGTGTTTTCTCCCAAATCGTCTTTACCATGGCATCGCCGATGTCGCGTCCGTGCGCGCGAATCCATCGATGCGCGACGGACATCACGACGGTGACATCCGCGGGCGGAAGTTGTGAGACATTCTCCGGCGAAACGGGAAGGCTCGAGAATGCCACACCGCGAACGTCCGCGCGAATCGCCGCCGCCTGCGCGAGACGCAGCAGCTCGATGTCCGGCTCGACGCCGAGCGTGAATAAGCCGGCCTGCGCCAGACGAATCGCGAAGAAGCCGTTGTTCGACCCGATGTCCATTGCGGTCTTCGATCCCGCCGGCAGGTTGGCCTCGATGAGCCGCCACTTCTCCCACGACGTGGCGCCTTTGCCCGCCGTCACTGGATTTCCGCGTTCAATTCCGAGCTCGGGAAGCGGAATCGGATAGCGGTTCATCGATGCCGCGTGGCGCAGGCCGCGGTCATAGACGTAACACGCCACCGCGTACCCCGCGCGAAAATAGACATCGCGGCAACGTCGATTCAGGCCCGCCGCACGGTTCGAGATTCCGGCGCGAACCGTTGCGCCGAGCGAACCCTCATTGGCGGCCTGGCGAAGACGGTTGACGATTCTGGCTACGGAAGTCATGACGGATGCTCAGGCAGAACTTGCTCTCCGTGCAACGGCCAACTGCTCCATCTCTTGTACGAGCCGCGCGCCCGCGACGCGCGGATGGAAGAATTCTTCGTATGTCTTGCGCGCGCCTTCGCCCAGACGACGACGCAGGGGAGGGTCGCGATACACTCGGAGCAGCGCGCGCACCATGTCCGGGCCATTGTTCGCCAGCAGAACATTCTGCTCGGTGATCATCTCGGGCATGTTGATGGCGTCGTTCTCGTGGGCTACCACGCAGCATCCGAACGACGAGGCGGTAATGATACGAACCCGAAAACCGAGGAACACGGGCGTCGGCTGGAGCACGACATCCGCGGAATTGAACTCCGCGTGGATGTCGGCAACGTAGCCGCGAATGACGATGTCGGGCCGTGGGAGCAGCGCGGTCATTTCCGGCGGCGGTGTTCCCGTGCCGATCACGTGCACCTCGAACGCATCCCGGCCGAGCTCCCGTTCCAGCGCCGGAATCAGCTCGGTTGCGACGAACGACATGGCGCTGCGCGTCGACGTCGATTGAAGATTGCTGATGGCCGTGATGATTTTGAATTTCTTCCTGCTCCCGTCGGTTCGATGGGCGGCCCAGTCGTCCCCCGCGGCGTCCTCGATCGGCGTGAGGAAGTGCCGGCTGTTGGCCGCCCCGTGCCGCCTGAGCCAACCCGCGTCAAAGCGTCCAAACGACCCAACGTCGTCGCCGTCGTTGAGCAGCGTGATCATGCCACGGATTCGATGGCGCGCCTCCACAAAGGTGGACATCGTCGCTTTGAGATACGTAAACGTTGGTTCGCGTTTCATCAATTCCCACCGCGCCACCGAAGGGCGGTGCCAAAGGTCGCCGGTCGCAATCATCTTCGGCGCCGGATGTAGGCCGTGGGTCGCGGCTGCCGCCGACCAGTGGTAGCAGAAGACGAGATCGACGGGATGCGCTTTGAACTGCTCGGCGAACAGGTCGCGCAAGGTGAACGCGGGAAACAGCACGTCCATTGGAGGTGCGACCAGCCGGTCTCGAATCCGGCTCCACAGGCTCGTCGAACCGCGATCTCGGAGGACGTCCTCGTCGGTAGGCATCGGCATGGAATGGATGCGACGAACGTACGGATCGAGAAGTGCGCGCCGTTCCGGGGTGTTCCCCGTGTCCGTCCCTTCCTCGAGCAGGTACAGATCGATTTCGTGTCCCGCCGCGTGAAGGGCGGCGATCGCTGCCCAACAGGTCATCGCCCCGCCGCTCACGTCTGGCTGTGGCAGACAGTGAGTAATGAACCCCACGCGCATCAAATCGCTCGCTTTTCGCCGGACGGGTGCACGACGATCTTCGTTCGGCGCGCGCTGGTCATCGCTCCGTACGCGCCGGCAACGTCGGACAGGGGAAAACGATGCGTGACCAAGGGTGCGAACTCCTGCGGATGTTTGGCCAGCATTCGAACGGCGGCCTGAAAGTGCCGAGCGGCGGCGCCGAAACTTCCAACAACCGTCGATTCCCGATAGTGAATGTCATTGGTGTTCATCGCCACCATTTCGCCGTTCGATACGACACCGAACAACACGGCCGATCCGCGAACAGCCGTCACCGAAACCGCGAGCGTCTGCATCTCGGCTTTGTCCGACGCGACCACGACTCGATCGAAACCGCGGCCCTTCGTCGCCCTGAACAGCGTCCTTTGTGCCGCGTCGGGCCCAGCGTAACGAACGTGCATCGTCGGTGTCGCGGCAGCCGCGTTCTTCCGGCCCACACTGCGTCCAAGACGAACGATCTGTTTTGCGCCGAGGATATGGGACGCCGCGACCGCGAGACCTGCCGCTCCGCCCGAGCCAAAGACGGCGAGCGACCGGCCACGCACACCGCCCATTCGCTCGATCGCGTTAAGCATTGTCGAAAGAGGTTCGGCAAGACTCGCGGTGTCATATGAGAGCGCGCCAGGAATCCGAGCGGCAAAGCCATGCGTCAACAGGCGCTTCGGAAGAAGAACAAACTCTGCCATGCCGCCACTGCGTTGGTAACCGATCATCTCGCTGGTCTCGCACAGTTGCGCATCGCCCGCTCGGCACGCGGCGCACCGTCCACACGGGATCAGCGATCCGACTGCGACACGCTGTTCCGGCCGCCATCCTCCCGCGCCCGATCCGACGCGAACGATGTCACCCGAAATCTCGTGCCCTGGGATTGCCGGATACGCGATTCGCGGGCTTCCATTCTCAAAGATCCGGATGTCCGAACCGCAGAGCCCGACCGCCCGTACACGAACGAGAACTTCCCCCGGCCCAACCCTCGGAACCGCCACGCGACGCACCTCCAGTCGCGACACCCCGGTCAGGAACGCGGCGTTCATCTCGGTCGGAATTTCGATCACAGCAGATCGGTCAAGGAAGGCGCTCGAAGACTGCGGCGGTTTGTCGAGAGAGGGCTGGACCCAAGGTATGATGGGAAAGTCGTCCGTGCTACCGGGGAGGTGCAACCGCGCAAATTGATAGACTAACTTTGCGAGATGACCGATGTCGTCGCGCTTGCCGCCGAGCTCCTGACCATCGATTCGACGACCGGGTCGGAAAGCACCGTCGTCGACTTCGTCGCCCGCCGACTCGTCGCCCGCGGGTGGAACGTTACCACCCAAGAAGTCTCGAAAGGTCGCGCGAATATCTGGGCGTCGCGCGCCGGCGGAGGCGTCACGCTATCGACGCACCTCGATACGGTGCCGCCGTACATCGGGCCGCGTCTCACCGGCGACAAATTGTTCGGCCGCGGAGCGTGCGACGCGAAGGGAATCGCCGCGGCGATGATGGTCGCCGCCGACAACCTCGTAAAGGCCGGCGAGCACCGCGTCGATCTGCTCTTCGTCGTTGGCGAGGAGAAGGGCTCCGATGGCGCGCGCGCGGCGAACAGACTTCCGGCAACCAGCAAATTTCTGGTCAACGGAGAGCCAAGCGAGAGTCGCCTCGCGAGCGGCGCCAAAGGTTCATTGCGCGTCACCGTTCGCACGCACGGACGCGCTGCACACTCGGCATACCCGCATCTCGGCGAATCGGCGATCATGCCGATGCTGCGGCTGCTCCCAACGCTCGAAACACTCGACCTCCCGTCCGACGACGTTCTCGGCGACACGACCGTGAACATCGGCACGATCCGCGGCGGCACCGAGGCGAACATCGTTCCCGCGTTCGCCGAAGCCGAGTTGATGTTTCGGCTGATCGGCGACGTCGACGTCATTCGCGACAAGATCGATGGGTGGGCCAAAGACCGCGCGGAGATCGAGTACGGATCGTACATCCCGGCGCAGCATTTCCGCACGATACCAGGCTTCGAGACGAGTCCCGTCGCGTACACGTCGGACATCCCGTTGCTCGGCCGCTGGGGCACGCCGCTGATGTTCGGGCCCGGCTCGATTCACGTCGCCCATACGACCGACGAGTTCATCGAGGTCGGCGAGCTGCGCGATGCCGTCGTCGCCTATGAGAAAATCATAAAGGGCCTGCTCGCCGAATGACGCCGCCATCTTCAGCCCGCACGCGTCGCCGCAGCGTCGCCGTCCTCGGCGCGACCGGCGCGGTTGGGCAGGCGTTCATTCGCTTGCTCGCGAATCATCCGTGGTTCGAGATCACTGAGCTCGCCGCGTCGGAGCGGTCGGCGGGAAAACCGTACGCCGAGGCGGCGCGTTGGATTGGCGACGACGCCATGCCCGCATCCGTCGCGGGCATGATCGTGCAACCGTGCGATCCGTCGCTCGTGTCGGCCGACCTGGTCTTTTCGGCGCTTGACTCGTCGGTGGCCGGCGACGCCGAGCCGGCGTTTGCGAAGGCGGGGAAGGTCGTGCTCACGAATGCGAAGAATTTCCGCATGGAGCCCGACGTTCCGCTCGTCATCGCCGAGGTGAATCCCGATCACCTCGACATTCTCGACGCGCAGCGGAAAAATCGCGGCTGGACCGGTGCGATCGTGGCGAATGGCAACTGCAGCGCCATCGTCTGCGCGTTGCCGCTCGCGCCGATCCATCAGCGTTTTGGCATTACGAAAGTCTTCATCGTCACGATGCAGGCAATCTCCGGCGCCGGTTACCCGGGCGTTCCCTCGCTCGACATTCTCGGGAACGTCGTTCCGTACATCTCCGACGAAGAGCCAAAGATCGAAGCTGAAGTCAAGAAATTTCTCGGCTCGGTGGGCCATGGCGTCGTAACGAGCGCCGACACGCGCGTGAGCGCGCATGCCAACCGCGTGCCGGTCGAACACGGACATACCGTGTGCATGTCCGTCGAGCTGTCGACGAAGGCGAGCGCAGAAGAGGTCGAGCGCGCAATCGCGGACTGGCGCGGCTCAGACCTCGCGCGCGGGTTGCCGACGTCTCCGGAATTTCCAATTGTCGTATCGAGCGAGCCGGATAAGCCACAGCCGCGACGGCAGGCGAACTATGGCGGTGGCATGACGATCGTCGTCGGTCGCGTGCGGCCGGATCCGCTGTTCGACGTCAAGCTCGTCGCGATGGGACACAACATCGTTCGCGGTGCCGCCGGCGCATCGGTGCTCAATGCCGAATTGATGGTACAACGCGGCCTGCTCGGCGCGTGATCGTCCTCAAGTTCGGCGGGACCTCGGTTGGCGACGCGGAGGCGATTGCTCGCACCGCGAAGATCGTCGCGAGTCGCGGCAAGAAGAAACCGATCGTCGTCGTGTCCGCGCTCGGCGGCGTTACCAACGCGCTGATCGCGCTCGCAGAGCAGGCGGCCCGGGGTCATCTCATCGGTGCGATACGCGCCGTCGAAGGGCTGCGCGAGCGACATCTCGAACAAACCGAAGCGCTGCTGGAACCGGGAGAGCTCTGCACCGACACCTGCGCCGAGATTAGCGCGATGATCGACGAGCTCGCGCATCTCGCGGAGGCGCTCACGACCCTCGGCGACCTCACGCCGCGGAGCCGCGACGCGATCTCGTCGTACGGCGAACGGATGTCGTCCCTGATGTGCGTCGCGGCGTTCACGCGGCACGGTGTTCCGGCGGTGCACGTCGACGCAACCGAGGTGATGATCACCGACGACACGTACACGCGCGCCGAGCCGAATCCCGAAGCGATCGCGGAGGCGTGCCGCGCGTCGTTGCTGCCGCTCGTGCGCGCCGGCAAGGTTCCCGTGCTCGGCGGGTACATCGGTTCGGCGAAAGGGACCGGCGTCACGACGACGCTCGGCCGTGGCGGGAGCGACTACAGTGCGTCGCTGTTCGGCGCTGCGGTCCGCGCGGAGAGGATCGAGATCTGGACCGACGTCGACGGAATTCTGTCGGCCGACCCGCGCGTTGTGACCGGCGCGCGGCTCATCGATCAAATCGCGTTCGACGAAGCGTCGGAGCTCGCGTCGTTCGGGGCGAAGGTGTTGCATCCGAACACGATTGCACCTGCGGTGCGGCTCGGCATTCCGGTGTACGTGCTGAACTCGATGCGTCCCGAAGGCCATGGCACGAAGATCACCTTCGAAGCACCGAAGCGCGCCGTGAGCGCAATCGCCGGCAAGAACAATGTGACTCTGATCAAGGTCGGGTCGCCGCGCATGCTGCTGATCGAAGGGTTCCTGCGCGCGCTATTCGAGGTCTTTGAACGGCATCGCACATCGGTCGACGTGGTCGCCACGTCGGAAGTGTCTGTGTCGCTGACGATCGATGACGCGTCGCATCTCGAGGCGGTGGTCGCGGACCTGCGGGCGCTCGGCGACGTATCGGTCGAGCGGAACCGCGGCATTGTATCCGTGGTGGGCGGCGCGATCTCCGAGGGCGGCGGCACCATGGCGAAAGCGCTTCAGGCGCTCGGCGACGTTCGCGTGCACATGCTGTCGCTCAGCGCCACGGGGATCAACCTCACGATGATCGTCGACGACGATCAGGTAAAGCCCGCAATTCGCCGCTTGCACGACGCGTTCTTCCATTCGGAGACCACGGCATGACGAAGAAGCTCGCGATCGTTGGCATGGGAAAGATGGGTCGCGCGATTGATGAGTTGGCAGCGTCACGCGGCTGGGACGTCGTCGCGCGTCTCGACGAGAGCGACGTCGCTCGCGGCATCAGTAAAGAATCTCTCAACGGCGCCGACGTCGCGGTCGAGTTCACTGTGCCCGACGCTGCACCGGCGAATATTCGCGCGATCCTTGCTGCGGGGTGTCCAGTTGCCGTGGGCACGACAGGATGGAGTCAGCACGCGGATGCGATCGGCGCCGAAGTCGCAGCGGCCGGTGGTGCGATGCTCGTCGCGTCGAACTTCTCACTCGGCGTCAACATCTTCGAGCAGATCGTCGAGGCCGCCGCGCGGTTGCTCGGCCGCGCCGCCGCGTTCGATGCTCACGCTGTCGAAACACATCACGCCGCGAAGAAAGATGCGCCTTCGGGCACGGCCGCGACGTTGAACAAGACTGCGTCGGCCGCGTGGGCGCGCGGCAAGGATATTCCAATCACGAGCATCCGCGTCGGTTCGGTCCCCGGCACGCATGAGTTCATCTTCGACGCGCCGTTCGAGCAGATTCATCTCGAGCACATCGCGCGCGATCGTCGCGTATTTGCGGAAGGCGCGCTTGTTGCGGCGGGGTGGCTGATCGGCAAGCACGGCGTGTTCACGATGCGGGACGTACTCTCAGACACGAGCAGCGAGACGGGATCATGACTCTCTATAGCAAACCCAAAGTGTCGAAGGGCGATGCGTCGCAGCTCAAAGGTTGTGGCACGGCACTCGTCACGCCATTCAACTCGGACGGATCCGTCGACGAGCCCGCGCTACGCGCGCTCGTGCGCTGGCAGATAGAGGAAGGAATTCACTTCCTTGTTCCGTGCGGAAGTACGGGTGAGGCGGCGACGATGACGATCGAAGAACATCGTCGCGTCGTCGAGATCACTGTCGAAGAAGCGGCCGGCCGTGTGCCGATCGTTGCCGGGGCGGGGAGCAATGACACGAAGAAGGCGATTGCGCTTTCGCTTCAGGTGCGCGACGCCGGGGCGACGCACCTGCTGCACAGCTCGCCGATGTACAACAAGCCGCCGCAGCGGGGCATCGTTGCGCACTTTCGCGCCATTGCCGAAGCGGTGGATCTACCAATCGTCGTCTACAATGTGCCGGGGCGAACGGGCAGCAACATCGAGGCGAAGACCACGCTCGAGATGTCGAAGATTCCCAGAATTACGGCGGTGAAGGAAGCGTCGGGATCGTTGTCCCAGATCGCCGACATCCTCGCGGGCGCCGGCGCTGGTTTCTCCGTCCTCTCCGGCGACGACGAGCTTACGTTGCCCGTGATGGCGCTCGGCGGGCATGGCATCGTATCAGTGATTTCTAATGCGACTCCCAAGCTCATGGCGCAGCTGTGTGAAAAGATGCACGCCGGCGACTACGCGGCGGCGCGTGAGATTCACTTCCGGCTTCTGCCGTGGATGCGTGCGGCGTTCGTCGAATCGAATCCGATGCCGGTGAAAGCCGGCCTCTCGATGATGGGCAGGATTCAGAACCACCTTCGCTTGCCACTCGTGCCGTTGAGTGACGCCAATGCCGGCGCAGTACAGTCGGCGTTACGGATCGCGGGAGCCTTGTCATGAACGTTGAAGAAATCGAACGCCGCATCGACGAACATTTCGCGACGCCCGCCGGGACACCGATGGCGGGAGACACGGGGTCGCTCATCGACGAGTTTCTCCGCGGCCTGGAACACGGAGAAGTGCGAGCGGCGCAGCGCGATGACTCAGGAAAATGGAATGCCGTTCCCTGGGTAAAACGCGGCATTTTGCTCGGGTTTCGGTTCGGTCAGCTGCGATCGTACACCGGTGGGCAACTATCGTTCGTCGATAAGCACACCTATCCAGTGCGCGTGTTCAGCGTGGATGACAATGTTCGCATCGTGCCAGGCGGATCGTCGGTGCGCCGCGGCGCGTACGTCGCGTCGGGCGTTGTCTGCATGCCGCCGATGTACATCAACGTCGGGGCGTACGTGGAAACCGGCACGATGGTCGACTCGCACGCGCTCGTTGGCTCCTGCGCGCAGATCGGCAAGCGCGTACACCTGAGCGCCGCCGCGCAGATCGGTGGCGTGCTCGAGCCGGTGAATGCGTCGCCGGTGATCATCGAAGACGACGTGCTCGTCGGCGGAAACTGCGGCGTCTATGAGGGCACCGTCGTTCGCCAGCGGGCCGTCCTGGCGGCGGGCGTAATTCTCACACGGGGAACCCCCGTGTTCGACCTCGTCAAAGAGACCATCTACCGGGCGACGCCGGACGCGCCATTAGAGATTCCTGAAGGAGCCGTCGTCGTTCCAGGAACGCGCGCGATCAAGGGCGGATGGGGGGCGGAGCAGGGGCTGGGACTCCAGGCGCCGATGATCGTGAAGTATCGCGACGAAAAGACCGACCTCGCCACCGCGCTCGAGGCCTGGCTGCGATGAGGGTTGCGGGCTCGCTGCACGTCCCAGGCGACAAATCCATATCGCACCGGTCGCTCATCTTCGCCGCGTTGGCCGAGGGCACGTCGCGCATCACGAGCATTCTTCAATCGGCGGACGTGCACTCCACCGCGGGCGTGCTTCGCTCGCTCGGCGTGGATATCCCGCCGCTGTCCGCTGACTTTACGGTGACGGGCGTCGGTGTGGCGGGACTGCGACAACCGTCGAACGACCTCGATTGCGGCAACAGCGGAACCACGACGCGCCTCATGGCGGGCGTCGTTGCCGCGTTGCCGATCTCCGCGACCTTCGTCGGCGACGCGAGTCTCAGCAAGCGGCCGATGCGTCGGGTCTCACGTCCCCTCGAAGCCATGGGCGCGAGTGTGCGGTTGCCGCCGCACGGCGGTCTACCGATGACGATCAAGGGCGGCTCGCTCCATGAAATTGATTGGACGAGCGAAGTCGCCAGCGCGCAGATCAAGAGCGCGGTGCTGCTCGCCGGTCTCGTGTCCGGCGTCCGAACGAGCGTTACGGAGCCTGCCCGCTCGCGCGACCATACTGAGAGAATGCTCAAGGCCCGCGGCGCCGACGTTTCGGTCGACGGAACGAAGGTCAGCCTCTCCGCCGGATCGCGTCTCACGCCGCTCGACACCGCCGTGCCCGGAGATCCGTCGTCGGCCGCATTCTTCGCGGGACTCGCCGCGCTCGCCACCTCGGGTGAGATCCGGCTGACCGGCGTATGCGTCAACGAAACGCGCGTCGGCTTTCTCGAACAGTTGCGTCGCATGGGCGTTCGGGTGTCCGAAGAGAATCGTCGCGACGAGGGTGGAGAGTGGGTCGCGGACCTCGTCGTTGCGCCGCACGAGCTGCACGCCACCACTGTCGTTCATGCGGACGTGCCCGCGATGGTCGACGAGTTGCCGTTACTCGCCTGTCTCGCTGCCCGAGCGGTTGGCGAAACAACTATCACCGGAGCCAACGAGTTGCGGGTGAAGGAGAGCGATCGCATCGCTGCCGTCGTGAGCAATCTCAAAGCGATTGGCGCGGACGCCGAGGAACTGCCCGACGGAATGCGAATCCGTGGCAGCAAAGTGCCGCTCGGTGGACACGTTGTCACTCACGGCGACCACCGTCTCGCGATGGCATTCGGCATACTCGGCGCGGCCACCGGCGGACGCATCGTCATCGACGATCGCGAATGCGTCGCGGTCTCGTACCCAACGTTTTGGGCGGACCTCTCGCGAGTGTGCACTGAATGAGCGGCCGTCCGATGGTCATCGCGATCGACGGACCTGCCGCCTCCGGCAAGTCCTCGACGGCGCAGTGGGTCGCCAAGCGGCTCGGCTACTTTCACGTCGATTCCGGCGCGCTCTACCGCGCGGCCACCGCGGTCCAACTGTCGCGCGCGGTGCCGCCTGAACATTGGACGGAGGATCAGGTAATCGAAGGCGGGTCGCGCGTGACGATCATCCCGTCGGTGGGGAGCGGGACCTTCACGCCGTTGATCGACGGCTTGCGCGCGGACGAGCAACTGCGTGGCCACGACGTCACGAAGCACGTGTCGCTCGTCGCGACGATGCCGCGCGTCCGCGCATGGGTAAACACTAAGGTCCGAAAGGCCGCCGAGTCGAACAACGTCGTCGTGGACGGCCGCGATATCGGGACCGTGGTGTTTCCGGATGCGCAGCTCAAAGTGTTTTTGATCGCCGACCCTTGGGAGCGAGCGCGCCGCCGGCTGATCCAGCGCCTCGGCCGCCATCCAAGCGACGAGGAGATCGCGACCGAGACCGATCAACTGGTCCATCGCGACGCGAAAGATGCGACGCAAACCGTCCAAGCCACCGACGCGGTGCTGATCGACACCACGTATCTGACCCAGGAAGACCAGGTCGAACGAATTGTGTCCTTGGCCACGGCGGTTGGACACCGGGCGAGCGAAACCGACGCCGGGTGATCCAAACAC
This sequence comes from Gemmatimonadaceae bacterium, assembly GCA_039924785.1. Classification (GTDB taxonomy): domain Bacteria; phylum Gemmatimonadota; class Gemmatimonadetes; order Gemmatimonadales; family Gemmatimonadaceae; genus JAQBQB01. Next base: position 2,634 of record JBDTAE010000038.1, on the reverse strand, counting down.
CGCTAGAGTCTGCCTCGTAACTCGCGGTCAGAACGCCACTTCCGGGCGTTGACGGCCGCGCACAATCGGTCTATCTTTCGAGGTTCGCGCTGCGATTCGCGCGACAATTTGAGCATTCTCTAAAACCCCAACCTCGTCACGGCGAGCCTAAAAATCCCGTGGTTCGATCAGGAGATACACTCCCAGTATGCCAGAGCTCGAAACCCCTCCCCAACCCGCAGCAACCGGCTCAGCCGCGATTGAGCGCGCCAAGCGCGATGCGCAGCGCGCGCAACTTCGTCCGCTCGTGAACCGCCGCCCGGAATTGTACGAAGAGGACGAGTACTCGTCCGCCGAGTACGAGACGATGATGGAGCTCTACAACGGTACGCTCGCGTCGATCGACGAAGGCGAGATCGTGAAGAGTACCGTGCTCGCAATTCGCGACAACATGGTCGTGCTTGACATCGGCTTCAAATCCGAAGGCAGCGTTCCGCTCGAAGAGTTCAAGGATTACCCGGACCTCAAGCCCGGCGACATCATTGAAGTCTTGCTCGAGCATCTCGAGGATCAGGAAGGCTCCGTCGTCCTGTCCAAGAAGAAAGCCGACTTCATGCGGGTGTGGGAGAAGATCCGCGTCGCCTATGAGACCGATGTTCCGGTCGAGGGCACGCTGGTCAAGAAGATCAAGGGCGGTGTCGTCGTCGACCTCATGGGCGTCGACGCATTCTTGCCGGGTTCGCAGATCGCGCTCCGCCGCGTGCCGAACATCGACGAGCTCCTGGGTCAGAAGTTCGAATTCAAGATCATTAAACTCAACAAGCGCCGCCGCAACATCGTCGTCTCGCGCCGCGTCATCCTCGAGAACGAGCGTGCGGGCAAGCGCGAAAAGTTGATGAAGGAGCTGGAGAAGGATCAGGTGCGGAAGGGCGTCGTCAAGAACATCACCGACTTCGGTGCATTCATCGATCTCGGCGGCGTCGACGGCCTCCTCCACATCACCGACATGTCGTGGGGCCGCATCTCGCATCCGTCCGAGCTCGTGCAGATCGGCGCGGAGCTCGAGGTCAAGGTTCTTGATATCGACTGGACGCGGGAGCGCATCTCTCTCGGTCTCAAGCAGCTCCAGAGCTACCCGTGGAAGGATGTCGCCGAGAAGTATCCGGTCGGCACGCGCGTGGCGGGCAAGGTCGTCAGCATCACGAACTACGGTGCTTTCATCGAGCTCGAGCCGGGCATCGAAGGCCTCGTGCACATCAGCGAAATGAGCTGGACGCGCAACGTTCGTCACCCGAGCAAGTTGGTCAGCATCGGTGAGACGATCGAGGCCGTGGTGCTCAAGGTCGATCCGAACGAAGAGAAGATCTCGCTCGGCATGAAGCAGACGGAGCAGGATCCGTGGATGGTGTTGCCGCTCCGGTACCCGGTCGGCACGCGCATCAACGGCAAGGTGCGCAACCTGACCAGCTTCGGGGCGTTCGTCGAAATCGAGCCGGGCATCGACGGCTTGATCCATATCTCCGACATGAGCTGGACCAAACGCGTGCAGCATCCGTCGGAAGTCGTGAAGAAGGGTGACGCGGTGGACGTCGTCATCCTCAACATCGACAGCGAGAACAAGCGCATCAGCCTCGGGCTCAAGCAGGCCGAGGAAGATCCGTGGCTCAAGATCGGCGAGACCTACCCGGTCGGTACCGATATCACGGGCACCGTTGTCCGCCTCATGGACAAAGGCGTGGTCGTCGACATCGGCAACGACATCGAAGGCTTCGTTCCGCTCTCGCAGCTCAGCACCACGGGCAAGACGGTCACGAGCCCGGCCGATGTTGTCTACGAGACGATGCGTCTCGAGATGCGCGTGCTCGAAGTCGATCCGATCCACCGTCGAATCGTGCTCGGCGTGACGAACATTCCGGAGGAGCAGCCGCCCCGTCCGGAAACGCCGTCCAAGATCATCCCGATGGAGTCGGAGCACGACATGGGATATCCGCCGGTGCCGGCCGACCTGTCGTCGCTGGACATTCCGGAATAAGAGTTTCCCTATCGAACGGAAAGGCGCCTCCGAGCAATCGGAGGCGCCTTTTTTTGGTGAATGCTCGAGGACGACTCCCGACTTGGATGTCGTGGGCGATGAACAATAGTCTGCTTTAGCCCAAGGGTAGCACAATGCCGGCGGTTGCGATCTCGGTGTGCGGCACCAAACGGCGAACACGGAATGGAACGGATTAAGCGGATAGACGCAGAGACTGCGTTCAAAGCAACACCGTTGACAGCGACGGCGTTCGAAGAAACTGCATTCGAAAAGGCGCGCTTAAAAAGACCCTATTCAACGGTTTTTTTTTGCACTGAAATCGCCAATGGCGTTGCTCTGTTGTTGAACGCAGTCTCCGCGTCCGTCCGCCCAATTCCGCTCCAGTCCGCGTTCAGCAGTTAACCGCCGCTCGATCCCGCTTGATTCCAGCGCCGCGAACCATTGTGAGAAACACGGGCTAGTCAGTTCAGAGCTTCCTTAACCGGTATGAACGATGGTGCGGATCCCGCGCGAGCCATGACCCTTTTCTTAACGGCACCGCGGCGCCGCGTGAGTACACCCACCAGTCCGATCGCCCCGGTAACCACAAGGGGAAGTGAGCCAGGCTCCGGCGTCGTCTCGGT
>JBDTAE010000037.1:0-15487 GCA_039924785.1 Gemmatimonadaceae bacterium | reverse complement strand
TTGTACGCCCTGCCGCCGGCTCGATCAGAAAGCGCCGCGAGCACCGCGCCATCCGCCACGTTGGCCGCGTGCACGATCGGAAGAATCGTCCTCGCGCCGTCGATCGCGATCGTCACCCCAAACCGCAACGCCTTCGCGATCCTGGGAACGAACTGACGGTCGCGCGTGCCGTAAATGACATCGGGGCGAACCGCGGTCGCCCAGATGCGACCAGCGTCGTGCGCCGCGAGCACGAGCGCCTCCGACTCGCGCTTCGATCGTGCGTAGAACGAATCCTCCGACAGCGGGCCAAGCGGAGTGTCCTCGTCGGTCCTGATCGTTTTTCCACCTGCGTCGGTCCGAAAGCGCCCATCGCCATACACGGCGACGCTGCTCAACTGCAGCAGTCGCGCGCCCGATCGCTCGGCCGCCGCAATGGCGTTCTGCGTGCCGTCCACGTTCGTGCGTCGATACACCTCCCAATTGCCACTCTGCGTGATCACTGCCGCGGTGTGAAAGATGGCGTCGCACCGGTCCGCCGCCCGCGCAAAACTCTCGACGTCGAGTATGTCTCCCCTACATGGTTCGACTCCTCTCGACGAAAGCTCGGGCGCGGGCGAACGAACGAGCGCGCGAACATTCCATCCGTCCTCGAGCAATCGGTCGACGATGTGCGAGCCAACGAGTCCCGTCGCGCCAGTGACCAGCGCGGTGCGGGCCATCGCGCCTATTCCGGGAAGGGAAGCGCGGTGAGGTCGACGCGCTGTTCTCCGCCTTCGAGCTTCGCGTTCAACGCGGCGCCAATCGCGACCTCGCGCCGCACCATCGCCAAGGCAATGCCGCCGAGTCGCGGCGACGACACCGAGCTCCGAACGTCGCCCACGTGCGTGCCCGCGTCATCGAACAACTGCGCGCCCGTCGGCGGAGCGTCGCCATCCTTTGCGCGCAATCCGCGAAGGTGCCGGTTCACATGCCCGCGGAAATGCACGCGCGCAACGACTTCCTGTCCGACGTAGCACCCCTTCGTGTACGAGATGGCGTTGAGCTCGTCGAAATTCGCTTCCTGCGGAATCGTCGAATCGTCGATGTCGATTCCCCATTCAGGCCGTCCAGCCTCGACGCGCGCGATCTCCCACGCGCCAAGCCCAGCCGGCGTTGCGCCATGCGACACGGCCGCGGTCCAAACGCGTTCAAAGATCTCGAAAGGCACGAACAGCTCGTATCCTTCGACGCCCGCGTCGGGAACACGCGCGACCATCACCGCGATTCCGTCGATGTCACCATTGACATGGCTGAACTCCGGCAGCGCGGCCAGCGTATCCGGGGCGACGCCGGAAATCGCGGAGACGATTCGCCGCGAGTGGACGCCGAACACACCGATGTCGCGCGTTGCATGCGTGTCGTCGCGATAGCCCGACAATCGCGGGTTCACGTACTTCTTCACCATGCCGTAGAAATTCGGCCACGCGCGCGTGGGCGCGTCGACGAGATACGAGGCGAGTCCGGCGAAGATGCGTACGTCGGCGACGATACGGCCCTTGGCTGACAATGCCGCGCCATATTGTCCGTGACCCGGTTGCATGGCGATGACGTCGTTCGTGACCAGGCCCGTGAGGGCTTCGGCCGACTTTTCACCGAAAATGCGCAGCCGGCCGCGATGACTCCGATCGACGACGATCGCACCCGCGCGAAGCGCGTCGTACTCGGCGTTTATCCCCTCGTACGACACGACGACATCTTGCCCGGCGATTTCCTTCGTTGCGACATCCCCCATGCCCGTAAGTAAACGCGGCTTGCGGAGCCGCGCCACCGTCCGACATCACGCAGAGGGTTTTCTGTTCGCGTAGCTGCGATCCAGGAGCTCGACCGGATGCAATGCACGCGTGGTCGATCCGGAGCGAATGAGACCGGCCCCGATTTGCATCAAACAGCCCGGGTTTCCCGTCGCGACGATCTCCGGTGCCGCGGCGGCGATGTTGCCGAGCTTTCGTTCAAGCACGATGTCCGACGTCTCCGGCTCGACGAGGTTGTAGATGCCAGCGCTGCCGCAGCACACGTCGCTCTCGTTGAGCGGAACCAGCTCCAGTCCCGGAATTGCGCGGAGCACGGTCAACGGTGGGAGCGCAACGCGCTGTGCGTGCAGCAGGTGACACGGCGCGTCGTAGGCAACCTTTATCGGCAACGAACCGCCCTGTACGGGCCCCGCGGCCGCAAGCAACTCACTGACGTCTCGCACACGGGCCGACAGCGCGGCGGCTCGGCCGCCCCACTGAGGATCGTCGCGCAGCAAATGTCCGTAGTCGCGCATCATGGCGCCGCAGCCGGCGGCGTTGATGCAGATGTGTTGCGCACCGGTTCGCTCGAAGGCTTCGATGTTCTTTTTCGCGAGACGCTTGGCCGCGGGCGCGTCACCGGCGTGCGCGTGCAGGGCGCCGCAGCATCCCTGACCCGGTGAGTCGACGAGGCCATACTCGTTCTCTAACAGTACCCGCTCGGTCGCGCGGTTGGTTTCGGCGAAGAGCCCTTCCATCACGCAGCCGGTCAGCAACGATACCGATCCGCGCGATCCGTTCGACGCAGGCTTTGGCCGGCTCACGTTGCCGCTTCGCTTGGTCGACGCGAGCATCGCCATGGCAAATCCCGCGCGTCCCGGCAGACCCGAGAACAGCCGCGCGAGACCGGTCGCTCGCATCACGCGGCCGCCGAACATCGCGAACTTCATCGTCCACGGACGTTCGAACACCGCGAGAATGAGGCGGGCAATTGCGGGAATCGGGCGATGCTCCGCGAGTGTCGCGCGCGTTGCTTCGAGCAAGTGTCCGTACGGCACGCCCGACGGGCAGACCGTTTCGCATGCGCGGCAGCCGAGGCAGCGTCCGATGTGCGTCTCGATGCTCTCCTCGGTCACGGGGAGCGAGCCTTCGAGCATCGCGCGCATGAGCACGATACGGCCGCGCGGGCTGTCGTTCTCGTCCTCGAGCGTGAGGTAGGTCGGACAGGCCTGAAGACAGAAGCCGCAATGAACGCACGCGTCCAGACCTGGACGTTCATGGGCCAGCGGGCTGTCGGGCAGCGCGCATCCGGGAACAGCGGTCGGCGCGCTCATGCTTCTCCGAGAATGCCGGGGTTTAGAATATTGTGAACATCGAACGCGCTCTTGATTCCCTTGGAGATGCGGTCGGCGGTCGGTGCAGGCGCGATCACCGGCCAGAGCTGTCCCGGCAGTCGCTCACCGATGCGCTTTACCGGCGCATTCCGTGGAAACGACATTCGCAGGAAGGCGATGGCGTCGCCCGTGACGGGCACAATCACGCGCACGACGCCACGTGAGGGCGATGCATGGATCAGCGTGCCGGGACACGCGCGCGCGATCGAGCCCGCCTCGTTCCATGTCCCCTCGAGCTCCGCCGGCAAATCCGACAGCCGAAACACGATTGCCCCGGGCGGTTCCGCGACGCGAAACCTGTTCCACGCTGCGACCTCGACGTCGACCAACTCACCCAACTCTGCGAGGGCCGACCGCTGCGCCGCAACGGCTTCCACATTGCCGCCCAATCGAAACAATGCGGTGGCGCCGCTCGCGCCAGTCACGATCTTTGCGAGCGACGCATTCAAGATTTCACATGCGTACGGCGTGAACGGGGCGTTTCGAAGTACCTGCCGCACTCGGCCGACATGCGCCGTGTCGGCGAGCGCGATTGCGACCGTCTCGTCGGCTTCGGGTCGCGCGTGCAACCGGAGTGTGACTTCGGTGATCACGCCGAGGGTTCCCCATGAGCCGGTGAGAAGCCGTGTGATGTCGAAGCCGGCCACGTTCTTGACGACACGCCCGCCGCCGCGCGCGACGGTTCCTTCGCCCGTGATGAATTCGAGGCCGAGGGTCAGGTCGCGCGGCGAACCAAACATGGTTCGCAGGGGACCGGCGGATGCTGTCGCAACCGTTGCTCCGATGGTGCCGTCGTCGGATCCGGCGGGATCGAGCGCGAGCCACTGACCGTTCACGCGTGTCGCTTCGCGAATCTCGGCGAGCGTCGTCCCCGCGAGTGCGGTGAGTGTGAGATCCGCGGGAACGTAGCCGGAGATTCCGGACAGCTCTCGCGTCGAGAGCGTTTCAGCGGCGTCCACCCGCCGGCCAGCATCGAGCCACGTTCCGCGTCCGCTGATTCGCAGCGTGGTGCCACTCGCCGCCGCTTCCGTGATCTGATCTCGGAGCGCCGCGACGGATGCGATTATTGCCGCGGTCACCTTTTCGCCCAGGCCGACGGCGCCGCGTGCCACTCCTTGCATGAGTGAACCGGTATGACCTTGCCGGGATTCGACCGGCGATCCGGGTCGAACACTTCGCGAAGGCGGCACATCGTCGCGAGCGAATCAGGCGAGAAAATCAGGTCCATGTACTGAATCTTGTCGAAGCCCACGCCATGCTCACCAGTGATCGTGCCGCCAACGCGCACGCACAGCTCCATGATTTCGCGGCAGCCGGTGTGCACGCGCTCCACCGCATCGAGATCGGAAGCGGAGTATGGAATGTTCGGATGAAGGTTGCCGTCGCCGGCGTGGAACACGTTGCAGATCTGAATACGATTCCGCTCGCCGATCCTGTGAATTTCCGCGAGCACTTCGGGAAGTTTGGTGCGCGGAACGACGGCGTCCTGCACGACGAGGTGCGATGACACGCGGCCCATCGCGCCGAATGCCTTTTTGCGACCTTGCCACAACCGCGTGCGCTCGGTGTCGTCGCGCGCGATGCGAACGGTGCGCGCGCCATGCTCCTTGCACAGCGCTTCGACGGTCGCCACATCGCGCTCCAGGCCCGCCGATGCTCCATCGAGCTCGATCAAGAGGGCGGCGGCCGCGTCAGTCGGATACCCGGCGGCGTAAATCGAGGACTCCACCGCGACGATCGTCGCTTGATCGATCATCTCGAGCGCGGCCGAGATGATTCCCGTCGCCACGATGGACGTCACCGCGCGAGCGGCGGAATCGAGCGTCATGAAATCCGCGAGCAGCGTGCGTACCAGCTGTGGATTGCGCGATAAGCGAACTGTGATGTCGAGCGCGATGCCGAAACAACCCTCCGATCCGACGAATGCGCCGACGAGATCATAGCCTTCCTGCTCTCCGTCGGTGCCGCCGAGCTTCACGACGCTTCCGTCGGGAAGCAACACGGTGAGCGCGATGATGTGATTGGTCGTCGTGCCGTACTTGAGGCAGTGCGGACCGCCGGCATTCTCCGCGACGTTCCCGCCAATCGAACATGCCGCCTGGCTGGACGGATCGGGCGCATAGTGCAATCCGTAGGCGGTCACCGCGCGCGTCAATGCAACGTTCACCACGCCCGGCTCGACGACCGCAAACAGGTTCTCGGGATCGATCGACAACACGCGCGATAGTCGATTGAGGCCGATTAGCACGACGTTGTCGGCGAGCGCGCCGCCGGAGAGTCCCGTGCCCGACCCGCGCGGCACAAATGGAATCTTGTCTTTTGCGAGTTCTGTGATGACGGCGATCAGCTCGTCGCGCGTACCCGGAAATACCGCGAGACCCGGCCGTTTGTTGTACGACGGCAGCGCATCCGACGCGTAGGCGAGCAACTCGCTCGGGCGAAAGAGCACGCGCTTTTCGCCTACGATTTCGGCGAGGCGATTCGCGAGCGATTGATCGATCTGAGGAATGACGGCGGTAGCCACATCTCAAAGCTACGACCGCGCGCGCTTCGTGGAAGCTGCCGCGCTATTTCCGTTGGTCGTCGTCAAGTGGAACCACCACACGCAGGCAACCCGGAACGTGTCTGTACTCGAGAGGCACGTGCATTCGGACAATCTCGCCGTCCACGGCCGCCATATGCATCTTCGGCTCGACACGACACGATTCTACGATGAACGAATCGAGCGCGGGCGTGCGTGCCATCGCCTCAGTGCCTCGGGCCGCGGCTGCCAAGGCGAACGCCAGTGCGCGCGCTCCCGAGCGCCTGCGGATCACCATGACGTGCAAGCCAGCCTTTCCGCCGGGAACTCGCGCGCCAAGCGACGGCAGCTTCAACTCGCGTTCACCGACCCCGATGAACACGAGCGGCGTCACATAGGTCCTCGTCTGCCCCTCCACCTCGATCGTGATAGGAAATGTCGGCATCCGTACGATGAGCTTGGCCGCGGCAAGCACAGACGAGAGTCCGTAGGGAAGTCGCTTTTCGAGACGCTCGCGTGTTCGAACGAATGACACGTATGTGCCCACCGCGCTCGTGTTGAGAAAGATTCTTCCGTTGACGGTGGCCGCGTCGACCGATCGCGCCTTGCCGTGGACTGCGACCCGCGCGGCGTCGGCGAGGTCGAGCGGAATCGATAGATCCTTCGCGAGATGGTTCAGCGTTCCCGCGGGAAGAATCGCGAGCTCGATGTCGGTGCCCGCAAGGACGGACGCCGCGATGCTCATCGACCCGTCCCCGCCCGCGACAAGAACCCGTCGCGCACCGTCCTTCACCGCCTTTCGAATCTCGCTGGCAAGCGACGCAGGCGGCACTTCGCGAACGTCGAACGCACCCGCGGCTTTCAGTGCCTCGACGGCGGGGCCGCCGCCACCAGCTTGAGGATTTACGAACGCAGGGATCATGCGTCCTTGAGCTTCATCACGTCCACGGTCGCCATGCGTTCGAGCTTGCCCCAGCCCACGACGCGTCCCGTGATGGCTGCGACGAACGATCGCACCACCACCCAGTACATCACCTGCCGATACGCAAAGCGCTGCAGCAGGATCAGCCACGTCAGGTTCTTGTCCTCACCCGATTCCATGAAGAAAGCTCCAACCCCGGCAAGCCAGTCGACGATGAGAAACACCGAGTAGTATGCGAGAACCTGCTCGAGGTTCGACAGTGCATAATTTCCGCCGTGCGTGTTCCACGTGATCCAGACCGACACGAGGCTCCACACGAACATCAGATCGGCGATCGGAGAAATCGCCGGCAGGATCAACTGGAACAACCACACGTTCGGTAGTGCGAACCACCCGAGCGATCCGTATTTTGGGTTGAACAACGCGTCGCGATGTTTCCACGCACATTGCAGCGTGCCGAAGGACCAGCGGAACCGCTGCTTCGCCAATCCGCGCAGCGTGCCGGGCGCTTCGGTGTACGCCACGGCGCCGTCGGCATACGCCACGGAATAGCCGAGCCGTCGCACCGACAACGTGAGATCCTGATCCTCGGCCAACGTGTCCTCGCGAAAGCCGCCGATCTCGAGCACGACCGACCGTCGCCACGCGCCCACCGCGCCGGGCACCACGGTGATACAGTCGAGCAGCGAAAACGCCCGCCGGTCGAGATTCTGGGTGGTCACGTATTCAACCGCTTGCCAGCGCGTGACGAGATTGATGCGATTACCGACCTTCGCGTTACCCGCCACCGCGCCCACATGAGAGTCCTCTAACGGCTGCACCAATTCGGCGATGGCGTCCATCGCGAAGATGGTGTCCGCGTCCAGGCACACGACGAACTCCCCCTTCGCGAGCGCCAGACCGAAGTTGAGCGCGCTCGCCTTCCCGGCGTTCGGCTTCTTGTGCACCGAAACGCGCGGATGCGTTCCGAAGGCTGAGAGCGCGACGCCGTACGTATCGTCGGAGGACCCGTCGTCCACCACGAGAATGTCGATGTCGCCGGCATACTGTTGATTGAGCAAACTCTCAATCGTTCGCGCGATGACGCGCTCCTCATTGAACGCCGGCACGATCACGGTCACGCCGGGGGCGAACGTCGTCGGAACATCGCGATCCTGATGCCGCTTGATTCGCTGGATCACCGCGAGCGTTCCGATCAGCAACAACCGCGCGATGCCGAGAATCACGGCGATCGTGAAGAACCAGAACATCAGCCACTCGGTCAATCCCAACACCTGAAAGCCGACGAGCGTCAGAAGACGTCTCGCCGTTCCGACGGCCGCGAGCGGCGGCATGGCTTCATCGCGAGTGAGACCGGCGAGCGTCGACACCAGCACGAACGTATCGCCTCGCGCGCGAAGCGAATCGATCAACGGCCCAAGCGCGCGAACGGTATTCGACCGGTTGCCGCCGCCGTCGTGCAGCAGAATGACGTTGGCCGCGATGGTGGTGTCCGCGTGCCGCTTCGCGAACGACGCGAGCGTATCGAGCATCTCGTCGCGCTTCGTCAGCACGTTCGCGATGATCGAATCCACCGGCGGGCTGCGCCAGTCTTCCGAGTCCACGTGCAGGCCGACGGTCAGATAATGCTGATCCGACGCAATCGCCACCGGATTCAACTCATCGATCGTCGTCGGCTCGGCGTCACCGAAATACGGCGGACGAAACAGCGCGGTCCGCCGCCCGATGACCGATTCGATGAGTCGCTCGTTGAGATCGATCTCGCGTCGCGTTCGCGAATCCGCCGTCAGGCCGAGGTTCGGGTGCGAGTAGGTGTGATTGCCGATCTCTTGGCCTTCATCGTATACTCGCTGGAGCAGCCGTGTGTGCCGGTCGGCATTCACGCCAATCACGAAGAACGTTGCCTTCGCGTTCCGGGATTTCAGGGTGTCGAGAATCGCCGGCGTCCACGCGGCGTCTGGCCCGTCGTCGAACGTGAGCGCAATCCAGTGCGGATGCTTCGCCTGAAGACCATATCGCTCTTCGATGAACGGCGTTGGGAACGTTATGAACGCTTCGTCGGCGACGAGTCCCGTCGTCGCATCGACGCGCAGCGTGCGCGAGCCGTCGGTCGGTCGCGCGCGAATACGAATGATTTCGCCGACGTGATCGATTTCCGGATCGTATCCCGGCGGAACAACCTTCAGGCTTTCCGCCGACGTCGTTCGACCGTCGGGCCCGATTGCGCGCCAAAGCGACGGATCCTCGCTGCCGAGCCGCCAGACGGCTACCCCCGCCGCATGCAAATTTTCGGCGATGCGCATCTCGTTGTACGCGGTGACGCCGTCGAGATACCAGATGAGGTGGTCGGTCGAATCGGGACTCGTGTACCGCACATACGGGTTTAACGATCTCGAATCGAAGTGCATCGTGGCGCCGGAGTCGCGCAACGCCGTCACGACCTGCTGGAATGTTCGCTCTTCGGCGATCCGAGGATGTCCAGGGGACGACGGAAGGTCGTTCCAGTCGTACCCGTACGCGCCCATCATGAGGATCAGCTTGTCGGCGGGCACGATCCCCGCGAGGCGCCGCGCGCTGCTCTCGTAGAATTGCTGGCTCGCAATCGGGCCCGGATCGCCGCCGCCGTAGTGTTCGTCGAAGAGCATCGCGAATAGTTTGTCGGATGCATTCCCCGCGTCGCGCAGCTGAGTGTCGCTGATGTACGACGGCACGGCGTAACTCGTCGTCTTGTTCATTGGAGACAGCATCGCGCGCAACTCACGCGTGAACTGCACCGACGGCGCGTGAATGTCGGCGGTCGTCGCACCGACCTCGAAGTCGACGAGCACGCCGCCCAATCCGTACCTCGCGACGGCGCGCCGCAACTGCTCGATTGCCCGCGCGCGCGAGGCCGGTCGTGAGAGAAGCCGAAGCAACGCTCCTGCACGGAATGCCTGCGTCGACCCCTCGAAGTTGCTCACCATGAGCATGACCTGCGGACGATGGCCCGGCGGCTCGAGCGTGTCGCGCACGATGACCCGCGACGCCTGCGGTTTGTCGATCTGAATGTCGAGCGAGTCTCCGCTTGGATCGACGAACGCCCATTCACCAACGATCCAGTCGAGATGTTTGATGTTGGTGTCGAGCGATGCGTAGGAGTTGTCGTCCCAACTCACGAAGAACCCGGCGACGATCGGCTTGCCGGTGTTGTTCGGTTTCGTGCCAACGATGGGTTTGGCCGGCAGACGCGCGTGGCGGCCCTGGGGCACGGCTTTCGTCGTCGCAATCGCGCGCTCGAGCAGGCGCCGCAACGTCGTTCGTTCGCGCTCGGCCTTGCCCGTCATCGGACGCGCGGACGGAACGAGAATCGCTGGCTGCAACTCGGGTCCCACCGGCTCGCTCATCATGAGACTGGCGGCGACGCCGAGTCCGAGGAGCGTGGTGATGACGCCGGTTGCGAGTACGGCTCCGCGGACGCGGCGACCGCGGCGTCCTGATGAGTCGATGAAGACCGGCGATGTGGCTGACACGTGTCGATCGAGGATGTATGAGCTGAGAGTGGGTAGACGCGAACTCAAGAGGCAAGCTCAACGCCACATCGGCTTGATACGCAAACAAAAGGACCGAGACGATGTCTCGGTCCTTTCAGTCTAAGCCACTGCGCGGAAACTCAGGCAGCCCAAAATCCGCAAAGAGCTCGGCCGTCGGGGCTTTCGCGGAGCTTTTCGAATGCGCGCTCGCGAATCTGGCGAATGCGTTCGCGTGTGACACCCATGAGCGCGCCGATCTTTTCGAGAGTCATTGCCTCGGAGCCTTCCTCGAGCCCGTAGTAGAGATAGAGGATCTTTCGCTCGCGCGGCGTGAGGTACTTTTTGAAGACGCGATCGATAAACTCGCGCATCAGTTTGTAGTCGGTTACTTCCTCGATCTCGGTTCCATCGACTCCGGCGAAGCGTTCGCCGAGCGTACTGGCTTCGCGGTCGGAGCGATCGATAGGGGCATCGAGGCTGATTTCGGTGGCCGACATCTGCTTGGCGGCGCGGACGACTTCCGGCGTCTCCTCGAGCAGCCGGCTGACTTCATCTTCGGTGGGATCGCGCTTCAGCACTTGCGCGAGGATCGTCTCGGCGCGGGCGAGGCGAATGAGCTGCGAATTTTGGTTGAGTGGAATCCGGACCGAGCGAGTCTGTTCTGCAAGGGCCTTTAGTACAGCCTGGCGGACCCACCACACGGCGTACGAGATGAATTTGACACCCTGGTCGGGGTCGAACTTTCTCACAGCCTTGAGGAGCCCCTCGTTCCCGATGGCGACTAGCTCGCTGAGATCGAGACCGTGGCCCTGGTACTTCTTCACGTAGGAGATGACGAATCGGAGATTCGCCGTTACCAGGCGTTCCGCCGCCTTCTCGTCTCCCTTTTGCGCCCGACGCGCCAAACGACGTTCTTCTTCGGGATCGCTGATCAGCGGGAGTTTTTGGATGTCTTGCAGATACTGGTCGAACGCGGTGGACGGAGACGATCGGAAATAGCCCTTCGACGATCTGGTCTCGGTCACTTGCTCCATACACGCTCCTTCCCGAAAAATGCCGGTTAGTGGAGCGAGCGCACGTCCGCTCGCGGCGTTGCAGAGGCCCTGAGGTGGGGACGCGCAGGATAATGTTGGGCTCCCGAAGCGTCAACAGACAAATCCACCGAGCTCGCTTAACGACGCGTTCGAATGATTCTATGTCATTGATTTGATAGCGATTTGCAGGTTACTTCGGCGCTCAGATTTCATGATGTCGAAATCGGTCACGGTGACTGAAATTGTGATATCGCGCACCATTCTCGGGTTCGGTCGTCCGAAACTCCCTGGTCGAGTGCGCTTCATCACGAAGACGCGCCGGTTCATCACGGGCGCGTTCGGTTCGGTCCGGCTCGGTTCTCGGAAATCAGCTCGTTGGCGGAGTTCGACCACCGCCGGAAGCGCCCTCAGCCGGATCTCGCATTTTCGTGCGACTGGTCGCGCTCAAGACCCCGATGCCGACGAGTACGATCACGCCCACGCCCACCCACATTGCCGGCACGTTCAGCAGGTACGCCCCGACGGCCAAGCCGATGATGAGAATGAAAAAACCGATCAGATACGTCGTGAAGGAAGACATGGTGGCGCCTGGTTGAAGACGCATAGTCGTAAGGCAAACGGCGAGCCGCAAATCACTTCTTGACCCTGCCTTTTCCGGCCCGCATCGCTCGCGGAGGCTCGGGAACGAGCACCGCCGTGCCGCGCTGAAGTCCGAATTGCCTCGCCTCGGGGCAATTGCCCGTCCACACGTCGATTCGCGGGCCGTGAATCTTGATCCCCGTATCGTCGACCAGGTAGCGCCCGAGATAGTGCCGCCCAACGTACAGCTCGATGAAATGGGCCAGCGGAAAGAACCGCGGGTCGGCCGCCACGATTCCCGCGCGAACATATCGACCTCGTCGCGTCGTACCCTGCAGGCAATACATCGTTACGCCGACCGGCAGGGGATCGCCGTACCGCGGCGTCAGTGGCGGCACTTTCCACCAGTTCTCACTCGCCGCGCGCACGAGTACGCCGGGCATGCGATACGGACTCATGACGACGACCGGCGGATAGCGAAGCGGCGGTCGCTCGCGCGAACAACCAACCGCGAGCGCGCCGAGCACGATGGCCGTGCCGGTGAGCCCGCGACGGAAGGTCAAGTCAGAATCTCTCGAACGATCGCATCCGGAACGGGGAGCGACCATCCTCGGTCCTCCGCCGCCATGGCTCCGACGCGCAGCGGAAGCGCGTACTCCGTTGCGCCGGCGCGGGCTTTCTTGTCGCCATGCGTCGCCGCCACGATGTCGTTCACCGACATCGCGTTTGGTAGCGTGTCAGGCAACCCCGCGCGCTGCACCACGCCACGCACGCGCGACGTCGTCTCCGCCTCGGCTACACCCATGCGCTCCGCGAGCGCACTCTCGTACACCATGCCGATCGCGACGGCGTCGCCGTGCAGCACGGCGTAGTTGCTGCACCGTTCGACCGCGTGACCGATGGTGTGGCCAAAGTTTAGCGTTTTACGAACGCCGTTCTCGCGTTCGTCGCGCCGCACGACATCGGCTTTGATCTCGACGCTGCGCGCAACGACCGCGAGCATGTCACTTCCGGCAACATCCGCCCCGGAGAGGCTGGCGGCGAGATCCGCGACGCGTTCGAAATACGCCGCGTCCGCGATGACGCCGTGCTTGATTGCCTCCGCGATGCCTGCGCGAAGATGCGGCGCCGGAAGCGTAGCGAGCGTCGCGATGTCGGCAACGACCGCGGCCGGCTGGTGAAAAGCGCCGACGAGATTCTTTCCTGCCGCAGTGTCGACACCGGTCTTTCCACCGACCGACGCGTCGATCATCGCCAGAAGGCTGGTCGGCACCTGAACGTACGGAATTCCGCGCATGTACGTCGCGGCGACAAAACCGGCAACGTCGCCAACGACCCCGCCGCCAAGTGCGATCACCGTGGAGTCGCGCCCAAAGCCAAACGCGAGGAGATCGTCGGTGAGCCGCGCCCACGTCGCGCGCGTCTTGTGTGCCTCGCCCGCGGCGATGGTGAGCGTCTCAACGCGAGTTCCGCCGAGCGCCTCGCGCACACGCGCCGCGTACAGATGACCGACATTGCCGTCTGTGATGATCGCGTACCGGTACGCCGGCGCAACGGCTCGCGTGATGTCACCGATCGCGTCGAGCGCGTTTGCGCCGATCGTGACTCGATACGTCGGAAGGTCGACGTAGCGCCGAGCGTCTACCACGTGACCTCGCCGCCGCCGGCGCGATTGTTGGCGACTCGTGCGAGAGTGAACAACAGGTCGGACAATCGGTTGAGATAGATCAGGACGAGCGGCGGAAGCTCGGTCACTTCGCTCAGGTCGACGACACGCCGTTCCGCGCGCCGGCACACGGTGCGCGCGACATGCAACGCCGCCGCCTTCGGCGTTCCGCCGGGGACGATGAACGACCGGAGCGGCTCCAACTCGTTGTCGCAGTCGTCGATCGCTCGCTCGAGATCGGCGATGCGCTTGTCGTCGATCTGCGCCTTCTCGAGATGCTGTTTCATC
Organism: Gemmatimonadaceae bacterium; assembly: GCA_039924785.1. Lineage (GTDB taxonomy): Bacteria > Gemmatimonadota > Gemmatimonadetes > Gemmatimonadales > Gemmatimonadaceae > JAQBQB01. Next base: position 1,823 of record JBDTAE010000037.1, on the reverse strand, counting down.
TTCTCGAGGTCAGGCGTGGCGAGGAGCGCACCAATCGCGAAGAGATCGCGTTGAATTGGAACGAGCACCTCGTCGATGCGCGGCATCTGGTCCGCCGCGCGAACCGCGCCGAGCATGGCGTTCAGTTCATCGACGTCGCCGTACGCCTCGACGCGCGGATGATTCTTGGGCACTCGGCCGCCGCCGAACAGGCCCGTGTCGCCGGCGTCGCCGGTCTTCGTGTAGATCTTCATTGTTGAAAAAATCTACCGGTCCGGGCGCCGGAGCGCAGGATTGCAAAAAGCCTGACCACGTCGGCAGAACGCTCGCGAGCCAACTATTCTTCGCGGATGGAGATCAAAGACCTGACCATCATCGGCGGCGGTCCCACTGGGATCTTTGCCGCTTTCTACGCCGGCATGCGTAAGGCATCGGCGCAAATCGTGGACGCACTTCCCGAGCTTGGCGGACAGCTCACCGCGCTGTATCCCGAGAAATACATCTTCGACGTCGCCGGGTTTCCGAAAGTGCTCGCGAAGGACTTGGTCAAGTCGCTCGCGGAGCAGGCGCGCCAGTTCAACCAGTCGATTCATCTCAGCCAGCGCGTCACTGGCCTCGAGCAAGAGGACGGACATTTCGTGCTCGTCACCGATCGTGACCGGTTCGCCTCGCGCGCGATCGTCATCGCAGCGGGCATCGGCGCGTTCTCGCCGCGTCGACTGCCGCAGGCGTGCGCTGAGCCGTGGTATGGCCGCGGAATCTTCGACGTCGTGAGCGACCCGGATTCGTTCAAGGGCAAGCGCGTCGTAATCATCGGCGGCGGCGACACGGCGTTCGACTGGGGAACGCAGTTGCTCGATCGCGCCGAGCGCGTGACGATCGTGCATCGCAGCGACCGTTTTCGCGCCCACGCGGCGACGGTCTCGCAGTATCAGGCGGCCGTTGCCGCGGACAAAGCCGGTCTATTCACATTTCATGAATTGGCGGACATCAAGTGCGCGGCCGATCCGGATTCGTTTTCGCACATCGTGCTGCGGGATGTGAAGGCGAAAACGACGCGCGAGCTCGACGCCGATGTCGTGCTGCCGATGCTCGGCTTCGTGAGCGATATCGGTCCGCTCGCCGACTGGGGATTGAATCTCGAAAAGGACGAGATCGCGGTGAACAGCATGATGGAGTCGGGTCGCGCGGGGATCTACGCCGCCGGCGACATCACGACGTATCCCGGAAAACTCAAGCTGATCGCGACAGGATTCGCCGAGGCGGCGACCGCCGTAAATCAGGCTGTGCACTGGATGTATCCCGAGAAGAAAGTCGCGCCGGGGCATTCTTCGAACATGGCGATCTTCGGTCAGACGGACGACTAACGTGCGCGAGCTCGCGCCACGTCCGCGAGCTCTGCGCTATTTGGTGGGTGAAAATCCGTTCGGATGTCGCTCCGCGAGCTTGGTCTGGTTCGCGCGTGCGACGTCGGACAGCTTAAGACCGAGTGCGTCGGCAGTCACAGCGAGACACCAGAGGACGTCCCCAAGCTCTTCGGTGAGACGCGCTGGGTCGACGTCCCGACTCTGAAATACACGTTTTCTAATGAGCCCGAGCAACTCGGCGGCTTCTTCAGTCAGGCCGGCGGTTGCGTCGAGGAGTCGATCGCGCGCGTCGAGCGACGGGTTGATCGTGCGCAGCGCCCCTCGTTGATACTCGTCTAGGTCCACTCAACTTCTCCGGCAAAGCAATCCAGCACTCTCGCGCCGTTCTGAAAAGAAAATGATTCAATCGCGTCGGTTCGTGTAGCCAATCGTTCCTGCAATGACTGTATCCGTTGCTGTCGGTATTTCTCCGTCCAA
>JBDTAE010000036.1:0-4096 GCA_039924785.1 Gemmatimonadaceae bacterium | reverse complement strand
GCGGATTCGAGTATGTCGCGATTCTCGCGGGCGAAACGCGATCGCCCGCAAAGGCGGTGAGCCGTTCCGTGTGGATCGCCGCACCGGTCATCGCGCTGATGTTCGTGCTCGGGACAGCTACCGTCGTCGCGATGGTGCCGCGAGACGACATCGATCTCATCGGACCGATCGCGCAGGTGTTGCGAATCGGTTTCGGACCGTTTGGTGTGGCGACGCAATTCGTGACGATGGCGATCGTGATGTCGCTCGCGATGCGTGTCGCGCAAACGAGCGTTGCATTCACTGCCGTTACGCGCTTGCCGATGGTCGCGGGTTGGGATCGCATGTTGCCCTCGTGGTTCTCGAAGCTTCATGCGAAGCACAAGACGCCGATGAATTCGATTGCGCTCGTCGGGGTGCTCGCGTTCCTGTTCGGGCTGATCAGTCTCATCAACGTCGGCCAAGCAGAAGCATTTCAATTGTTGTGGAACGCAGGCGGCATGTTCTACGCGCTGACGTACGCCGTCATGTTCGCGATTCCGATCTTCGGGTTGCGAGGCGTCACTCCACGGCCGCCGCTCTGGCTCAAGGCGGCGTCGTGGTCCGGCTTGCTGATGACGATTCTTTATATCGTGCTTTCGGTGTTCCCGATCATTCAAGTCGCCAGCGTGGCGACGTTCGCGATCAAGATCACGCTCGTCATCGTGCTCGCGAACGTGCTCGGCGTCTTCATTCTCTTTTCGGCGCGCCGTCGCTCCCGCGCGCTCGTTGCCTGACCCGATCTCGCATCATGACGCACGCATTCGTTCCGTTGCAATTCGAGCGTTTGACGCTTGAAGAATCGCTCCGCCGCGCGGAGGCATTTTATGAAGACGCAAATCGTCGTCGCACAACGCGTCACTTTTCGACGGAGCCCGTTTCTCGCGAGCTGATCGAATACGCGATTCGCACCGCCGGAACGGCGCCGAGTGGCGCGCATCAGCAGCCGTGGACGTTCGTCGCGGTGTCGGATCCGGATCTCAAGCGACGAATGCGCGAGGCCGCCGAGGTCGAAGAGCACGCGAACTACAATGGACGAATGCCCGGCGAGTGGATCGAGGCGCTTGCGCCGCTCGGAACAGATGAGCGCAAGACGCATTTGACGGACGCGCCATGGGTCATCGTGTTGTTTCGACAGTCGTTCGGCGTCACGGCTGCGGGGGAGAAACGCACGCATTACTACACACAGGAGTCGTGTGGTATCGCCGCGGGGATGTTCATCTCCGCTGTGCACGCGATGGGGCTCGTTACACTGACGCACACGCCGAATCCGATGGGATTCCTGGGCGAGCTCCTCGAGCGACCCGCGAATGAAAGGGCGATGCTCGTCATGCCCGTTGGGTATCCCGCCGACGATGCGCGAATCCCGGACCTGCGGCGAAAGCCGCTCGACGAGATTGCCGTCTGGAAATAGTACCGTCCGCCAGCGAGCGTGACGCGCGTCACCAGCCTCGGTGCCGCTCGACAGACGGCGCGCTTGAGCATAACATGGAGTGTTGGCCCGGCGCCCGCGCGACGACTGCGTGAACCGGCTATCGCATCGCTGAGGACACGCATATGCTCCGCTATTCGTCTGCTCTGTTCTTCCTGGCCACCGTCACGCTGACGACCGCCGCCGGCTCGCCGAAGCAACTCAAGCGCCCGGAGCCGAAAAAGAACGTCGCCATCCTCTACTTCGACAACTACACCGGATCGGCGGACTATGACCCGCTCGGGCGCGGCATCTCAGCGATGATGATTAGCGATCTCTCATCGGTGAAGGAAATCCAGCTGCTCGAGCGCGACCGCATGCAGGATCTCCTCAAGGAGATCGACAACCAGCACACGAAATACTTCGACTCGACCACGGCTGTGAAAGTCGGCAAGATGCTTGGCGCGGAGTATGTGGTGGTCGGATCGTTCGCCACCGTGAAGCCGCAGATGCGCATCGACACGCGAGTGGTGCGGGTGCAGACCGGCGAGATCGTGAAAACCGCGCAGGTCACCGGAGACCAGGACAAGTTCTTCGATCTCGAGAAGAAGCTGGCGGATCGGCTGATCGACGGGCTTGGGCTGGCGTTATCGCCGGAAGAGCAGGCGGCGCTCGAGGCGCAGGAGAAAGCGAACCGGATCGACGCGGTACAAACGGTTGCGAACTTCTCGCAGGCGCTGGCGTCGTACGATCGGAAGGACTACTCGAGCGCGATGCAGCAGATGGCGCCCGTCGTAACGAAGGCGCCGAACTCAATGGTGGTGCAGGTGGCGTTCTCGGAGATGAAGAGCCGGGCCGCGAGTTCGGCGAAGGAAAACGCGGCGGACAAGCTCAAGAAAGGAATCGGCGGCTTTTTCAAGCGTCCGCCTAGGCGGTAACTCACCTACTCCCCGAAAATCCGCTCGCACTCCGCCGCAATCGCAAGCAACTCAGGGGTCTTGTCGCGCTTTCCGACGATCTGAAAGCCAACCGGCATTCCCGACGTCGGAATCGGAACCGAAATCGCCGGATGCCCTGAGATGTTGAACAGCTGCGTCAGCCGAAGCATCGCCGCGCGTACTGGGATCGTCTCCCGTTTTCCATTGTCCATCGTCACGTCGACGACGCCGAGTTTTGGCGCGACGATCGGCAACGTCGGCAGTACAAGCGCGTCGCAGCCCTCGAGCGCCGCGTCCACCGCGCGGCCGAGTCGCGCGCGGGTCTCGCGAGCGGCAATGAACTTCACAGCGGGAATCGTGCGACCCCACTCGAGCCGCTCGCGCGTCACAGGCTGGTAATCGGCCGCCTGACTCTCGAGCGTCGCCTCATGCCAATGCGCCGCCTCGGGTAGGGAGATGTTGATATAGGTATCGGTGATCATCTCTGTGCCGTCAATGAGACGTGGCTCGATGGTCACGCCCGACTCGCGAAGGCGCTCGATCGCCGCGCCGAAGACGGTCCGTACTTCATTCGATAAGAGATCCGTGAAATAGCCGCCAAGCTCTCCGAACGTCAATGCATTCGCGGCCGGCAATTCGAGCGTTGGAATTGGACGAGCCGCGAGAATGGCCCAGAGTGCCGCGGCCTCACCGACCGTGCGCGTGATTGGGCCGACGTTGTCGAACGTCGAGCTGAGTTGTACAACGCCATCCGTCGGCACTTCGCCGAGCGACGGTTTGAGCCCGACGACGCCGCACGCCGCCGCGGGAATGCGGATCGAGCCGCCCGTGTCGCTCCCGACCGATGCCAGACCCATTCCCGTCGCGACCGCTGCCGCCGAGCCTCCGCTCGAGCCGCCGGCGACGCGCGAAAGGTCGTGAGGATTCTTGACCGGCCCGTAAGCGGACACCTCGCTCGTCGTGCCGAGCGCGAACTCGTGAAGATTCGTCTTGCCGATGATTACCATGCCGGCGGCCCGCAGGCGGCGGACCACGGTGGAGTCGCGCGACGCCACATGATGCGCGCGAACTCTCGAGGCCGCCGTCGTTGGCTGGCCGGAGATGTCGATGAGGTCCTTCACGGAAATCGGCATGCCGTGCAACGGACCGCGATCCACGCCGCGCTTGCGTTCTTCGTCCACCGCAGCCGCCGCTGCGCGCGCGCCCTCAGCGTCCACAAGAATGAAGGCGTTCGTCGCTTCGCCGTGTTGCGCGATCGCGGCCAGGCTTGCCTCGACCAGATCTGAGGCGCTCGTGTTGCTCGTCGGAAGATCGTATGTCATCCCAAAGTGTCTGGTCGGGTCGCCGGCGGTGGCGACAGTTCAATAGGAATGGAATCGCTCGCCGATAAATATCACGGCTCGCCGTTGGAATCGGCCATCGGTGTAAAGGGGTCGTCAACCTGCCGGCGAATGTCAATGCAGGGGACGTCGGCGGCGCCAGTCGGCGCAAACATTTGGTTGTCAAAAATCCGCAGCGCCGAGACGACGAACGAGGCGTACCGGAGAGCAAAAACGACTCGTCCAAGCTCAGCAGGCCCGTCAGTGGAAAGATCGATGGGACATAGACTTATGCGGAAAGACTTTCCGGAGGCGCCGCGTGATTCGGTGGATGACAGTTCGTACAGGTTTTCCGAATGCGACCGATACTGAAATGGCGAGGGGTGCACTTCGCGAAAAACCCACAACAC
>JBDTAE010000035.1:0-19594 GCA_039924785.1 Gemmatimonadaceae bacterium | reverse complement strand
GGCAACTCCCGCGGTTCGCGCTATTCGCCGCGGTTGCCTACGCCGGCGTCGGAATCGTCGCCCGCGGGCTGGTGCCAACGGTCGAAGAGAAATTCATTGTTGCGCCCAACGAGTTGGCGCGAGAACGGACATACCTCCAGGACCACATCGCGGCGACGCGGCGTGCGTGGCGGCTCGACAGCGTCCAAACGCGGGATCTCGTTGGGGACGTACAACTAACGATGGCCGACATTCGCGCCAACGCGCCGACGATCGACAACGTTCGGCTCTGGGAGCGCGACCTGCTCAAGCAGACGTTAGGACAGCTCCAGGAGATTCGCACGTACTACGATTTTGCGTCGGTGAACGACGATCGCTACGTCATCGACGGCAAGTATCGTCAAGTCCATCTCTCCGCGCGCGAGCTCAACACCGCCTCGCTGCCCACGCGCAATTTTATCAATGACCGGCTGACGTTCACGCATGGGATGGGCATCACCATGGCGCCCGTGAATGAAGTCACGGCAGAGGGATTGCCGGTGCTGTTCATCAAAGACTTGCCGCCGGTATCGACTATCTCCGTCAAGGTCACGCGACCGCAGATCTATTATGGCCAGCTCACGAACAGCTATGTCTTCGTGGGCACCGGGCAAAAGGAGTTCGATTATCCGGCGGGCGAAAAGAACGTCTATACGAACTACACGGGACTCGGCGGCGTGCCGATCGGCACCCCCGCGTTGCGAGCCCTTTTCGCGTGGCAGCTTGGGTCATCCGACATTTTGCTCTCGTCGTATCTCTCCGGCAACGCGCGCATTCTGTACCGCCGAAACATCATGACCCGCGCGCAGGCGGCGCTTCCCTTCCTCACCTTCGACGCCGAACCGTATCTCGTCGTGACGGACGCGGGGTTGCTGAAGTGGGTTCTCGACGCGTATACGTCGAGCGACGCATGGCCATACGCCCAACCGATGGCGGATGGCACCAACTATATGAGGAACAGCGTCAAGGTCGTGATCGACGCCTACGATGGGACGGTCGATTCCTATGTCGCTGATCCGGGCGATCCGATCATTCGCACGTACGCCGCGATCTTCGGCGGGATCTTCAAGCCGTTGTCGGCGATGCCGGCCGACATTCGCGCGCACATCCGTTACCCGGGCGACTTGTTTCGTATCCAGACGGGGTTGTATGCCACGTATCACATGGTGGAGCCGGACGCGTTCTATCACCGCGAGGACCAGTGGCAATATCCCGTGTTGACGAAAGCGGCGCCGAATGAAAACCCGTTCATGCGCCACATTATCCTGCGGCTCCCGGGCGAGACGAAGCCCGAGTTCATCTACATGACGCCGTTCACGCCGCGCGGCAAGGACAATCTCGCCGCGTGGATGGCGGCGAGGATGGATGGCGACAACTACGGAAAGCTCGTCGTCTACCGGTTTCCTAAACAAAGTTTGGTGTACGGGCCCACGCAGATCGTGAACCGCATCAATCAAGAGACGAGCATCTCGCAACAGATCACGCTGTGGGACCAAAAAGGCTCGCAGGTGATTCGCGGCGAGCTGTTGGTGATCCCGATCAACGAGTCGCTGATCTACGTGCAGCCGTTGTACCTTCGCGCCGAGGGCGGAAGCATTCCGGAACTGAAACGCGTGGTGGTGGCGCTTGAGAATCGCGTGGCGATGGGCGAGACGCTCGAGGAAGGGTTGTCGTTGTTGTTTGGCGCAGGCGCGCCGACGCGAGCGACGATCGCCGGTGCAGATTCAGGGGCCACGAAGGGCGCACAATCGGCGGCGTCCACGGGCGCCGGCGGAACGACGCCGGAAATGCTGCACCAAGCGCAGCAGCATTACGACCGCGCCATCAGCGCGCAGCGCGCGGGCGATTGGACGACGTACGGTCGCGAGATCGATCAGTTGGGGGCGTTGCTCAAGCGATTGGGCTCGGGACGGCCGTAAGCTACGAGAGTATTCTCATAGTGGCTGTCGCTCGCTATCGATACGGTTCATTTGACGCAGGCGGATCGGCGAGCCGCGCGAAGGAAGCTGGTCCACCGCCATGCCGACTAAGCCGCCGTTCGGGGCGCGAGGCAGCTCATGAAAGTCTGAGCGGGATAATTGCGACGGTTGCTCGCTTATTTCACGGGAACCGACACCGGCGCCCCTTTGGCCATGATCATGAACACCAGGTACTGCGCCGGCTCCTTGTCGCTCGCGTTCTTGCTCATGCTGTGGATGTCGTCTGGTCCTTCGTAGAAGGTCTGGCCCGGTCCAAGGGTGACGGGGGACGATCCCGCTACTTGCATGGTCATCTTGCCGGATAGGATGTAGACGAACACCTGCGCGTTGTGACGGTGAACGGGCGACGAACCGCCGGGCGGCGAGTTAACGATCACGACCCGAACCTCTTTTCCCGGCATGCCGACGACATCTTTCTGCATCAGCGGCAGGACCGCGAGGGCCGCCGCAACGACAAGCCGCGGGGCCGCGAGGGCCGCCCCAACGACAAGCAGCGTTGCTGCCAATGCGGTGACGAAGTTCTGGATTTTCACAATTCGTTCCCCGTTGAAATGTTAGGCCGTCATCACCGTCGAGGGCGTAGCCGGCACCGGCCGCCGCCAATCTCCCCCAGCAAGCCTTCATCGAACACGATGGCGTTTAGCGCGGCTACTGCACTCCCGACAAATCTGCTCCGCGTTGGGTGTGATGCGCGAGTTTCGAGAAGGACGTCCGGGCTCGGTCTCGGCGGATCTTTCGTCACCGGCATCGGCGTTGTCGGACGCTGAGATCAAGGAGCGAAGATGAACAACTTTTTTTAACGCACGCCAATGTGAGCGCCAGCCGGCCGATGCTTGTGTAAAGGCTCGGTGCTCCTACCCACCGCTGCCGGCGTACACCCCACTACACCGCGCCCGGCACGGCGCCATCATGGCCTCTCCCGCCCTCGCAGCTTCGAGCGCCGCGCTGCGCCGCGCGGCGCCCGCCCAATGACACCCATGCCTCAACCTGAAATGCTGCAGCAGCACTTCGACGCCCAACTGGTTGCTGCGTCGGTGGCAATTGCGATGTTGGCGTCATACGCCGCGCTCACGATCAGCGGCCGTGTCGGTGCGTCGAGAGGCTCCGCCAAGTTGGTTTGGTTATGCGGCGGCGGCCTCGCGATGGGCCTTGGCATCGCCGCCATGCACTTCATCGGGATGCTCGCGATGGGCATGGGACTTCCGATCGCGTTCGAGCCGGTGCGCACGATCGCCAGTGCAGCCCTCGCAATCATCGCGTCCACCGCCGCATTGGGAATTGCCAATGGGGGTTCATTGCGACTCCCGCGCCTCGCCGCCGGCGCGATCGCTGCCGGAATTGCGATTGCCGGAATGCACTACCTCGGCATGGCCGCCATGCGTGGGCAATTCTCCATTCATCACGACGCCCTACGCGTCGCGATCTCGATCGCGATCGCCGTTTCAGCGGCGGGCGCCACCCTGTGGATCGCATTTTATGCCAACGACGATCCGGGTCTTCGAGGAGCGATTCTTCGCATCGTCTCCGCTATCGGTATGGGGATCGCGATCTCTGGCATGCATTACACGGCGATGTCCGCGGCGCATTTTCGATTGGATCCGACGGCAAGCGCCGCACCGAACGAGCCGTTGCTTGGGCATCACAACCTCGCGCTCCTCGTCACGACCGTCTCGGCGTTCGTCCTGATCACGGCCATTCTCATCGCGCTCGTGGACCGTCGCGCGCGGCGCGGCCAGCGAGAGCTCGTCGTCGCGGGCGAACGCTACCGCCAGATCGCCGAAGCCTTGCCGGAGATGGTTTGGACGGCGACGCCCGGCGGTGAGATCGACTACTGCAATCACGGGTGGTTCGCTTACACTGGTTTGAGCCCCGAACAAACGCTCGCGATGGAATGGGAAGCCGTCATCCACCCCGATGAGAGGACGCTCATCACCGACCGGTGGACCGCCGCGATCGCCGCCGAGGCCGCGTTCGAGACCGAGTGTCGGATCCTCCGAGCGCGCGATTCCGAATACCGGTGGCATCGTGCGCGCGTGACGGCGCTATACAATTCAAATGGCAGTATTGAAAAGTGGCTCGGCACGTGGTCCGACGTGCATGCGCAAAAGCTCTCGGAGTTGGCGCTGTTGGACGGCCAGCGGGTTCTCGAAACCCGCATTGCGGCTCGGGAGGCCGAGGCGGAAATCGCGACGGACCTGTACCGCCTCCTCGCCGAGAACGCCACCGATATGGTGTCGACGCATACGCCCGACGGTGCTTTTGGCTACTCGACGCCGAGTTGGTCGGAGTATTGCGGCCTGCCCGCCGAGGCGTTGAAGGGGCGCGTCCCTGGAGAGTTTAGCCACCCGGACGATGTCAGAATGCTCATGGCGGATCATCGCCGTAGCCTGCAATTCAACGAGTTGGTGACGACCGTGTGGCGGTGCCGCCGCGCGGATGGAAGCTATGGGTGGCTCGAGACGATGACGAGATCCGTTCGGGAACAGGACGGCCACACCGTCGTGATGTTCGTCTGCACCTCGCGCGACATCTCCGTGCGTCGAGCGCTCGAAGCGGAAATTGCCATTGTGAACCGCGTCGTGCTGGCCGTGAGCACGGCGCCCGATCTCGATGTCGCACTGACCGAAACACTGCACCGACTGTGCGACGCAACCGGATGGAGTTACGGAGAGGTGTGGTTTCCGTCGGCCGACGGCACCGTCCTGGAGCGAAGTCCGTCGTGGTACTCGTGTGACGGAGTGGACGCCGCCGGCTTTGCGGCCGGGAGTGAGTCGCTCGTCCTGGCCAAGGGCGACGGCGTACCAGGAGGAGCCTGGGCCACGCGCGACGCGTTTTGGGTGGGCGACGTCGCGTCGGACGCGCGAGTCCCACGCTCCAGAATCGCGGCGCGAGCGGGATTCAAATCCGCGGTGGCCGTCCCGGCGATGGCGCGCGACGAAGTCGTCGCCGTGCTTGCGTTCTTCACGAAAGAGCCGCAGGCCGATGATGATCGTAACATCAGGATGCTCACCGTCGCGGCCGCGCAGATCAGCACATTGATCGTTCAGAAGCGCATCGAGCAGTCGCTCGCGCACAGTGATCAGCGGTTTCGCGCCGCGTCGAACGGCGGGTTCGACGCGTTCATCATCTTCGACACGGTGCGCGATGAAACCGGTCGCATCGTGGATTTTGTCTTCACCGACGTCAACGAGCGCGCGACGGCCCTGCTGTCGCGCACACGCGCTGAGCTCATCAACCACCGGATGACGCAGGTGCTGCCGTTCACCGCGACCAACGGCCATCTGGCAAAGTTCACGCGCGTCGCCGAATCGCAGGAGCCGATTGTCGAAGAGGTCGAAGTCCGTGAGGACGGTGTTTTTTCAGGATGGATTCACCACCAGATCGTGCCTTTACAAGACGGTGTGGCAGTCACATCGCGCGACATCACCGCGCGCAAGCAGTCGGAGACAGCCATCCGCGACAGCGAAGCGAGATATCGGCAACTCGTCGAGCAGGCTGCCGACGCCATTTTGATTGCCGCGCCTGGAGGTTTTTGCGTCGAAGCGAATGCGCGTGCGTGCGCCCTCCTTGGCCGCGTCGAAAGCGAGTTGATCGGATTGGATGTCAGATCTCTCTTTGTCGCGAGAGATGCGAAGAGCGGTTCGCTATTGTCCACGATGCGCGTCGGCGATGCCGTGACAACAGAAGACATCGCAGTTCGCGCCGACAACACGCAAGTGCCGGTCGAGTTGAGCGTCGCAATTCTGCCCGGCGGACGAGCGCAAGTCATCGCGCGCGATATCAGCAGCCGAAAGGAGCTCGATCGCCTCAAAGGCGAATTCGTTTCCGTTGTGAGCCACGAGCTGCGCACACCGCTTACCGCAATTCGCGGCGCGCTCGGCCTGATTTCCAGCGGCCGCCTCAGCGGGTCGCCCGAGAAAGCGGCGCGCATGCTCGACGTCGCCGTGTCGAACTCCGACCGCCTGATTCGCTTGATCAATGACATCCTCGATACGGAGCGCATCGAGTCTGGCGCCATCGCGATGGATCTCGCATGGGCGGACGTGATGGGCCTCGCCAGGCAGGTCACGGAAACGCTGCGACCGGTCGCCGAACGCGTCGGTGTCGAGCTTCGTGTCACAGGGGACGCCAGTCGCGCATGGGCCGATGCCGATCGGCTGACGCAAACGCTGACGAATCTGGTCGGAAACGCAATCAAGTTCTCGCCGGTTGGAAGCGTCGTCGAAGTGCACATCGCGAGCGACGACGAAGACGTCCGCTTTGAGATCCGCGACAGCGGCCGCGGCATTCCCGCCGACAAGCTCGAGTCGATCTTCGAACGTTTTCAACAGGTAGATGCATCGGATGCTCGCGAAAAAGGCGGCACCGGGTTGGGGCTAGCCATTTGCCGCGGCATCGTGCGGCAACACGGTGGCCGCATCTGGGTCGAAAGCACGGTCGGCGAAGGCAGCGTGTTTTGTTTCACTCTTCCGCTGCCGATGCAGGAGCAGCAGTCGACAACCGAACCGCTGACGGCCCACGCCGCACAGAGTCCGCGCCGCGTCTTGCTCGTCGAGGACGACCTCGCGCTCGCCGACGTGGTATCCGCGACGCTCGAATCCAGAGGCTATTCCGCCGGCGTGGCTCAGGCTGGAGCGAGCGCGCTCTCTGCCTATCGTATCGCGGCCCCCGACGTGCTCGTCGTCGATCTTGGGTTACCGGACATGAGCGGTCTCAAAGTGATCGAAGGGATCCGCGCATTGCCAGGCGGGGAAACCCTACCCGCGATCATCTACACCGCCGCCGATGTAGACCCCTCAATACGCGAGCGAGCGCGGTCGCTCGGCGCCGCCATTTGGGTCAAGAGCCGAACGTCTCCGGATGGCCTCGTCGACCAGATCGATCAGTTGTTCGAGTTGTCCGGTTCACGTGGAGCAGCGGCGGCGTAACTCACGACGGACGCTGCTACTCCGCGACAATCACGGGCAATGGGTCGACGAGAGGGCGGACCCGCTCGACCAGATCCTGAATGTCCACCGGCTTCACGACGTAGTCGCACGCGCCCAGTTGCAGCGCATGGACGACTGAATCCTGCTGCGCCACGCCGGTGAGGACGACGACGCGGGATCGAGCCAACACTCCGCTCTCCTTCAACGCTAAAGCTAGGCGACACGAAGTGGCTTGATCCGAGCTACGTCCTCTTTCACGGCCTGCATCGCGTCCCAGAGATCGACCGCGCGTTGGGCGTTCATCCAAAACTCAGCCGTGTTTCCGAAGAGGCGCGCAAGGCGCAACGCCATTTCCGGACTCACTGCCCGACGCCCGCGCAGCAACTCATTGACTGACTGGCGGGAGACGCCGGCCGCTTCGGCGAGACTCGCCACGGTGAGGGCGTAGTCGGGCAAGAAATCCTCGCGCAGCATTTCGCCCGGATGGGTTGGGCGCCGTTTCATCTGATGCGTGTTGGGAATGGCCATGGAACTCCTCGACTAGTGATAATCACAGACTTCGACATCGTACACGTCGCCATCGACGAAACGAAAGCAGATTCGCCACTGGTCATTGATCGCAATGGCATGTTGCCCTTTGCGATCATCCTTCAGTGCGTGCAATCGATTGCCGGGCGGCACCTTAAGATCGTCCAGCGTTGTAGCCAAATCGACGTACTCGAGCTTTCGCGCCGCCCGAGCGGCGATATCCGGCGGGAATCGTTTCGCGGTGCCGGACAGAAAAAGGTCCCGAGTGCGCCGATCCGCAAACGTCTTGATCATGCTGGAGTGTAACGCGTCACGTGACACACGTCAAGACTTGGCGCTTGCGGTTTCATGGTGATCGAAGGGATCCGCGCATTGCCAGGTGGGGAAACCCTACCCGCGATTATCTACACCGCCGCCGATGTCGACGCCTCAATGCTACTCCGCGACAACCGCGGGCAATTGCTCGACGAGAGGGCGGACCCGCTCGACCAGATCCTGAATGTCCACCGGCTTCACGACGTAGTCGCACGCGCCCAGTTGCAGCGCCTGAACGACTGAATTCTGCTGCGCTTGGCCGGTGAGGACGACGACGCAGGATCGAGCCAACACTCCGCTCTGTTTCAACGCGCTGAGGACGGCGAAACCGTCTTGCCCGGGAAGCCCGAGATCCAGCAAAATCACACGCGCACTCAATGGGGCGGCGATGCCCGCCAATGCGGCGGTCGCCGACAGACCGTTGTCGATCACACGCGTCGAATGGCCGCACGCCGACAACGCGTCTTCGATCGCACCGGTGAGCACCGAATCGTCATCGACAATTGCGACGTCGACGCGGCTCATGGCGGCTTCGTCACGCCGCTGCTGGAGCGACCGGACGCGGCCGCCGCCATTCCGTCGCGCGTCACGCAATGCAACGACCGCGGCATCGGTTAGAGTCCTCCAATCACGTCCGTCATCCGGAAATGACGCGACTCCGGCGCTGAACATCGCCCGCGCCGACGCGGTCGAAACCCCAAGTCGATTCGCGGCGGATCGCTGCAAGAATCCGGTGACGCGACGCGTGGCCGCCGACGCATCGGTATTCGACAGGACGACGACGAAGCCGCGATCCTGCCAGCGGCCGATGACCGCCGCATCATGAAACTCTAACTCGAGGTCGCGCCCACAATGCGCCAGAACGGCATCCGCCATCAAGCGCCCGGACTTGGTGACGATGTCATCGTGTAAGTCGATTTCTACGAGCACGATTGACAACGCGGTTTCGGACTTTGCCGCAATCCACGCGCCTCGTTCCAATATTGAGATCGATCGGCGCTGTGTTGCCACGCCGGTGAGCGCGTCGATCTCCTGCCGGGCTCCCCGATCTCTTCGCAGCCACACGGTTACGCGCGCGGCGAGGTCCGCATCGGATATCGATTCCGGCAATACGTCATCCGCGCCGGCCCCGAGCAGCGATGTGATCGCGCCAGGCTGAATGACGGATGAAAGGACTAACAGTCGGGACGTCGCAAATTTGAAGTCTCCGCGCACGACTCTGCACATCGCTTCGACGCGTGCGCCATCGCCCACGACGAGGATCACCGCCGGAGCGCCGGACGCACGCGCACCCCAAAGTGCCTCGGCATCATCGACGGCGACGACTCGCACAACGGACTCCGTAACCGTCGCTTGCAGCGCCTCGCACTTTGCCGCGCTCAGTCCCAACGCGATCAGCGTCGGAATGCCACACGGCTCCTGCATTGCCGGACCGCCGAGGAGGTCGACTACGTCTCCGCAGCTCACGGGATGTGAGAGATAACCGGCCGCTCCGACACCCGCCGCTTCAAGCCGGACCGCCCAGTCGTCTGATTCACCACACACAACCGTCGCGACTTGCGGAAAAGCCACGTTGACAGACCGGACAACGGCAAGCCGGGTCGAGTCCGAACCAAGGTCGACGATCGCTCCGATGACGGCATTGTCCTGACGCAACTCCTTGGCGGCATCGACGCTGTCGTGGAGCGAGATCGACACACCCAGCGGCGAGAGCTCGGCACCGAGGCGCGCTGCCAACTCGGCGTCGGCGCTGAACAGCAACACGTACTTCTCGACTGCTCTCGCGACGGCTTGCGGCGATGACCCTGGTGCATCTTCGCCTTGCGGTCCTTCCTCCAACGCCGTGCGGATCTGAGCCGCGATCTCCGTCAGGCGCAACACGACTTCAGATGAAATCGGACCGTCGCCTTCAAAAAGGTGTTCCGCTTCCCGCGCGAGTTCGGTGACGTTTTGGAACCCGAAACTCCCTCCCGCACCGGCAAGTTTGTGCGCTTCGCGTTCGGCGCTGCGCCGTACTTCGTCATCGAGCACCCCGTCAGCGACCGCTGACGCGGCGGACGCGATTGCGTCTGCGCGAAGCAAGAACGCCGGTAGCGAGCGTTCGCGGATTGCGGCCATTCGGTCGTTGAGGGCCTCGGCGGGGTTGCCGGCGCTACTCAGGACAACCCCCATCCAAGCGCATCCGCGATTTGTTGGGGCAATTCGAGGGGGTCGAACGGCTTCGACAACACAGCCGTTGCACCGAGGGCGACGAGTGTCTCTCGATCGCTGGCGCGGACCTTTGCCGTGAGGAAAATGATCGGGATCGCTTGCGTGGCGTCGTTGCCCTTCAGCGCTGCAAGCGTCGCGGGGCCATCCATGCCCGGCATCATCACGTCGAGCAGAATGGCATCGGGCTTCGTTTCCGCGGCGCGCGCGACGCCAGTAGCGCCTGACGACGCGGTTACTACGGCCCAGCTGGTCCCAAGTTCGATGGACATCTCCGCCACTTCGCGAATGTCGTCTTCGTCATCGACGATCAGCAAAGTTTTCGTCATGCGGCCGCCGGCGGTGTGCGTGAGAGGTCCAGCAATCGTGCGAGTCGGTCGACCACCAGTCGAGTATCGGCTGCTTTTGCGGCGGGCGGCGAGGGAAGCGCAAGCGCATTATTACAGAACGCACAGGAAGGCCGCATCGGCGTCGGTACTACCGATGCACCCGCGTCCTGTTTTTCGCTGTGCTCGCCCACGCAAATACCGCTGCACCGGTATCTTTCCGCGATGGGCTGTTTCTCTGACCCAGGCGATCAGACCAGATGACGCGACCCACTATTTTCGTCACCGGCGGCTCGGGCCTCGTGGGGAGCGAGTTGGTGCGATCGCTGCTCGCGGTGCCAGACGACCGCGCCGTCGTCGTGCTCTCGCGTCGGCCCGACAAGGTCCGCGGATTGCCGACCGACAGCCGCATCCGCGTGGTCGGCGGCGATATCACGCGACCCGACCTCGGACTTGATGTCGCCGCGGCCGACCGTCTCCGCCACGAAACAACCGCGATCATTCATTGCGCCGCGGAGACGCGCTTTGGACTGCCGATCGCCGAAGCTCGCGTCCCAAACGTCCGCGGAACGGAGAACGTGCTGAAGCTCGCGCGGACCTGCCGTCGATTGGAGAAATTCGCGCACGTGAGCACGGTCTACGTGGCTGGCCGCACGACGGGGCTGATCCTCGAGAGCGCGCGGGCGAATGACAGCGGATTCGTGAACACCTACCAGGAGTCGAAGCACGACGCCGAGCAGGTCGTGCTGGCGGCGATGGCGGACATCCCGACGGTGATTTATCGCCTGTCGACGATCGTCGGTGACTCGCAGACCGGGCAGGTGCGCCAGTACAATTACTTTCACCAACTCCTGCGGCTCTTCGCGCGCAACGTGCTGCCGGTCGTGCCGGGAGACCTGTCGTGGGACATGGACCTCATTTCAACCGACTGGGCGATTGCGGCGCTCGCGTACCTCATCGAACAACGCTTCGTACCCGGCGACGTGTTGCATATGTGCGCCGGCGCCGAGGGTAGTCCGAAGATGAGCGATATCCGAGATACGTGCGTACCGTTGTTCGAGGCGCATCCCCGCTTGACACGGTGGATGCCGCTTCGGCAACCGCGGTTCGTGCCGCTCGCGGAATATGAAGCCTACGTCGAAGAGACCCTGCGAACGGGTGACGCGCTGCTCGTGAAAATTCTGCACTTGCTCAACTCGTTCATGCCGCAGATGGGCATCGAGCAGCGCTTCGACGACCGACAGGCTCAAGCTCGCCTTGCCGGCAGCGGTCTCAGTCGGCCGGAGTTCGGCGGCTACTTTAACAAAATCGTACGGTACTGTCTCGACATGGATTGGGGCCGCGCCGGCGGCGACGCCATGCCGGGTGAGCGCTGACCCTCACGCGAATTGCAACGATGCCAAAACTCATCTTTGTCTATGCCGTCAACAGCGGTTTGTTCAACATGGTCAGCGACTACGCCCACAAGGTCATGTCGCCCAGTACGTATCCGTGCAACCTGTGCGCGGTCACCAACACGATGCTGGGCAAGAAACGCGAGTGGTCCGACTTTCTCCGCGCCACCGGTCACGACGTCGAGTTCCTGCACCGCGACGAGGTGATCGCCGTCTACCCGCACGTCACGGCAACGCTGCCGGTCGTCTTGCGATCAAACGAAGATAGCGATCCGGACGTGCTCGTCTCGAGCGCCGATATCAACGCATGCCGGACCCTGCACGATCTCATCTCACTGATGCGGCGTCGCCTCGAGCTTGACGATGCGCGCGGCCGCCTCGATAATTGACGTACCGCTGATCGGGCGGCGTCTCCCACACCGGAACGCATGAGCCGCAATCTGCTGCCGTTCGACGTGACCGCCCTCGACGTGACCGTCGCTGAAGGAGTCACGCTCAAGTGGCAGAATCGCGAGATCGACTCAGGACCGCTGAACATCACGCTCGGCGCGCCGGGGAGCAGCGGCGTCATCGACTACGACACCGGCAAAGTGCAGGTCGAGTTCCGCGCGCGACTCACGGCGCCCGCGTTCGACGAGGTGCTGGACATCCTCGAGGATCTTGGCGAAGAACGTCCGTCGATTGGCGGCTTCGATACGATCATTCGCTCAACCGGTTCCGTGTTCGGAGACGATCACAGCCTGCGGTTGGAAGGCAAAGGCGAGATCACCGAACACCGTCTGTTCGACCCGGCCGACACCTGCATCAACATTCTCGCGCCGAGTCATTGAAAGCCTGACATGAGCTCCCGGTCGGGAGCTGAGGTTCGGGACGCGCTGATGCGCGGACTGCCGGTGAGTTGGGGGTTCAATCCCAAGGAGCGCCGCGTCGTGCTGAAGCTTCCGCGCGCTTTCGGTGGCGAAGAGCACATCCTGTGCATTGCCGGCCACTATACGTTCGTCGCTCGCCCGCCCGGCGGACTCTTCATGCCGCGCCTACTCGTGAAGGACTTTCTCAAACGCGGCGCGTGCGCGATCAAGCAGGTTTTCGCACGGTCGACATCCTGATACTCCTCGACTAGCGCGCGTTCTATCCGCCGAACCAGTCGCTGGCGAGTCGCGCGAACGTCTCGTGATTGCCACGCGTGCGATCGAGCAGAAACGCGCCGGCTGCCTGCCCACGAAGCCCCGCGAGCGACGCATTGAGCAGCGCGGGGCGAGACAGCACCGCCGCCACGCGGCGGCTCCACGCGATTCGAGGACGAAAGTAAGCCGCGTGGATCGCGCTGTAACGGCGTTCCACCTCCGCCCGCCGCGTTGGATGTGCAAGCAGCTCGAGAATGAGCGGCGCCGCGAGCATCGCGGACTGAATGGCCATCGCCATCCCGTTTCCCGCCAACGGGTCGATCACGCCGGACGCGTCGCCGATCATGAAAACGCCGCCGTCGACCGGTTCGCGGGCGCGAAACACGACTGGGGTCGATGACAGAAACGTTTCCTGCGCGGGTGCGTAGCCGGTGAACGCATCGTCGACTCGCGGCTCCTCGCGGCGAATCGTCTCTACGAACGCTTCCCAACGTCCCTTGTTGCCCGCGAGACGCGACGCATTGACGAGACCGCACATGTTCGTAATGCCGCCCTCGACGTCATTCACACCGAGATAGCCCCGGTCGAACGAAAACAAACTGATCACGCCGTCGTTGGGCGCGCCGCGGTAGTGGCGCTTGAACCCGAAGCTCCGGTGCGCGCGGTCTTGCACGAACGGCCGCGCTAACTCCTTGTCGAACCGGCACCATCGACCCCACGCGCCGACAACGACCGGCGAGTGGACATCGTCGAGCGACATCACGGGAGTACCCGTCACGACGCGCGCACCGGCGCGAACCGCCGACTCCACCAGCCGCAGGTCGAGCAGCGCACGGGAGACGCCTCGCGCGCGATGAGGAAAGTCGAATGCGAAGGTCCGCCGGCGTCCGACGACGCGGCACCGGTGAATGTCCGGGGCACCCGCGAGATCGACGCCGAGTCGTTCCACGATGGGTAATGCGTCGTACGACAGGAATTCGCCGCACAATTTGTCTCGCGGAAAGGTGTCGCGCTCGAATAGCGTGACGTCGACGCCCCGGCCCGCGAGCAGCGCGGCGAGTGTGGAACCCGCCGGGCCGCCCCCGACGATCGTAACGTCGGGCGTCGCCGCCGTCACGTCGCCGTGATGTAGACGGCCACTTCCCACGCGAGCGTACGCTGCATGCGGCGGCGCTCGAAGCCGAGCGTGCGAAGGCGCGCATCGATGGCGTCGGGCGCGTGCACGAACACGCGGAACGACGAACGCTGCAGGCGCTTCCATCCGTTCACGATCGAGACGGCGACTTGCACCCACCAAACATCGCGCGGGTAAACCAGCCCAATCACCCGGCGCGCTCGGCCGGCAGCGCTCGCAATGAGCATCTCCATATCCGGATAACAGCACACGACGCGGTCGAGCGTTACGATGTCCGCGGCCGGAAGGCTGTACGCCAGCTCGACGAAATCGCCGAGCATGAACTGAACGCGCTCGGTGTGATTTCGTCGTGAGGCTTCAGTCTCCGCGGCGCGAAGATAGTCTGCGGACACGTCGACGTGTGTGGCCCGCGACGCTCCGAGGTCGAGCAGTTCGTGGTGGATGGCGCCGATTCCGCCGCCGATGTCGATGAGCGTGCATCCCGCGACGCCGGCGTCGCGAAGGCAATCGATCAACAACTGCGTCGTGCGGGGCGGCCCTTTCTTGCGGTAGCGCGCGAGCTCGCGATCGGCGGTGGCGCGATCGAACTGTCCCTTGAGGCCGTCGCAACAGCAGGTGGACACTACGACAACGAGAGGTGGTCATCGGGGGCCGAGCAACGCGCTCGAGCCGCCGACCCGCGAATGCTTGCCGCTTCGCCAGGCGCGATTTTCAAGATGTTCAAGGTGATCGTGGACACGGTGTACGATACTACTCGGGCGACTCTCGTGGGAGACTTCGCCGCGGCCGGCGATGGTCGCCTCACGCCGAACGGGACGTGCGCCAATCTCCGCTCGGCGGGGGGAGCAACGCTCCACACGCCACGCCCATCAGGCTGATGACGGCGAGAGGTCGGAGTTCCTTCTCGCCACTCACCGGCGAATTGGGTCCAACGCCAGATTTTGCCGCGGCTTCGCGCGGCAAGAATCACTACTTCGTTACACAGCAGGCGGACCGGAATCGATTCTCACGTCGTCGGCGAGGTAGGTCCCTTGTTTGCCCTCGGCCGCAAATGTGCGTTGACGCTCCATGTAACGCGTAAAAATGCTGATCCGTGATGCGGCGTCTGTGTCGGATTCGACGACCTTTTCGACATGCGAGAGATAGTCGGGATACGCCGTCGCTGTGCGGACGTCGGCGAGAAACGGCCGAAGTTTGGCGTAAAGCACGAAGTGCTCGGTGTTGGCGGCATTGAACATCGCTGCCGGAATCGCGCCCTGAGTCACGAGAGCCGCGGCCATGTCCCAGTAGCTCGTAACCATCCGGTATGGAGCGCTTTCGTGGCCGGGGCCCAGCCAAGCACGGAGGACGTCTTGAGTCGTGCTGGGATGAAACTCGAAAGCAAACCATGCCCGCGCGCGGCGAAGCGCTGGTTCAGTACGCAGTTCATAGAGCTTTAGGAGCAAGCTTGCCGCGCCGGCCGAATCTTCCATTGGTCCTCCGAACTGACGTGTTGCATGTGTGGTGTATAAACGACCCGCGAGCCTTACGAGTTGAGGTCACGGAAAACGAAATCATCGCCCATCTGGTGGACGCGTGAACGATCAGCGTTCCGCTCGCGTGGTCATGGCGGCGGGCGGTAGCGCACGAAGGCGCGCCGGAGCAAGATGCAGAGTGCGGATCATGAAGACCAGTCCGCGAGCTGCTCGACAGCCACGAGGCACTGCTCGGTGGGCCGCGCACATCAGCGAGGAATGCACCGATGCTCCTTCTTTGCGATGACGAGCGAACATGCGATGATATTTTACTCATCCGTGCCGACATCGCCGCACAAGCAAATCAAGGGAGGGTCACACTCGCGTCACGTCGCAATGATAGAAATTGATTGGCGCCTCTTTGAGAATTGGCATGCACGTAGACGGCCTGCTCGTACGACGTGGTCTTTAGAAACTCCGGCAAAGTATGATTCGCGACCGGCGTTCGACTTCCACGGAGCAGCGCGCGGAATGCAGCTCTCAACATCGCGGTTTCACCTCGCACCTCACGCCCGCGGCGATGCGCTGAAGGCACGTCAGCTCAGGCGAGCACGACGCGACCCTATCGAAGGGCGACCGCACGGTCTGATCGACCGAGTCCGCACGGTGATCGCACAACGTCAGGTTGCACTCAGGCAACATCAGCTTGCACCAAGACAAGTCGAGGGCGCGCGAGGGCGACATCAGGTTGCAGTCGGTCGACCCGAGCGTGCGCTGGTTCGACGTGAGCTTGCGCTGGTTCGACGCGAGATTGCGACGATCGAAGCCGACGTCGCACCGATCGACCACGAGACGGCAACGGCTCGACCTGAGATCGCGCGTGGTCGACGTCACCTCAGCGTGGTCGCACATCAGCTTGCGATGATCGTTGCTCAGGTTGCGCACCTCTGTACGAGGGCGCTGACGTTCGAAGAGGAGCTCGCGCTGACCGAAGAAGAGAGGCCATCGCTACGTGTCGACGCCGCAACGCTTCGTGTTCACTCGGCGCCGGTCGCACCCGACGTCAATCCGGTGCGACATCACGTGATACCGCAGCAAGTCAATGGTGCGTCGCTCGAACGCGAGGTTGCGCTGCATCGACGTGAGAGAGCAGCGCATCGACGTGAGATCGCGCTGCATAGAGGTGAGACTGCGCCTCATCGACCGAAGGTGCCGCTGCATCGACCTGAGGGAGCATCGCTGCGACCTCGGACTGCGCTGGTCCGAGCCGATGTCAGCGCGATGCGACGCAAGACACCGTCGCTACAACCAAGAACTCTAATGAACCGACGCGAGGTCGCCGCGCGTTCACGATAGACATCTGCGATGCCGGCGCGATCGACACGTCATTCCGGCGAGAGTGCAACGAGGTACCCACCACACACATCTCCCGAACGGGGGAAGAGGCACACATGACGAGACGCCCGCGCGAGGGCGCTCATGCGAAAGTGCGGAGACCGCGCCTTCGCATGAACGCGTCGCGCTAACTCAACTGATGGTTGGAATGAAGAACGGCTGAACGATTTTCACGACATCGGCACGATCCAGCGGTTCATCGAACGCTTCCTGCGCCGCGTTGGTGCCGAACTGCGCACCCGCAAGCGTCGTAACGTCGACTCCGCCCTGCATGGTGTTTGCTTCCGAAGGCGCCGTTGAGCTATTGGCCCCCGCGCCGTAGATCAAGTCGAACGCGGCCGAAACCGCGGCAGCGCTGGGACCGAGATCCGTTGCGCCCGCGGCCGCGGCACCACCGCCGCGCACGGTACCGCTATAACGCACGGTGTCCGACGCGCCGGCCGCCGCGCGGCGCATCCGCCGAATACGCGACGCATGACGCGCCTCGACCGAGTGAATGCGAAGCGCCGCCTCGAGAATGGCGGAGCTCGACATCAGATTCGCCGCCTGCCCCTTGTACGCTCGGACACCGGTGTCCTCCGCGCCCTGCGCAACCTCGAGCAGAAACGGAAGGTCCGTCGTCGCTTTCGCAAACGGGCCACCGCCCGTCGCCGATCGATTGCCCGTAAAGTCGAAGCTCGTTCCGTCGAGATTGAATACGTTGGTCGCGCCCGTCGCTAACAGCGTCGCCACGTGCGCGGTTTCGTGTTTCTGAATTTGCTGAAGCGTGTTCACTGCACCCGGCACCGCGGCGGCGAGTGCGCGCACCGGAGCGAATGCAGCGTTCTGCCCGGCCACGGCGCTGATGCCGAGCACCGCCTTGTAGAACTCGTTCTCGAAGATCTCGAGGGCGAGCGCGAAATCGAGCACGTTCTTGATGGCCGTGGGTAGGCCCGTCTGTCCGTAGACGTCCTTGCTCAGCGCGGCGAGAGCGATGGGAATCGACGCAAGCCCAAGGGCGGCGACGATTCCCGGGCGAGCCGGCGATCCATTCTCGATATCTTCGTTGCGCTCGACGAGACGATCGACGATCTCGGGGTCGATCGTGTCGAGCAATGATTGTTTTTCCATTCTATGTATTCTCCAAGTCTTTGAATGCGTGATTACGTGGGCGTGGGTGCGGGCTGGTCGGCGGTCTTCTTGCTCGAATCTGGTTGGGTCCCGATCGCGACAGTCCCAACGACGACGTTCAAGCCATTCACACCGGCAATGACCGCACTCGGCTCGGCTTTCACGTCGAGGCCTGAAGCGTTCACAACATCATCGCCCGCGAAGAGTTTGCCGTTTGCTCCATCGCGAATGTCGCGAATCGCCGCGGCATGGCGCGCTTCGACCGAGACGATTTTCCCAGCGATGAGCAGGTATGCGGCGCTTGTCAGATACTTGCCCGCGCCGTTGTACGCCGAGACGCCGGTGTCTTCCAACAACTGTGCTGTGCTCAACAACACGGTGCGGCTTGCGGTGAGCGTGCCGACCGTTGTCGTATTGAACGCAAGCGTCGGAATGGCAGCGGTGCCGAGCACCGTCTTGAAAAACTCACGGTGAATGACCTCGTGCTTCTGCAGGTCGCTAAACACTTCTTGCTCGCTCGCGCTCAGCGCGGCGAACCCCGGCGATGCAATGGCCGCGGTGTAGTACGCCGCCTCTAGCTGCTCGAGCGCGTACGCATAGTTCAGGATACCTATGTCGTTAGACAGGTCGAGCGTGTACGTAGTGCCCGTTCCGGGATTCGGAACACCATTGATCTTGGAATCGTTGCACGCGGCGAAAATCCCGGGCAACAGCACAATCGTGCCACCTACGCCCATGGCTTTGAGAAAATCCCGTCTGGTTGACGCACGGCACAACTCCGCCGCGCGACGCACAACGACTACTCGCTTTTGATCGAACATCGGCGCACTCCCATCCCGGCCAGTAATACGCGCATTTCGGCCGGTATCGAAACGCGTACGTGGTGATCGACTCGCGCGAGTCCTTTCCAATCCGACGCTGCGACTCGCAACGATCGAATCAGAATCGTGTGCGAGTGCGTTCTCAGGATGCCGCCCGGTTTTTCGTTCGTTGACGCACAAAGCACGCCGTCTGTTCAGGTTTTGACGGCGCAGACGGCAAATTTTAGTACCGGTGTTACAATTGTCGCATCCAGACTGGGGACCAACGGACGGACTCAGCGGCACACATTCTCTCGCGGCGATAGATCGCGAGGGCAGCTAAACCCAGCTAAACCTCAGCTAAACCTGGCTTCCGTCGGCTGAAACGGTCGACCGGATTTGGATAGGCAGCCCGTCGGTGACGATCGTGCCAAGCCGGCGGGCAACGTGGTCCAGTATGCGCGGGTCGTAACGGTGAGCGAGGCGCGGTCGCAGATCGTAGTGACAGAGCACGGCGCACGGCTCACCATCCGCACGGCGCACGAGCGCCCCAAGAACGGATTGCACACCCAACGCTGCGTCATCCGCCCAACTCTCAAGCGACTGACCGAGTCGATCGGGACGAATTCCAGGCTGGCCTAACGCGAACGTGAGCGACGTTCGCACGGCGCGCGCGCTGTCGCTCGCACACTGAATCGCTGGATAGTTCCGATCATAGACCCGGTGCCACGGGGCAATCCCGCTCAGCTCGCAGATCGCCGTGAACCGAAAACGAAGCCGCGCGTTCAAGTACCCGAGCAGTCCATGAATTCCGCCGACGCGGGCCGCGAGGCGCGCATCCCTCTCGATACCTAATAGCAAGGCGCGCTCGACCGGATTG
>JBDTAE010000034.1:0-15975 GCA_039924785.1 Gemmatimonadaceae bacterium | reverse complement strand
ATTGTCGTTGGTGCGACAACGACACTCGTCCCGACGTTAAAGGATGCGAGTAACAACGTCCTCACCGGCCGCGTCATCACGTGGAGCTCGAGCGCGACGGGCGTCGCGACAGTGAGTGCAAGCGGTGTGGTCACCGGCGTGTCCGCAGGCTCGGTAACCATTACCGCGACGAGCGAAGGTCAAAGCGGCACGGCAACGATCACGGTCGCCAATGCACCCGTGGCGAGCGTCACCGTCGCGCCCGCCACCGCGAGTATTATCGTTGGAGCGACGACGACGCTGGTTCCGACGTTAAAGGATGCGAGCAACAACGTCCTCACCGGCCGCGTCATCACGTGGAGCTCGAGCGCGACGGGCGTCGCGACGGTGAGCGCGAGTGGCGTCGTCACCGGCGTGTCCGCGGGCTCGGCAACCATCACCGCCACGAGTGAAGGTCAAAGCGGCACAGCGACGATCACCGTCACCGTGGTTCCAGTGGCGAGCGTGACAGTCACCCCCTCGTCGGCGACCGTGCGCGTGGGCAATAGCCGATCGCTGAACGCGACGGTTAAAGACACGAAAGGAAAGGTCTTGAGCGGAATAACGGTTGTGTGGACCTCTAGCGACGCTTCCGTAGCGACCGTTGACGCCAGTGGCCGGGTGACCGGCGTCGCAATCGGCACCGCGACGATCACCGCGACGGTGGACGACAAATCGGATTCGGCGTTGATCACGGTGACGCCATGAGGTTTCGAGCTCTCGTGTTCGCGGGACTGCTGTTCGGATTGCCAGGCGCAGTTCGATCCCAAACGACTCCGCGCGTGAGTTCACTCAAGCGCACCCCGCTCGCCTCGGTCACGCGGCCGGTGTGTTCGTCAGGACCGTCGTTGCTCGTAAGTCCGGGCAGCGAGATCAAACAACAAGCGCGAGACGCCGCCGCCCGCGCGCAACAAGCGGCGATTCTCGGCGACGCCGCCGCGACGCTCGCGAGCCTGCGCGACGCCAAGCGCCTCGACCCAACCGACGCGGACGTCGCCTACCGCCTGGGGCGAGTCTATGAGACCGCCGGCGCGAGTGACAGCGCTGTCGCGGAGTTCTGCCGGTTCCTCGCGTTCGCGCCGAATGCGACCGACGCGGCGGACGCGCGTGCGCGACTGGCGGTGCTCGCGAAACCGACGCTCGATCCCGCCATCGAGAGGGCGAACGCGCGGTTCGAGGCGGGGTTGCGCGCCTATGACGCCGGACGCATGGCGGACGCCGACTCGATGTTCTCGCAGGCGCTGGAAACCCAACCGTCGTGGGCGGACGACATCTACAATCGAGCGTTGGCGCGTCTTGGAGAGAGCGAGAATGAACTTGCGACGACCGATTTCGAGTTGTATCTGCGTCTCAACGCGACCGCGAACGACCGCGACAGTGTCGTCGCGCGGATCGATTTCTTGCGGCGGCCGCATTTCTCCGCCGTTCAAGCATTTTCCTACGGTGTGATTGTTCCTGGTGCCGGCCAATTCTATACGCACCGCCCAGGGCGAGGGACGGCCGTGATCTTCCTCGCCGGAGCGGCGGTCGGTTCCGCGTTCATTCCAAAACACTCGTCGGTCGTCGTACAGCAAACCGGAACCGATCCATTTGGAAATTCCTACACTTACTCCGTGACCAAACAGACCACCGATCACCCGTATCTCGCGCCGGGAATCGCTATTGGCGGCGCGATCGCGCTGATGGGTGCGTTCGAGGCGGCCTCCTACGCACGTACGGCGAACGATCCGGCGCGACGCATGTCGATCGTCGTCGAGCCGTCGCGCGGTCTACTTGGATTTCGGGTCGGGTTCTAACCCGCCCTCGCCGCCGACGCGCCTCGACAACTCCGCCGGATCTCGCCCCCTTGTAACGGGCCGATTGTACACCCGCAGGGATCGTTTCACCTGCCGTCTTCCTGTTTGACGTCTTTCCGCTACTCCTAGCGCAGCGTCAACATGGGACTCATGGCCGCCGCGCGGCGCGCCGGCAAATAGCTCGCCAATGCCGCAATGCCAACGAACATCAGCGACATAAGCAGAAACGTCACGCCGTCGAGCGGACTAATGCCGAACAGAAATCCGACCATCAACCGCGCGGGGCCCACGGAAAGAACCAAGCCGATCGCGACGCCGGCGATCGTGACGCGCATGGGCTCGCGAAGAATCAATCGCGATACGCCGGCACGTCGTGCGCCGGCGCCAACGGGATTCTGATCTCGCGGCGCCGACGGCCCGACGAGTACTCTGGCAGTCTTGTCGGGGACGTAAGGATTACCTGACGACAAACTCCGGGGCGCCGTCCATCCGGCGCGACTACCGCTTCTCGACCTTCAAATGGCCGTGCATGCCGAGTAGGGCGTGCGGAGTGCATTGGAAGTAGTATGTCCCCGGCGCGAACGAAACCTTCACATCGTATGTCTGCCCCGGAAGTTGCAGCATGTCGCTCGGCGCGGGCAGCCCCGTCTTTCCCGCATTCGAGTCAGCGAGGAAATCGACGTTGTGGACGCCCACGCCGACGGTGTATCGAATCACGTCGCCCTGATGCGCTTCGAAATCCTTCGGCTTGAAATAGTTTCCGGTTTCGTCGGTGATGAGCATAACCGTGATGACCTTGCCGCCGGGATCCGGCGTCTGCGGTCCCGCGGGCGCGGTTGATTCCGCAGTTGGCGCGGCCGCGGCGGACCCACCTGCCCCGGCGGACGGCTGTTTCTCACCGCCGCCGCACGCGGCGAGGAGGACCACGGCGCCAAGAAGAGCGCCGGTCAGCGAGAATGTCGTGTGTGATGTACGCATCAGTAAAACCTCGTGTCGGTGGTGAAAGCCCGGGGTGCTGTGTTGCCGGGAGTGAATTCGGCTGCGACCGTCCGTCAGAAGTCCTTCTTCCGGAATGTTCGCGAGCCAAGGAGAATCGGCGCCCCAATCCAACCAACGAGCGCCACGGCAGCGATGGCCATTCCACCTCCGCTGCCGAAGAATTGTTTGAACACCGCGCCCGTGTAGCCCATCAGCGCGGAGATGTCGAGGCGCAACAGCAGGACGATGCGCGCCATGTCGATCGGATTGGCGAGCATGAGCCCGATCATTGGCCGCTCGAGCGGATAGCCGGCGAACATCGTCGCCAGCAGGAGCACGACGGCGTCATACGCGATGCCCGCGGCGAGCCACATGGCGATGGCGACGCCGAGCGCCTTCACGCGATCGTCCCATTTGAACGCGATGACGAACGCCAGCCCCGTGAATACGAACGTCAACGCAACACCCACGACGAGCAGGACAGCCACCGTCACGACGGAGCCCGCGCCCATCCGCACCGCGAACGGAAGCCCCACGCCCACAGCAAAGCCGAGCGACAGCGACAGTGTGAGTCCCAGGTACAGTCCCACGAACAGCTCCCGCCGGCCGATGGGCTGAGCGAGTAGCAACTCCGTGAACTCACGCGCATCGTAGATGTGAATCGTGCCGAACACGAGCGCGATGAGCGGGATCATGAGGAGCACGACGTTCATCAGGCTCACGAGCGCCTTCGTGGGGTCGCCTCCAAAGCGTAGCAGCGTTTCGGTCGCAATCAGAAAAAAGCCCGTGTAGCCAAGCAGCCAGCGGCTCCGGATCACGTCCTTGATCTGATATTTGATGATTTTGCCGGTCGCGTTCATGCGGCCCCTCGCATCATGATCTTAGCAATGGCGCGCTCGAGGTTGAGCTGGCGCGTTTCGACCTTGAGGTCATGCACCGCGCCGGCGTAGTGCACGCGACCATCGAGCAGGAAGACGACGTCGTCGGCGAGCTCGTCGAGCTCGCTCATGACGTGCGAGATGAGCAGACAAGTCTGACCGGCGGCACGTTGTCGTCTGATTTTGTCCTTCAAGATCCCGTTCGCCACCGGGTCCAGTCCTGCGCTCGGCTCGTCAAGCACGAGGAGCGCTGGACGAAAGAGGAAGGCGAGCACCGCGTTCACTTTTTGTCGTGTTCCGCCGGACAGCACCCGCAGCGGCTTGTCGAGCTGATCGGCGAGCTGGAATTGCTCGAGAAGCTCGTCGTCGAGGGGGCCGTTGCTCGGGCCGTGGCGCAGGTCTGAGATCATCGCGATGACTTCCGCCGCGGTGAGGTTCTCCGGGAAGTGGGCGATCTGCGGCATGTAGCCAATGCGCGAGCGGTACGCAGGGTCGTCGCCGACCACTGTTCCGCCCACGCGGATCTCGCCGTCGTCGGCGCGTGCGAGACCGAGGATGGTCTTGATGAGCGTCGTCTTCCCGGCGCCGTTCGGTCCAACGATCGCCGTGACGCGCTCG
This sequence comes from Gemmatimonadaceae bacterium, assembly GCA_039924785.1. GTDB lineage: Bacteria > Gemmatimonadota > Gemmatimonadetes > Gemmatimonadales > Gemmatimonadaceae > JAQBQB01. Next base: position 11,687 of record JBDTAE010000034.1, on the reverse strand, counting down.
GCTCGGATGGCGAGGTCGACACCACACAGCACCTGCTGCCGGCCAAATCGTTTGGTGAGGCCGACGATCTCGATCATGGGCCGGTCAGACATGCGGGCGCATCGCCGGTCGAGCATCGACCACCGTCTCCGGCGTGAGCGACGGGAGTACGCGCTCAGCGACATCGAGCATGTCGACGAAGACACTCCGGAGGAGGACGAGCGTCGGCGGGTTCTGGCTGACGATCACCGAAAACAGGCGCACCGGCCGGAAGGGCACGTCGCCGAAGCCGTCGTGGTCGAGATCGTAACCCCGATAGTCGTCCCAATAGTTGCCGACGAAGCGGGTCGTGGTCTGTCCGCTGCTCATCGAGACGTCGAAGGTATTGTCGAGGAAGTCGTTCTGCTCGAAGCGGGCGTCGTCGGTGTTTGAGAGAAGTTTGATTGCCCACCCGTTGTCGCGGAACTCGTTGCGCACCGCGACGAGACGGTTTGCGTCGTCGGCCATCAGCCCCACGGCGTTGCCGACGAAATGGTTGTCCTCGATCCGGCTATCGAAGATTTCTTTGAGGAGGAGTCCGTACGAGCCGCTCCCCCAACTATCCTCGAATCGATTGCCGACCATCGTCACGCGATGCGTGAACATCACCGCGACGCCGGCAAGGTTGCGGCGGAAAATGTTGTGGAAATAGCGGCAGTCGTCCGAGTACATGAAGTGGAGACCGTAGCGGAGATTTCGCTCGCTGACGTTGTCTCGCACGTCGGTGTTCTTCACGAACTCGAAGTAGATCCCGTCGCGTTGGCCGGTCACGTGATTGTCCGCGATGAGCGCGTCGCTCGCCGACCAGAGATGAATGCCGTTCCCGGAGTTCCCTTCCTGGCGCGGCTGCCCGCGAATGTCATTGCGCAGTACCTGGCAGCCCACGGACGCGGAGAGATAGACCCCGAAGAATGCGTTCTCGATCGTGTTGTCGGCGATGACGCATTTACGAACCTTGAGCACCTTGACCGCCGCGAGGTCCTCGGTGTAGCTGATGCCGACGTTGCGGAGATGGAGATGACGGATCGTGACGTCGTCGGCGCTCACCGTCATGATCTGGCGCTTCGATTCGCCGTCGAGAACGGCGTCGCCGTCACCGTCGATCTCGAGGCGTTTGTTCACGACGATCGTGGGCTCGCGATAGACGCCCGCTCGCACGAGGATTCGATCGCCGTCGTGCGCCTGCGCGATCGCCGCCGTGAGGGTTGCCACGGCGCCGTGCGTGCTGACGACGATCGTATGCACGGGCAGCGGCATCCGCGCCGTGCTGGAGTCGCCGCCGGCGTCAGACCGGGCAGCCGGCGTGGTCACAGCGACCGTATCAGGCGCGGGACCAGAGACGGCGGCGAGCGTGAGCACTTCGCTCCACGGCGTGGGTTGCCCGGCGAGATCCTGCGCCGCGCGCGCGAGGTTCGCCGACGGGGCAATCGCGGCGAGGCCCTTTCCCATCGGGCTGTGCGCGCTGGTCGTACCGCGTAGGTATTGGGCCGACTCGGCTGGAATGAACGTCCCCGGGTGCTGGAAGTCGCTCACCCATACCGACCGTACGTCGCCGGCGGCACGTGCCTGCAGGTAGTACGACGCCATGCACTCGATCGAATCGAATTTGTGCACCTTGCCCTTGTTCGTCACCAGTTCGGCGCCGAAACGAGGATCGCTGATCGTCATGTGGCAGACGTCGCAGTCCTCGCCGCCGTAGCGGATCGGCTGCGGCGCGCGCGCGCATCCGGCGATCGCACCCAACGCGATCACCGCAATCATGCGAACCTGGAGACGGCGCGGCACGTGCATCAGCCGGTCGCCGGTGCGATGTCAGTCGCGAGGGTAGAGGAGGAAGCCGTGTGGCGCGGACGGATTGCTGACGGTGCCGCCGGCGTTCCACGTCGCGCCATGAGCAGGGCAATCAGGCCGGCGACGAATGCCGCGACGGCGAGCCATGCACCGAGACTCGGCCACGACGTCGCCGTAAAGTTGAGAATCTGCTTCGAGCCGAGGATCGGCGGCTGGTATACGGTGCCGGGCATCTTGATGATCGCGTGCTCGACGTCGAGGTTGTGCCCGAAGTCGTACGTCCACCGCCAGAAGTCGACTAAGCCGGCGACGCCGAGCGCGAACAGTCCCACGAGCCAGCCAATGACCAGTGAGCGCTTGCCCCACGCCGCGGCGACCAACGCAAGCAGGATCAGCGCGCCCACGATCCACGGCATCACGCGCAACTCCGGGATCGCGTTCGGGTCGATCACCTTCATGCCGATGTAGTGATTCAACTCGTTGATGTTGTTGAGATCCTGTGGGTTCTGTCCCGTGATCGTGTGGATGCCGATCACCATCCCCAGTCCCTCGGGATATTGCGGCGCAACGAGGCCAATGCTCCAGAGCGGAAACACGAGCATTCCACCGAGCAGGACGCCCGCGACAGCGATGAGCATTCTCGAAAATCGTGACATCGTGGTACTCCTGGTGCGAGAACAGAAACGCGGAGAAGCGGGCATTCCGCTTCCCCCCGCGAGTGACTATGGTCGTCCGCCTGATCCGTTCATGTTGTTCATTTGGCCGGCGGCAGCGCCCGGCCTCGTTGCCATACCCGGCATCGTCATGTGGTTGAGCGGGTGGTCGTTGATCGAAGCGACGAGCGGCACCGTGCTTCCCGCCGGTGACACGCGGATGTACCCCTGCATCTCCTGGTGAAGCGCCGAACAGAAGTCGGTGCAATAGAAGGGGTAGACTGCGACCGACCGCGGTATCCACTTGAGCGTGCGCGTCTCACCCGGGGGGAGAATCAGCTCGGAGGCGTCAGTGTTGCCGAGCACCGCGAAGCCGTGGACGATGTCCCAGTCCTGTTCGATGTTGGTGACGTGGAAGTACACCGTGTCGCCGACCTGAATGCCTTCGATGTTGTCAGGAGAGAAGTGCGAGCGAATGGCCGCGAGCTTCACATGCACCACCTTTCCCTGGCGACTGATGCCGCCCTCGGCCTCAGACTTCACCGCCCACGGATTGGTGTTTTCGGCCAGCTTGTTGAACTTCACCGAGTTGATCAGGCTCGCCGGCAGCGCCTGCGCGTAGTGCGGCTCCCCGATCATTGGGAAGTCCAGCAGGAGCTTCATCTTGTCGCCGCTGATGTCGTAGAGCTGCGCCGACTGGAACATCAATGGGCCGGTGGGCAGATAGCGGTCCTTCGTGATCTTGTTGAGCGCGACCACGTATTTGCCCCAAGGCTTTCTGGAATCGCCACCGGGGATCATGAGATGACCGATCGCGTAATACGTCGGGATGCGGTCCACGACCTCCCACGTGCCGAGCTTCCACTTCACGATCTCCGAGGAGATGAACATCGAGGTGTAGGCGTAGCCCTTCCCGTCGAATTCCGTGTGGAGCGGACCAAGACCCGGGTTCTTCACCTCGCCGGCAACAACCGCCTCGTACTTCAGAACCGGGATACCGTCGATCACCTTGTCGAACGCCTTGTCGGCGATCGCCTTCTTCATTTTCGTGAACGAGTGGACGGTGATCACCGACGCGAGCTTGCCGTTACCGACGATGTATTCGCCCGTCGGGTCCACGTCGACGCCGTGCGGGGACTTCGCCGTCGGCAGAAAATACATCAGACCGTCACAGTCCTTCGGATCGAGGATCGTAACGCTCGTCTTTTTCTCGACGTGCGCGATACCGGAATGCTCATCGAGCGTGTTATGCGTGTAGTTGGCCGGCATCGGCTTGGCCTTTCCACCGGCGACGCATGCTTCGGCGCGCTTGTAGTCGATCGCCGCGATGAAGTCCTTGTCGTTTTGCGACGCGTTCGCCTCGAGCTTGGTGTGCGCCTGTTCAGTGTTGTAGGTCGTGAAGAAGAACCAGCCGTCCGAAACCGCCTTGCCGGCGTGGCCGAGGTCGTAGTCGAAGCCCGGGACGAGAATCTGGAAGGCGACGTCCATCTTCCCCGGCTGGTCGGCGCGAACGAATGAGATCGTTCCCTTGAAATTCTGCTTGTAGCTGGCAATCGACTCGTCGCGATTGTTGGGTATCGGCACGCTGAATCGCGTGCCCGCCACGACGTACTTGCCGTCGGGCGTTGTAAACGGCGACGAATGATTCCCCGCGGAGTTCGGAATCTGCAGAATCTCCTGGGTCTCGAACCGCCCCAAGTCGATGCGGGCGATTCGGGGCGTGTTGTTGCCGTTGATGAACAGCCATTTACCGTTCGGTACGCCGTCGGTTTGTGAGAGCTCGGGATGATGCGAGTCATCCCACGGCACGAATCCGTAACTCGTCTGCAACATGCCCTTGCTCTCTTCGTCGTATCCCCATCCTTCCTCGGGATCCTGCGAGAACACCGGGATCACCTTCATAAGCCGTCCGGACGGGAGTCCATAGACGGACACTTGGCCGCTGAAGCCGCCGGACATGAACGCGTAGAACTCGTCTTTTTTTCCGGGGGCAACGTAGACGCGCGACGCGGCGTCGCCACTCACGGCATTGTTCAGGGTCGGCGTGCTCGTACGGCAGGCGAAGAGCAGGCCGCCGACAAGCGTCGTACCAACTACGCCGAACACGATCCTGCGAACGGGATGGCTCATAGGGACCTCATGGTCCTGTGGGTGGTGGCGAAATGGTCGGATGGAAACACGGCGGTGCCTGGCGCGGCGACAGAGGGTGCCACGTCGCCAGTATGCCCTGCCAGGTCGGCGAGCGTCGTGGATTCGAAGAAGCCATTGACGACGTCGGCGACACCGATCCACCGCGCATGGACGGGGCAGTCTGGCTTGGCGCCGCAAGGGCCTGGGCCCAACAAACACCGGTTCGGCCCAGGCTGAACGAAGACCCGGACGATCTGCTCGAGTGTGACGCGCTCCGGTGCATCGACGAGACGAAATCCACCGGCGGGGCCGCGGCTGGCCGTCAGTACTCCGGAGCGGACGAGTCGACTGAGTGTTTTGGAGAGATAGTTCGCCGGTGCCCCCACTGCCGCCGCGAGCGTCGCCACGGCTACCGGGCGCGGATGGCTCCGCGCGAGCTCGAGAACGGCTCGTAACGCGTACTCAGTGGTTTGGGGAAGTGGGTTCATCGCGTCGGCAGTTGATTGTTGACATCAACATGCGGAAATGCGAAGGGCTGCGGGATCAGGGGGAAACGCGGATGCTGTCAGGAGTTCGACGGGGTCCGCCGACGGGACCCCTGACGGTCACCCGTGCACCACTGAAGCATGACGGCGAGCGCTCAGAACACCGTTCCGAAGTCGGAGAGGCCTCGGGTAGCCGGTCACCTTGGTGGTGCCGCCAGCCTGACTCATCAAAAAATTTGTTGCTTTGCTTTCAATGGGATTTGCCCTCACGGCGCGCCCGACTTCGCCCGACCGCGCGGAGCGGCGCGCTACCGCATAATTGAGGGATGACTTTCCTTCCACTGCTTCGGATCATTCAGGGCGGCATGGGCGCCGGCGTATCCAGTTGGAGCGCTGGTACCGGCGCCGCTCGCGTTCGATTCGACATGGAGGGCGACGCGTCCGACAGCACGGAGTACCTCGCGAAGATGCGCGACATCGGACTGCAACCCGACCGTCGGTTCACGGCCGGCGACGTGATCGCGTATCTCAATGCCTGACTCACGTGCCTGACGCTTCGCGATCGTGAGGAGCGCGACGTCGGTCGCCGGCGTTCTCGCGCTGGGAGCGTTCGCGGCCGTGGCCGCGGGCCTGGGCCCACCGCTCCTCGACGCGAGCAAGCACCGCTCGTCGCACGTCATCGGGTTCGCCGATGCGCTGGCTGCGGGGATGATGCTCGGGATCGGCTACTCCCTCATGAACTGGGGCATCATTCGCGCACCGATTGCGGCAACGATCGGTGCGGCCGTCGGCGTCGGCGTAATGTTCTTGGCGCACGTTCGGCTCGGCATTGGCGACCCGACCGCCGAGCTCAGGGGAAGGCGCGCGTTGATTGCGTCGATGGCGCATGCGACACCGGAGGGGGTCGCCCTCGGCGCCGCAGCCGCGCTCGGACAAATGGTCGCTGTGGTCGTCGCCGCCACATTGGCGATTCATAATATCTCGGAGAGCGCCGTCCTCGCGTCGCATCTCTCGCCTCGATCACGGGTCGGGACTCGCGGTTCCCTGGTCGCCGTTGAGAGCAACCTGCCGCAAGTGGTGTTCGGCGTCGTCGCATTCGTGCTGGCGAGATGGCGGCCATCGCTCGTCGGCCCGCTGCTCGGCTTCTCCTTCGGCTCCCTCGTCTATCTGTGCTTTGCGGAGCTGATCCCCGACAGCTATCGCACGGCGGGCCGCAGCAGCATCGCGGTCGTCGTGACCGTGGCCGCCGGCGTGGTGGCCCTCGTGAGCGGGGCCGTGTAAAAGAATGCTCATCGAGCATCCCGTGCTCCAGGTGTTCGTGTACGCGTTCATCACGGCGCTTGCGACCAGCCTCGGCGCGCTTCCCTTCGCGTTCATCCGCACGTTGTCGCCGCGCGTCTCGGCGTTCTCGAACGCGACGGCGGCCGGGTTGATGCTCGGGGCGAGCTTCGGGCTGGTCGTCGAGGGAACGCAGCACGGCGGATGGGCCACGTTCACCGGAGCGGTGGCTGGCGTCCTGTTCATCCTGCTCGCACAGCGCGTCATGGGCGACCATGGCCACGAGACGGAGTTTCTTGGCGCGCGCGGTGCGGGCGCGCGGCGTATGCTGATCGTCATCGTCATCATGACCGTGCACTCGTTCGCGGAGGGCGCGGCGGTCGGTGTGTCGTTCGGCGGTGGCCGCGCGCTCGCCACGGCCATCACGCTCGCTGTTGCCGTGCACAATATCCCGGAAGGTCTGGCGGTCAGCGCGGTGATGCGGCCACAGGGTGCGAGCATCCTGTCGTGCATGTGGTGGAGCTTCGTCTCGTCGGTCCCGCAACCACTCGCGGCGGTTCCGGCGTTTCTGTTCGTGTCACGATCCACGGCCGCGCTGCCCTATGGACTCGGCTTCGCCGCCGGCGCGATGGTGTTTATGGTGCTGGTCGAGCTCCTTCCCGAGGCGTACGAACGGGAGGTCGCTCGGAGCGTGGCCGTGGTGACGTCGTTGACGCTGCTCGGGATGCTCCTCGTGCAGCACGCGTTGTAGTCTGCCTTGCCGCGCCGCCTCGTCAGCACCGATCGTTATCGCGGCGGATCCTGCGGGAACAAGCGGGATCGAGTTGGATCGAGTGGTCGCTAACTGCTGAACGCCGACTGGAGCGGAATTGGGCGGACGGACGCGGAGACTGCGTTCAAACGGAGAACTGCAATAAGCGATTTCAGTACAAAAAACAATTGAATGGATCTGTTCGAACGCGCCTGCTCGAATGCGGTCGCTTCGAACGGTGTTGCTTTGAACGCAGTCTCTGGGTCTGTCCGCCTATTCCGTTCCAGTCCGCGTTCGCCCTTTGGTGCAGCGCACCGAGACGACGACCACAGGCATCGTGCAAGCGGATCGCCAGGACGAACTCCGGTTCGGGTTACGGGCCGTAGCTGGCTAGTTCGCCAGGTCTGTTTTGTGGGTACCACCAGGTACTCACGGGCGTGGGTGGCTATCTAGTTCTCTGAACACCGCGCACTCACCCAATCGCTCGCCGTGCCACGACGCAATACGTTGACGGAAGATCACGTCCCGTGCAGTTGGCCACGACCGACTAGCCACCCGTCGGCGCGGACCTCGCGACGCGGTCTCAACGACTCGCGCCGGGCTCGGTGCCATAGCACAACACCCCACGCGTCGTGGCCACCGATAGCGCCAACGGGGTGAACTCACACGACGACTCCAGAAATCGGCCGTCCCACGCCGCGACCACGCGACAGACGCTCGCCGACACCTCGTCGGGTTCCCAGGTCGGCCGATCGCGACCCCGCAATGGACTGTCGCTCCTCCGAGGCGGAACGACGCGTCTCCAAGGTGAGGCGACGCCACCCAAGTTCGGACGATGCACGCTCGACGTCACACAACGACCGTCCGGCGTTGACGATCTCTTTTGCGAGTTTGGGCGACAACGCGACACCGCGAGGTCACCGCTCGCCGCAATGAAAACGCGATGGGCCGACGAGAGATCTCGTACGCGCACCGTTGCCTCAGCGGAGCCCAAACTCGGCCGACAGCGTGTGGAGCCAGGCACTCGTCTGGCGAAAGCCACGGCACGCATGGCTGGCGTGCCGGCGTTCATGCCCGGCGCGGCGTCCCCGCTCGTCGACGACACCTCGTCGCGATCCTCACTCCGCGGACGCCTGCGAGAGGCGGGCGATCATTTGTCCGAGGTTGGACGACGTTTGTTCGAGTCTGACGATGCCTGTCCGACGTTCGACAATACCCCGTGCCCATGAGCTGTCCACTCGCGGGAGTGATATGCCAATGGACCGCCGCGAGATTGCGTCGTGAGCCCTTTTCTGCGACCCACTCTACGGGCTGCGGGCCTGATCTCGCGACGACGTCCCACCGACGCGAACTGGCTTCGCGGGGTTCGGCAGCCTCGCTGCAGACTGACATGCGTTTGCTCCTGCTTCGCGAGTGATGCTCCCGCCTTGCCCTGGTTCCCGACCGCATGGCCACCGGCGATTCTCACTCGCGCAAGGTTGCTTCAGCCGAGCCGGCGGGCGGGCGGCGGTTGGGCGTGACCAGATATCACCTCACCGAGCCCACGTGACGACTTGTTGAAATGTCGGCCCGTATGCCCAACGGGGCTTCTCGACTCGTCGACACCACGTCGTGCTCGTTCGAGATCAGATCGCGCGCGTTCGAGGTCGCGTGACTTTGAAGCGTCGGCGATTTGATTCGGGCCATGTCACGAGATCAAATGCCCGGCGACCAGCGCATAGTGCGTGACGGGACGCGCGTTTGGTCTGCCACCCCGAACCTTCGTCCCGCGCCAGGCTCGATACGCACCGAGCGCACATGACAAACAACAACCGACAATTTCCAATTGGCTGCCACGCCCGCCAAGACAATCGCGGTGGGGAGACTATTGCTCGAGTCGAGGCGAATTTGAAGGCCCGCTGAGCCACTTATGCCCGAGCCACGATCATTTCCGTCAGTGCAGACGGGACATAGGCAAAAGGCGCCGAGGCTTTGCACGACGCGTGCGAGATTTCTCATAAGCATGTCATTCGATTGGCTCGCAGCGATTCGGAAAATGCCCGCGGTCAAAAACCTTCGGTTCGTCGGTTGCTTCATTAACAATGCAGGTCCCTCGCGAGACGCACCGTTAACGCCGCGCCACGGTCGAATCGCTCAATCGCCACGGCCGGGTACTCGGGCGTGCACGGGCGTAATTGCGCCCGGTCACGACGAGTCCGCCGGCATTCACGTGCCTTCACCGTCGGCGTCAGCCAACGGCTACCGATCGCCACGCCCGGCGCGACCGAGCGCCACCGGGTGTCGTCAAGTGCATACGCTCCGGTCGGTCACCGCCGCCGGGAGGCAGTCCGGTCGCACGCCAAGTCATCCGCGCGCACGCTTAGGCACATCGGGTGCCTCTTCGCGAGCCACACGTGTGCACCGCTGCGGCAGCGCACGTCACGCACGTCACTGCCGGACGCTCATCGAGACAATAAATGCTCATGCCTGTCATTTCTCCGAGCGCGTCAGTCTGCTTGCGACACACCGCTGCAGCGTCGGCGCGCACGAATCTCGCGCCTTCCGCACGCAGCACCCAATCGGAATCGGGCATCATTGAAGGGTGCGGGCTTGCCCACGCCATGCGCGAGTGGTGATCCGAATATCTGAATATCTGACATTCGGAGGCAACCGTTATGACCGGGCCAGAAACTGGGGGAGTGGGCAAGCGTGGAACTCTGGTGATTCCGGCGGCGTTACGTCGCCGATTCGGCTTGAATGAGGGCGCGCTCATCATCGCGGAGGAACGGCCCGACGGCATTCTCATTCGTCCCGCGATTGCCATCGCCACCGAAACGTGTACTCTGGAACGCAAAGCCGCCTTTCTCCTGGAGAACGCCGCCTCGCAAACGAAAAGCAGGAAAAGCGCGAAAGACGTCGCGCCGGTGATTGCTCGCCTACCCGCGAGCGGTGCTCCCGCGCACGTTGCGCACGATCGTGTTTTCCTCGATGCGAACGTGCTCTTCTCAGCTGCCTATCGCGACCCATCTGCTCACTGGCGATCGCGCGCACTTTGGTGCGTACTTCGAACGACGCATCAGCGGTGCCTTGATTCAGCGACCTGGCGACTATCTCGCTGCTCGACGGTAATCCTGAGTGACCGGCGGTTCCGCGAACGCTCATCGAACGTGTCTATCGCGGCGTCACGACCCCAGTGCGGATTTGACGCGAGTTGTCTCGCTCGCGTGTCGAACCTGTCCTACGGACCGTCCGATAACGGACGATCGAGCAGCGTTCGGTCGTGCGCCGCCGTCTCGCGCATCACCGCGGACAATCGGGTCAACGCCTCGAACAACTCGGCCGGCGTCGCGATTTCGATCGATTGGCCTCCACTCCATGCCGTCAGCGATTGGGCCGTGGTAGGCACGCGCAGAATGCGCGGATCGTTCCAATCGACGAGGCTCGCCGTGGTTTCGGTTGACGAATGCAGGATGATTCGTTCGTGCGCGACACCCCATCGCAACTCGCTGTCGGTGCCGATTGCGACGATGCCGACGCGCGCAACGCGGCGCGGTGGCATGAATGCGGTGAGTCGGCGGGTGCCGCGACCAACCTTCCCGGCGAACCGCGCACCGGGAAGCTGGTCGAAGTCCGTCGAGAGGTCCTCGGCCAGTCGTCGAGCAAGTTCGATGATGACTTGGCGTGGCGCGACGGGCTCGATCTGCACGGGGTGGAGGATCTCCAAAAGGCCGATGGTGACGCACTGGGGGCAAAATACGCCGATTCCGATCCGTGTGCGCGTGGTATCGCCTTGACGACGGCCGGCCTTGCGTACGATGCTCGGGCTTCGACGAGTTCGCGACAGTGCTGTCGAGCTACGAGGGCTGGTAGTTCAAGCTCGAGATCGTCGACCTCATGTTGGAAGGCGTGATCGCCAGTATTTGCCGGCGCCGCCTCCGCCCGCCGGCCGCCCCATTGCATCGCCTTCGCGGACCTCGCACTCACCGCCGCCACCGGCGTAGATTCTCGACATGGCGACGTCTGATGCCGCAGGAGCGAACGACGAATTCGAAGCCAAGGCCCGTGCGGACTTCGCGGCCGGCCGCTGGCGCAAAGCGCGCGATGCATTCAAGCAGCTCTGCAAAAGCGACCGGGGCACGTTTCTGCCGCTCCTCATCGATGCGAACATGGGTCTCGCTCGCGACATGCTCGCCAAGGGACGCCTCTCGGACGCGAGACAGGTGTTCGCCTATCTAAAAACACTCGCGCCCCCGTCCGTGGTCGCCGAGCTCCATCGTAGCATCGAGGCATCCATCCCCGCACCAGTGCACATCGATGCGCGTTCACCGGCTCCGGCTCCGCTGTCGCTCCTGGCTGGCAAAAGCGGAACGCCCGCCGAGCGCACCCGATGGGCGGATGACCTCGTCCTTGCGTTCAACCCCGCGCCGAGCAACGGGAGCAACGCGATCGATGCCAACTCTGGTCCCGAAGAAATCGCAGCGGACCTCGCCGCCGTGCATGATGCGATCGAAGCGGTGTGCCAAGGAAACCAGGACCGCGCGCTCGATCTCGTGCGCCCACTCAAGCGTGAATCGCCGTTCGCGCACTGGCGTCTCTTCGTGC
>JBDTAE010000033.1:0-9248 GCA_039924785.1 Gemmatimonadaceae bacterium | reverse complement strand
CATTGTCGTGCTCGGCCAGGGAACGATTCCACGCCTCGCGACGTTGTCGCTCGATTGGACGTTGTTAGGATTCTCTCTCGTCATCGCGACGGTGAGCGCGGTGATCTTCGGGATGGCGCCCGCCCTGCGCGCGGCGCGTGTGCAGCCTGGCGACGTGTTGCGCGAGGAGACGCGATCGTCGACCGGTGGCGGCCGCGGTATGCGGCTGCGGGAGTGGCTCGTCGTCTCGCAGGTGGCGTTGGCGTTCATCCTGATGGTCGGCGCGGGACTGTTGCTGTCGAGCTTTCATCGAATTCGCGCCGTCGATCTCGGTATTCGCCCGTCGAACGTCCTCACGTTCGAGGTGCACCTTCCCGACGCGAGGTATGGCTCGACCGCGCGCGGCAGGTTCTACGACGAGTTCGCGGCGAGGGTCGAAGCACTGCCGGGCGTGCGCGCGGCAGGAGGAATCTCTAAACTGCCATCGACGGGGGCGTTCAATCAGTGGGGCACGAACGTCTTGACCGGACCGCTCGCCAACAGCAAGGAAGGGAACCTCGGCGCGGAGCAACGCGTAATTTCTGGCGACTACTTCAAAGCCGTCGGCATTCCGATCTTGGAGGGTCGTACCTTCGACGCCAGGGACGAGGTTGCCGCGCCGCGGCGGGTGCTCGTGAGCAAGCGCTTCGCCGAGAAGGCATTTCCCGGGCTCGATGCCGTCGGACAACACATCGCGGCCGGCGGTCGCGATTGCGAGATCATCGGTGTCGTCGGTGACGTGTCCATCAACAACGAGGGCGCGAAGGACGTGTACGTCTACCACGCGCACCGTCAGTTCGCCGGCGATAGAAATTGGTCGCTGGATCAGGTCGTATCGGTGAGCAACGGCGAGGCTCCGCCGCAGGAGGCCATTCGCCGCACCCTGGCGGGAATGGACCCTCAACTCGTGATGTATCGCCCGGCGATGTTGGACGACGTCATCGGGCGGGGCGCCGCACAGCGGGTCTTCACGTTGAGAATCCTCATGGCCTTCGCGGCTGTGGCGATCGCGCTCTCCGGGCTCGGCATCTTCGGCGTGCTGTCATACGGCGTGAAGCTGCGGTCGCGCGAGTTTGGAATTCGCATGGCGCTTGGCGCGGAACAGGGAGCCATTCGCCGAATGGTGCTGATGCGCGGTCTGGCGGTCACCGGCGTTGGCATCGCCATTGGGCTGGTCGGCGCCGGACTCGCCGCCAAGCTCATGGCGTCGGTGTTGTTCGAGACCAGCCCGCTCGACGCGTCGGTTCTCGTCGCCGCGGTGCTGTCGATGACCGCGGTCGCGAGCTTGGCGGCGTACCTTCCCGCGCGCCGAGCCACTGGCGTGACGCCGCGGGCGGCGTTGCAGTAGATCGTTGCCGCGCTAGCGGCGCTGCTTGTTTCTCGCGAGCGCGTCGTCGAGCATTTGAACCAGTTGATCGCGGGTGTAGCTGAACTTTTGACCGTCGTTCAGCTGCACCGCGTTGTCGAAGACTTTTCGAATCGCGATCGCCCCCTGGCTCGCGACGGGAACCACCAGATACCGGGGCTTGGGCCGTGAGCTTGACAGCGCGTCGAACACCGCTTCGGCAACTTCGTCGGGCGGTGGATTGTTCTCGAACGACCGCATCTGGTTCAAGGTCGCGCGCATCTGCGGCTCGAAGCGCGAGCCTTTGACGACCGCGGTGTCCATGCGCGCGAGCACGTTCTTGCCGATCTCGGTGCCGTAGTTGCCTGGCTCGATCAAACTCACCCGCACGCCGAACCGCGAGAGCTCGGCAGATAGTGCGTCGCCGTATGCTTCGACCGCGTGCTTGCTCATGCTGTACGCACCGAGCATTGGGCTGGCGACAATCCCGTTCAGAGAACTGATATTGACGACGCGCCCTTTCGTTTCGAGAATCAGGGGCGCGAATGCCTTCGTGATTCGGTAAGGTCCGTAGAGATTGACGCCAAAGATGTAGTCCAGGTCTTTCTCGTCGGCTTCGATGAGCGGCGCGACAACCACCACTCCCGCGTTGTTCACGACTCCGTACAATCCGCGACCGGCCTTCGTAACGGTGGCAACCGCGGCGGCGATGTCGGCGGGGACGGTGACGTCGAGGCGAAGCGATTGTACGTTTTTGATCGCGTTGAGATCGTCCAGGTCTTTTTGCGAGCGAGCGCCCGCATAGACGAAGAATCCGTGCGACGCGAGATACTCCGTGACCTTGCGACCAATGCCGCTGCTCGCGCCGGTGACCAGCACGGCCTTCTGCTGCATGGCTGACTGCGCGGGGAGCCATGCGGCCGGAACCGCGAGGGAAAGCGTGAGGAAACAGCGTACGGCGCGCGTGACGACGGTCATTCGGTCCTCGTGAGATCCGATTCGGTTTCGAAATGCCTTTGAAGGACGCGCGGAACGTTGTGCCCGCGTCGAGATGTTGTCCATGTTCATCGGTTCTGGGGTATTCTTACATCGTCCAAACAACTCAGCGAGGATTCCCGTGCGCGTCGCACTCATCGGTCTTGTTCTTCCGATTCTGATAGTCTCGTCAGTGTCTGGCGCTCAGCGTTCGACGCCCCCGCGCGGCATCGTTCGCGTCGTCATCGAGACGGACAAGGGCAACATCACAGTGGCCCTCGATAGCGCGAACGCTCCCAAGACCGTGACGAACTTTCTTCGCTACGTGGATCACGGGTTCTACACGGGCGGACAGTTCCATAGAACAGTCACGCCAACCAACCAGCCGAAGGACAGCGTGAAGATCGGCGTCATCCAAGGGGCCGCGAACGCCGCCAAGAAGGCCGAATCGTACCCGCCGATCGAGCTGGAGCGGACGTCAGTCACTGCGCTCCGCCATCACGACGGTACGATTTCGATGGCGCGATCCGGGGCGAATAGCGCGACGGATCAATTCTTCATCTGTATCGGTGAACAGCCCGCGCTCGACTTCGGCGGTCATCGCAATCCAGACGGGCAAGGCTTCGCCGCCTTCGGTCAGGTGACGGGCGGTATGAGCATCGTGCGCGCGATTCAGGCGTCACCGGCCAACGGCCAAACGCTCACCCCGCCGATCGCCATTCGTCGCATTCGGAGAGCGGGCGGCGATGGCTGAGCCGTGCACATGTTGATGCAAAGAAGCCTCATCAAGAACGGCAGGTCCTCGACCACTTCCTCTTCGCTCGAACCGCGAGCTGTTGTGAGACTTTCATGAAGGTTCACTCGCCCCGTTTCGTTGAGCTGATCGCCCTCGTTGCCCTTGGCGCTGCCGCCTGTGGCTCGCCGACCGTTACGCCAACGCCGCAACCAGTTCCACCGCCCGTCGAAGCCCCTCGTGTAACGGCTCCGGCGAAAACCGTCGAGCCGGAGCGACCCGCGGCGCCTCGTTCGCGCAAACTACCGAACGACATTCACTGGTTCCGCGCCTCCGCTGAATATCGCGCGTTGGCTCGGCAGGCATATACGGTTGCTGGAGACCGGCTGCCGATTCTGGCGAAAGGATTGCGCAAGAAATCGTGGGCGGTGATTCTCGACGCCGATGAAACGGTGCTTGACAACTCCGAGTACCAACGCAGGCGGTACGTGCTCGATAGCGGATACACCGATGCGAGCTGGGAGAATTGGGTGAACGAGAAAGCCGCGCGTGCGATTCCCGGCGCGGCGGAATTCACGAAGCGAGTGCACACACTTGGTGGTCGAGTTGCGATCGTCACCAACCGCAGCGAGCTGCAATGCGAAGCGACGCGCACCAATCTTCGTTCTGTCGGCATCGAGACGGACATTGTGCTCTGCCAGCCACTCAAGGAACGGGACAAAAATCCCCGTTTTCATCACGTGCAATCGGGAACCGCCGTGCCTGGCATGCCCGCGCTGACGGTGGTTGAATGGATCGGTGACAACATCACGGACTTTCCGGGGATGAGTCAGATCGCGCGAAGTGAGCCCGCGGCGTTGGCCGGATTTGGAAAACGGTATTTCATGCTTCCGAACCCGATGTACGGATCGTGGGAGGCGAATCGCGATCCTTGATCCGCGCGACTCTGATCCGCGGCGCAGTAGAACGGTGACGGAGGTGGAGACGGGGCTGCGTACTTTGATTCCGCCGATGTGAACATTTGATCGGCGACAGTGCGACTCGCTATGGCTTTGCCCTCCCGCTCATGATTGCATTTCTTTCTCTCCTCGAGGGCCCGCGTTCTCGTGCGCTGACGGCGGCGATTGTTGTCGTGTTCGTCGCCTCGTGTGGCAACCCCGAGAACTCTGAGAGTCCGAACCGCTCCGCGCCCACGTCGAGTGAAAACGACCCCGCGCGTGCGAACCCCGGCGCAAAATCTCGAGCCGTCGTCGTTCGTGTGCTCGACGTCGGCCAAGGGGACGCAACGCTCATCGAAAATGGCGGGAGCCGAGTGCTCATCGACGGGGGGCCGGAGGCTTCGAGGCTCGGCGTGCTGCTCGATTCGCTGGGTCTCAACGGCACCACGATCGACGCCGTGATCCTCTCGCATTCGCATGCGGATCACCTCATTGGGCTGCGCGAGCTGTTCGACTCCCGCCGGCGCATCGCAATCCGCTACTTCTTCGAGAACGGCGACCCGTCGCCGGCGGCGAATCTCCGGCATCTTCGCGATTCGATAGGGGCACGCGTGGCTCGGCGCGAGCTGGTATTTCGCCGCACCGATGATCCATGCGCGAACGGTGGCCCGATTTGCACGCTCACGATGAAAGGCGGTGCGAAGATCGAAGTCATGCGGCCAATGCCTGGTCATGCAAACCCGAACAACCGTTCGACGCCGGTCAAGTTGATCGGGTCCGACTCGGCGTCGTTCACGATGTGGTTCGCCGGCGACGCGGAGCAGGAGGAGATCGCTTGGTTCCTCGGGGAGGCCCACTACGATGAAAACCCCGGCATGCGCGCGACGATTCTCAAAGCGGATCATCACGGCAGTTGCAACGGCGTAACGTCGGCTTACCTCGACGCGATTCAGCCGGCGATGGTGACGGCGTCCGTTGGCGCGGCGAACAGCTACCATCACATGCACACGCAGGCGCAGGAGGCGTATCGCGCAAAGGGAATCGTTTGGTATAGGACCGACGAAAATGGCACGATCACGATAACGAGCCCCGGAACCCCGGGCGGAAAGTTTTCGGTGCGACCGCAGCGCGGAGGACCCAATCTCTCGGGGCAATCAGACAGCCGCTCCACGCAGGCGATGTGCAATCCGATTCCGTAAACGCAGCGACGCAATGAAAGAACAACACAGTCAGCGAATGATCCGGCGACCTACGACTGGCGCGCGAAGCGACTTGTTGTAACGTTCGACCGTCTCACGGCGAACCGTCGTCGCGGGCCGGTCATACGCGCGTACGGAGAAGTTCGAAATGCGTCGTCGGAAACGCTGGATCGGTCGGTTGCTTCCCATCGCGATAGTCCTTTCTCTCTCGGCGCCGAGTGAGGCGCGTGTGCCCGCGGCGGCGAGGGTGACGGCTGCATCAGCTTTGGCGACATCTCCGCTCGTGATCAACGAGATCATGGCGAATCCTGCCGCTGTCAGCGATGCGAAGGGCGAATGGTTCGAGCTGTACAATCCGGGCGCGTCTGCCGTCGATATTCAGCATTATCATATCGCCTCGCAGTATGACGCCGGGTTCACGATTACGAAGTCGCTGATCGTGCCTGCCGGCGGGTATGTCGTACTCGCCAAGGTCGCCTCACCCACGGCGAATGGCGGTGCCACGGTCGACTATGCATATGGTTCCGCGATAAACTTGCTGAACGGGAGCGACTGGCTAGCGATTCGCGACGCGAAGAATGCCACGGTCGATTCAGTTGCCTGGAGGTCGACGACGAGTGGAAAGTCCTGGTCGCTCAAGAATCCGTCTGTCGCGCACGCCGCCGTGGGCAATCCCGTCTGGCAACTCGCCACGTCGAAGTTCGGCGCGGGAGACTTTGGTACTCCGCGGGCGCGCAACGACGGATTTGTCGGAACGCCCGTGGCGGAGCTGGTCGTGCGGGTGTTGGACGTCGGCCAGGGCGACGCGAACTATATCTCGAACGGAACGAGCAAGGTCATCATCGATGGCGGACCGAACCCGGCGCGCTTTGGCTTGCTGCTCGACTCCCTCGGGTTGAACAACTCGACGATCAACGTCGTCGTTCTCTCGCACGAGCACTCCGATCATCTCGCGGGGCTTCAAGAATTATTCAAAACCTCCCGCAACATCACGATCAACTATTTTTTCGAGAACAAGGACGCATACACCAGCGCAGGAATTGCGCGTCTGCGTGATTCGATCAACTCGCGCGTCGGGCGGGGGCAGCTGATCTATCGGGACACCGATGACCCCTGCGCCAACGGCAAGCCGATCTGCGACATCTCGTTGAACGGCGGCGCCAAGATGCATATGCTTCGTCCGATGCCGAGCGACTCAAACCCGAACAATCGTTCAGCCGTGGTCAAGCTGATTGGGCCGGATTCGGCATCGTTCTCCATGTGGTTTGCCGGCGACGCCGAGCAACAGGCGATCGGTTGGTTTCTTGGTGCAGCGGGCTATGCGACGAACCCGGGGATGCATGTCACGGTGCTCAAGGCGGATCATCACGGCAGTTGCAACGGCGTGACGAATGCGTACCTCAACGCGATCAAGCCGGAGCTTGTCACGGCGTCGGTCGGCGCCGTAAATACATACGGGCATATGCACAATCAGGCGAAAGCGTTGTACACGGCGCATAGCACGCCGTGGTATCGCACGGATGGGAACGGCACGATCGTGTTTAGAACTCCTGGAACGCTCGGCGGCGGATACACCGTCGCCGTCGTGAAGGGATCGAAGAACATGTCCGGCCAATCGGACGCCACGTCGACTCAAACCGAGTGCAAACCAATCCCGTGACCGATTCGAACGAGCATCGCTGGATGGTCGATTCCATCGAGGAATTCATGGCGTCGATCGAGGTGGACGGCGACAAGATGATGACGATTCCGCAGTGGATCTTGCCGAGTGGCGCGCGACAGGGGCACGTGCTGTGCGTGCATCATTTCAGGCCGGCCGATGGCCAGAAGTCCGTGCTCACCATCGAAGTCGACGAAGCGGCGACAAAGAAGGCGTTGCGCCGCTCGCAGGCGCAGGTGATGAAGTTCGCGGATCAGCCGAACGATCCCGGCGGCGACATCGCGCTGTAGGAGTATTTCTTAGCGGCGGAGATCGTCGCTCGGCGTTGGGTCAGCGACGAAATTTGCAGCGAAGGGTCTGTCTCTTTTCGAGGAGTTACAATGGCGCTCACGATCACCTCCGCCGCCTTTGCCGACAACGGCGACATTCCGCAGCAGTATACGTGCGAGGGCGCCGACAAGTCGCCCGCGCTTGCGTGGACGGGCGTCCCATCCGGCACGAAGAGCTTTGCGCTCATCGTCGACGATCCCGACGCGCCCGATCCCAAGGCGCCGAAGATGACGTACGTACATTGGGTGGCGTACAACATTCCGACGTCGGCGAGCTCTATCCCGGAAGCTGGAACGCTACCGGCCGGCGCCGTCGAAGGCACGAATGACTGGAAGAAGACCGGCTACGGCGGACCGTGTCCACCGATCGGTCGGCATCGGTACTTCTTCAAGTTGTATGCGCTCGACGTTCAGATCGAGGGTCTCGGCCCGGCGACCAAGCCGCAGCTCGAGGTGGCGATGCAAGGGCACGTGCTCGAGCAGGCGCAGTTGATGGGGACTTACCAAAAATCTAAATAGCGTTCGGCGATGCGCCGCGATGAGCCGGCGGCGCATTTGCGGAGGTGCACCAGCGACGGCGATTCGCGACGCCGTGCAGGCGCGGTTAACTCGGTGGATTGTTCACGTCGGGGCTTCAGGTTCCGGCATCCGCACCACGCCTGCAATCGGACTGCTCGCGCTCGCGTACGCGCGAACGGGCATGCGGCCGGCTATGAACGCGTCGCGACCTGCCTCGACGGCCTTCTTGAACGCAGCCGCCATCCTCACCGGATCCTTTGCTTCGGCTATGGCCGTGTTGACGAGCACGGCACTCGCGCCGAACTCCATCGATGCCGCCGCCTCGCTCGGGACACCGAGGCCGGCGTCGACGACGACCGGTACCGTGGCTTCCTCGATGATGATGTCGAGGCTCGCGCGATTCAAAATGCCACGCCCTGAGCCGATCGGCGACGCCAGCGGCATCACTGTCGCGCATCCTATGGCTGCGAGACGACGCGCGAGCACGGGATCGGCCGGCATGTACGGAAGCACGATGAACCCTTCGCCGACGAGAATCTCCGCGGCGCGCAGCGTTTCAACCGGATCCGGAAGCAGGTACTTCGCGTCGGGTATCACCTCGAGCTTGATCCAATCGGTCTCGGACATCACACGCGCGAGACGCGCCACGCGCACCGCCTCTTCCGTCGTCTTGCAGCCTGCCGTGTTCGGCAGCAGTTGAAGTCCGGAAAAATCGATCGCGTCGAGAATACCCACGTGACCGGGCGCGCCGATCTCCACGCGCCGGATGCTGACCGTCACGATCTCCGCGCCGCTGGCGGCGATCGCGTCGCGCATGACATCAAAGCTCTTGTATTTGCCCGTGCCGACCATCAGCCGAGAACGGAACGATCGTCCGCCGATCGTGAGGTCGTCGGTCGCGGCCGGCGCCGCCGTCGGTTCGAAAGCCGTTGTGGTCACGTGTTCATCCTCCCTGCATCATCGTGACGATCTCGATCACATCTCGCTTGTCGAGCGGCGCGTCGGGAATCTTTCCAGCGCGATAAATATCGTCGCCGTGCAGGACGACGACATTTTTCTGATTCACCTTGAGGTCGGCGAGCAACGCATGGAGCGTCAGCCCCTCGCGGTGTGAGTACGTCTGGCCGTTTACGTGCATGCTGCCTCCACTGGCACTCTCGCCGCTCCCGCCGTGACGAGTTTTGTCACGAATGCATGCGCCGCCGCCGCCGGATCCTTCGCATCGAGCACCGCGCGCACCAGCGCAATTCTGGTCGCGCCGTCAGCGATGACCTCGTCGACGTCGTCAAGATTGATCCCGCCGATCGCATACCACGGAATGTCCGGGTTGAGCGTCGCGACCTCTCTCACGTACGAAAGCCCGGCCGCCGAGCGACCCGGTTTCGTCGGAGTTTCCCACACCGGGCCCACCGCGAAATACGTCGCGCGTTCCGCGATGGCCCGCGTCGCATGTTCCGCTTCGTGACTCGAGCGGCCAATGATGGTGCCCTGCGCTAGCGCGCGCCGCGCGTGCTCGACTGGAAGATCGTCCT
>JBDTAE010000032.1:0-3866 GCA_039924785.1 Gemmatimonadaceae bacterium | reverse complement strand
GCGTTCTTCGTCCACCGCAGCCGCCGCTGCGCGCGCGCCCTCAGCGTCCACAAGAATGAAGGCGTTCGTCGCTTCGCCGTGTTGCGCGATCGCGGCAGGCTTGCCTCGACCAGATCTGAGGCGCTCGTGTTGCTCGTCGGAAGATCGTATGTCATCCCAAAGTGTCTGGTCGCGTCGCCGGCGGTGGCGACTGTTCAACGGGAAAGGAATCGCTCGCCGATAAATATCACGGCTCGGCGTTGGAATCGGCCATCGGTGCAACAGGGATCGGTCAACCTGCCGGCGAATGTCGATGCGGGGGCGACGGCGGCGTCAGTCGCGGCAAACATTCGGTTGTCGAAAATCCGCAGTGTCGAGACGACGAACGAGGCGGCGGAGAGCAAAAACGACTCGTCCCCGATCAGCAGGCCCGTCAGTGGAAAGATCGATGGGACACAGACTTATGCGAAAAAATTTTCCGGAGGGGCCCCGTGATTCGGTGGATGACAGTTCGTACAGGTTTTCCGAATGCGACCGATACTGAAATGGCGAGGGGTGGACTTCGCGAAAAACCCACAACACGGACGCCAGCGCATGAAGTTCCTAGTCATCGATGATTCGCCCACCATGCTTCGCATTGTTGCGAATACCCTGGAGAGGATCGGATACACCGATATCGTCAAGGCAAACGACGGTGCGGAAGCGCTGGCAAAGTTCGACGCGAGCATCGGCTTCATCATTACTGCCTGGAACATGCCGAAGATGAACGGGCTCGAGTTCACGATCGCACTGCGCGCGACACCGGGCGGCGAATTCGTTCCCCTGCTCATGGTCACGGCCCGCAGCGCCAGCGAAGACATTGCTCGCGCAGTCGAAGCTGGCGTCAGCAACTACATCCTGAAGCCGTTCACGGCGCCGGTCCTGAAAGAAAAAATCGACGCCATGCCGTTGTCCGCAGTTCCGGCGTAAATCTCTCATGAAAGCAACGCCCTTGGACCTGTCGCGCGCTGACGCGCCGAAACGACTCGTCGACCACGCACTCGAAGAGCTCACCGCATCCGGCGCTCAGCTCGATCGCGATGCGCGGGATTTCGTCTCGCACGTCTGCAATCAGCCCGGTGGATTCGATGCATTATCCCGCACGCTGCTCCGCGCTTATGCCGAGAGCGTCGGAATTGCCGAACGCATGCGCGAAGGCCGCACCGTGATGGGGCAGGCCACCATCGAAAAGCTGCACCTCATGGACGGCAAGCTTGGCGAGATCTCTTCCGCGACGGAAGTCGCCACAACGGACATCCTGAACGGTCTGAATCGCAGCGTGGAGCTCGTCGACGCAGTCCTCGAGGACGACGGCACTGCTGCGGGCCGCGCGGTTGCGTTGACCAACTTGCGCGACGAACTGTACGGCGTCATGGAGCATCTGCAGTTCCAGGACATCACCGCGCAGCAACTCAAGCACATGTCGAGTCTGTTGTATGAGATTCGTTCGCGCATGAACGTGCTCGTGAAGGTGTTCGCGCCGTACCTGATCTCCGATCCGCTCGCGCCGGTAGCGCAGGCGCTTGCGGGAACGTTCGATCCCGACGCGACAACCGCGAACGTCACCGCACGCCAGGCGGTGGCGGACGAGGTGTACGAGACCTTCAAGGTGCCAAAGAGCGCTTAGGCGACGGCAACGGAGCTCCGCGCAGGGGCCGCCGTGGCGCGAGTTACTTGACGGTGACCGTACCGCCGAGGAACGATCCGTAGAACGACCCGATGGCCGTCAGCGTCGCCGTCCCCACCGCGACACCCGTTACGACGCCGGTGATTGGGTCCACGCTGACTTTGCTTGGATTGTTCGACGACCACGCGTACGTATCGACGAGCGTGCGCGTTCCGCTGCACGTCGTAACGGTGATCTTCTGCGTGTATGTCGCGCCCACGGAAATCGTGGTATCGGTCGGCGAGAACTTCCCGACGATGTCCGTCGAGCAGTCCTGCGTGCTCGTCGCGGTGAACGTCTCAGCCGTGTGGCACCCCGCCGCTGCCACGACAAAAAGACCTACGGCGATGACTGCTCCTCTCACGGCCAACCTCCCTGCGGAATGCCCGGGGTAATCTTCAGCGCGTTCTTGTAGTACACCTTCTTCAACACCTCATCGGGAAGGTCGATCCCGTACAGCTTCCAGAACGCGTGATAGTTGCGGTAGTAGTCGAAGTAGTCGTCGTGCGTCTCGAACACACGCCAGTAGTAGGGATATTCCTCGGGCTGGAATGAGTCTTTTCCAAAGAGGATGCGATCCTGATACTTGATGAAGAAGTCGCGCGCCCCGCGCGGCTGCCGCCCAATGTCGTAGAGCACAGCGCCGATTTCCGTGTACATGTTCGGGAACTCGTCCATCATTTTCGAGAGCTTGCCGAGGTCGTTCGCGTACCACGCCATATGCGCGACGACGAACGTCGTCTTCGGATGTTTGCGAAGCACGTTGTCTCGTTCCGCGGACAACGTTTCGAAGCTCGGAAAGCGGTCCTGCGGATAACGGCGGTCGCCGAACAGCGACAACTCGAGCCAGCGCTCATTTGTATAGTCGATCGGCTTGAAGAATTCCTGCGGATCGGCAGTGTGAATGAACACGGGCAGCTTGAGCCGCGCGCATTCATCCCAAATCGGATCGAGCTCGGGATCATCGATATGCAGGCGTGAGCCGTCGGGCTTCTTTACACTCAGGCCGAGGCTTTTCGGAATTTCGCCCACGCCAACCGCGCCCGCGGCGACGTCTGCATCGAGCTGCTTGATCGCCTTCTCGGCCCAGCCGGGTCCGACGTTCTGGAAGCTGATTCCGGCGAGGATCCGAACGCGGTCTTTCAAGCGCGACGCGCCGACGCTCGCGATCGTGTTCTTCAACCGGTCGCCCGACATGTTGTCCGCCGAGATCATCATCCGCACGTTGAGCTGGTCCATCGCCGTGCCGAGCGAGTCGAGGCCCTTCGGATTACTGAGCAGACCCTGCGGGTGGCCATGGAAGTCGATGACTGGATATTTGGCCTTGAGCACCATGTGTACCGGCGCGACAAGCTGCGACACCGGGCGATAGTCGACGATACTCGGCGCCGGATTTTCGGGCGCCATGCAACTGCGCGGGCGAATTTCGGTAGTGCCGGGCGGGCAGGACTCGCCGGGCTGAATGGCGATCGCGTTGCCGCGTCCGCCGCCGCGCTGCGCAGACAGGGGCGCGGAGAAGAGGACGGCGGCGCTCAGGCCGGAGAGGACGAAAACGCTGCGCATAGTGGATCTCGAAGGGCGAAGTGCGAGTCGGAGTTCGTAATGATGAAGACGGGAGCAAGGCAGAACAAGCACGACCACCCGTGGGCTGATATTTTGGCTTACCACTCTCTTATGACAGGACCCACCATGAAACTCGCACTTGCACTTACCGGTTCCGTTTTGCTGGCGTCGTCGCTCGCGTCTCAGGGGGCGCCGGCGCGCGTTCCGCCGATGGCGCTGACGACGACCGCGTGGCCTGACGGCGGACAGATTCCGCCGAAGTACACCCAAGCGGGCGATCAGACGTCGCCCGAGTTCAAATGGACGAATACGCCGCCGGGGACGATGAGCTTCGTGTTCAACATGCTCGATCCCGACGTGAGCGTGCAGAAGGGGACTGAAGCGCAGCCGCACTGGATTGTCTGGAACATTCCGGCGACGTCGACCGGTTTGCCCGAGGGTGTGAAGCCTGGCGCGGAGTTGCCGGATGGCGCGCATCAGATCAGCGCGTCGGGACGGACATATCGCGGACCGGGTGCCGCGGCGACCGGACCGCTGCATCACTACACGTTCGAGGTCTACGCGCTGGACGTCACGCTCGACGTACCGGCTTCAACGAACTCTCAAGCCATGGGCGCGG
>JBDTAE010000031.1:0-6638 GCA_039924785.1 Gemmatimonadaceae bacterium | reverse complement strand
TCTTGCTGTCGGAGCCGAACTGTTCGTGCAAACGAGTCAACTGCAAATGCATCGGCTTCGTGAGGTAGTGCGGATTAGTGTGGCGTCGAACGCTACCACTGGCGGACCCCGCGCGGTGTGCGTTCTTGCGTTGCGCGTTTGCGCGGTTTGCGTGACTGATGGACCACAACAGTTGGGTAGCGGCGTACGGCCGCGCGCCATTTGCGCCACGATGATCTGTCGGGGTCCAACTCAACGCGTTACGCGTAAACGCGCAACGCAACGACGCACACCGCGCGGTCTGCCACCCCCCCCCTGCGTCCGACGACGCACTTGTCCGCGCTACCTCGGCGAATCGATGCCGACGCTGTTGACTCGAACGCCGAGCCGGACGTTGGCTCACGATCGCCACTCATGGTCGTTTGGGCGCGGGGCACCAGTCGGGAGTCATGGGTCGTAAGTCGCAACCGGGGGGTTTCAACCGGTGAGGTGTTGCGATCAGCAGCCCCGCCGTGAACTTTACCTGCACGAAGTTCACCCCCCCCCAAAGCGACCCGACTCTATGCGCCTTTCATTTCGCCTGACCGCGCTCGGCCTGTTGTCTTTCCCCGCCCTTGCGAACGCACAGCGCGGCGGCGGCGCAGGCGCCCCCGACAATCGTCCCGAAGTCACCTTCCCCGTGAATCTTCCGGCGGACGACGCGCGCATCGCGGGACTCAAGAAAGAAGCGATCCGTATGGTCGACAGCATGTCGACCTTCACGCAGCAAATGGTCGATCAGGTGTTCAGCTTCGGCGAGCTTGGCATGCAGGAGGAAGAAACGTCGAAGTATCTCAGCGGCATTCTCGAGAGGGACGGCTTCAAGGTCGTTCGCGGATACGCCGGCATTCCGACCGCCTGGGTAGCGACGTGGGGATCCGGCAAGCCGGTGATTTCGCTCGGGTCGGACGTCGATGACATTCCGCAAGCGAATCAGAAGCCCGGTGTCGGTTATCACGATGTGCTCATCAGCGGCGCGCCGGGCCACGGCGAGGGACACAACTCGGGCGTTCCACTCAACATCACCGCCGCGCTCGCGGTGAAGAAGATCATGGAGCGCGATCACATTCAAGGCACGCTTCAGTTGTGGCCCGGCATCGCCGAAGAGCAGATGGCGGCGAAGGCGTACTTCGTGCGCGAGGGATTGTTCAAGAACGTTGATGTTTGTTTGTTCACGCACGTTGGTTCGGGGTTCGGCGTGTCGTACGGTCAGTCCGCGCAGAACGCCTTGATCAGCGCGCAGTTCAACTTCCTCGGCTCGAGCGCGCATGCGGCCGGGGCTCCGTGGGCCGGACGCAGCGCGCTCGACGCGGTCGAGCTCATGGACGTTGGGTGGAACTTTCGCCGCGAACATCTCCCGCTGACGCAGCGGTCGCACTACGTGATCACGGACGGCGGCGATCAGCCGAACGTGGTGCCGCCGACAGCGAGCGTGTGGTACTACTTCCGCGAAACGAACTCCGATCTCACCAAGTCGTTGTTTGCGCTCGGGGACACGATGGCGCTTGCCGCTGCGATGATGACGGGCACGAAACTGAATTCCGTGCAGATCCTCGGCTCGGGTTGGTCAGGGCATTTCAGCAAACCGGTGGCGATGGATATGTTCGAGAATATCAAAGCGGTGGGCATGCCGACGTGGACCGAAGCGGATCAGACGCTCGCACGCGGCATCCAGCGTGAGCTCGGCCAGAAGAATCCGCGCGGGCTGTCGACGACGATTCCCGCCACGCTGTCGACTCCGACGCGTCCGGAAGATCTGCGCGGCGGCGGCAGCGACGACATCGGCGACGTGTCGTGGAACGTGCCAACGGTGACGCTGAGCTATCCGGCGAACATTCCGGGTCTCCCGGGCCACAACTGGGCGAACGCGATCTCGATGGCGACGCCGATCGCGCACAAGGGCGTGACCGCTGGTGCGAAAGCGCAGGCGATGACGATCATCGACCTGATGCTGAAGCCGACCGTCGTTGCGCAGGCGTGGGACTACTTCAACAACGTCCAGACGAAGAACATAAAGTACTATCCCCTGATGCGCCCCGAGGACAAGCCGGCGATCTGGCTGAACAAAGCGATCATGGACAAGTACCGCCCGGAAATGCGGAAGTACTACTACGATCCGACGAAGTACAAGACGTACCTCGACCAGCTCGGCATCAAATACCCGACGGTCCGCGATACGACCAAGGCGGTTCCCTGAGGTGAGCCGTTGGCGGTTCCGCGTTGCGGCAGTTGGCGCTGTTACAATACTGGCATTAGAGATTCTGGTGGCGTGCGTTGAGGCGCCCCCAGCGTCGCTCGCGCCAATGCCGGCGCTAGATTCGGCGACGATAGGGACGACAGGCGCCAACCGTCGAAGCGCGAGCGACACGCTCTTTCGCTTTTATCGGAACCGGCCGTACGGCAGCGAAGCCGAGTTCAATCCGCTTTCGCTGGTGATCAATGGCGGCTACGATCAGTTGCGGACCGGCGACAACCGCTACGTCTTCGATCTTCCGTATCCTCGCGCGTTCGCGACCGTGTGGCATTCGGTCACGGATCCCGAGCCGGTGTTGCGGCATTACGGATGGAAGAACTGGCTGACCCACGAGGTGTTTCCGCTCACGACGAAAGGATCAGGCGGCGGACAGTGGTATCCGAACTACCATCTGCACTTGTTCGCGGGGGGCATGACGTACGACCGCACGGTGGAGTGGTACGAACAACACGACGTCTCTCATCCCGAGCTGGCGGCGGGCGCAACCGTCTACGCGTGGCATCTGTTGACCGAGATGGTCGAGAGCAACGGCGCGTGCTGCGAAGACGAAGATGGGCTCACCGATTTGTTGATCTTCGATTCCGGTTCGATTTTGCTGTGGAACCAGTCGTGGATGAAGCGGCCGTTTGGCGGTCGCGTCGAGTTTACGGATTGGCCCGGCCAGGCGACGTTGGCCATTCCGTCGAACCGTATCGAAAACGCGTACATGATGGCGATGCTGCGCGCGCCGTTGCCGCGTACTGAATCGTGGAAGATCATGACGACGATGGGCAATGCCTTTCTCGTCGGGCTTTCCGCGCGCGTCGGTGGGAGCGCGGATCATCCGCTGTGGCTCTCCGCGTCGGGTGGGTTCGATCCGGCGGACAATCCGATTGTCAATGCGGCGACCGGCGCGGGAACGGCGGACCTTCAGGCGAACGCTGGATTCTTTCTCGACCGCGACGGTTCGCTGCTAATCTCATTTAATCTCATTCATTACGAAGGGCGGTAGCACCAACGGTCCGACGTTGAACATCTACCCCGGCGTGGTCGGCTCGGGGTTATGGTCGCCTGGACTTTGGATTCAAGCCGTGCGAGGCGGTGGTGTGCGGTACGGAATCGTCTCGCGGTACGGGGTTGGGCTCGGCGGGATTCGCAAATGAGCACACTCTAATCCACAGACGAACGCAACCCGTCCGCTGTCCTTCCAAAAACAGCAAGCCGAGGAATCCACTGAACCCGCGGAGTACCACGGAAACCCCATTCTTATTCCGTGGTATTCTGCGGGTTCCGCGGCCTGCTGTGTTTTTTTCTACACCGTGACGTCAGCTACTCGCAAATTCCCAATGCCAACGATTCCGCTGATTAGTGATCGTTGCTGATGGTGTCGCTCTTCTTTGGAGGCGGCTCGTCAGTGCTTGGCACGATGATCGGCAAGCCGGCGGCCTTAAGCGCCGCGTTGATCTTGTCGAGCGTCGCCATGACTTTCTTGTATCGCACCAACTCGGTGTTCAACTTGGGATCGAGCACCGAGTAGACCTCGTACGACTGCTTCGGCGGACGACGCTCGCCGCTCGTCACGAAGCCGAGTAGCGCGGCCATTTGGTTGTTGATTCGGACCGGGAAGTTGAGCGGGTCTTCACCGCTTTTGTTTTTCGTCTGATACAACGAGTCTTCGACGTTGTTGATCTGCGATTCGAACGTCGTGGTAAGGGCCGCGAAGCTCGGGGCATTGCTCATGCGCGCCGCGCGGTCGTCGAGTTGGCGCTTCACGTTACGGATTGTCTTCACGGCGTCGTTCGCCGCGGTGACGCGATCGCGCACTTGAAGACCAAAGCGTTCCTGTTCCACGAGATCCGCGTTGGTCGCCGGCGCCTGCGGGTCGCGCTTCACGAGGAACTTCTCCGTGATTGGCGCGGCGCTGCCGACCGTCAGGCGCACGCCGTATGTTCCCGGCGCAGCGAACGGGCCGGACGTCGAGCCCTGCCACAAAATCATTCCCTGGAACGTCGACGCGTCGGGATACTGGAGGTTCCACGTGTAGCGATCGAGGCCAACGCGATTCGTGACGCGCGCTGCGCCGCCCGCGCCGCCGCGTCCACCGCCGCCGCCGCGACCACCAGTCGCCACGACGGTATCGGTCGATGAGACTTTCTTGATGAGCTTTCCGGCAGGATCGAGGAATTCGATCGTCACCGGTTGATCGGTCTGCGCGACGCGATACTGCACGGTCACGCCCGTTGCGCGATACGCCGGCGCCGGCTTGTACAGGAAGTCCTTGTTCGCGGTCGCCGCGGCGTTCGCTTCCGGCGCTTGGCGCAGCAGGGACAGATTCTCCATCACCCAAAATGCGCGGCCATGCGTCGCGATGACCATGTCGTCGTCGCGCAACGCGATGTCGTGTACCGGAACCGGCGGCAGATTGCGCTTGAGACTTTCCCAATGCGCGCCGGCGTCACGCGAGACGTACACGCTGCGTTCGGTCGACGCGTAGAGCATTCCCGGCTTCACGAGATCCTCGCGGATCGCTCGCGTGTATTCGTTCGACGGAATGCCGTCGTTGATGCGCGTCCATGTGGCGCCGTAATCCGTCGTCTTGTAGAGATACGGTGCGTAGTCGTCGAGCTGATATCGATTTGCCGCGACCCACGCCGTGCCGGCCGCATGCGGTGATGGATCGATGATCGAAATGCGTGTCCATTGCGGCAGGCCCTTCGGCGTGACGTTCTTCCACGTTTTGCCGCCGTCGCGCGTCACATGAATGAGACCGTCGTCGGAACCGGCCCAGATCAAACCCGCGATAATCGGCGATTCCTGAAGCGCGAACACCGTTCCATAGTACTCGATCGACGTCTGGTCCTTGGTGATCGGACCACCGGAGGCGCCGAGCGTGGCAGGATCGTGTTTGGTGAGGTCGGGCGAGATGATCGTCCAATCCCGACCGTTATTCACAGACTTGAACACGACGTTCGCGCCCACGTAAAGGGTGTGCGGATCGTGCGGCGAATTCATGATCGGGAACGTCCACTGGAAGCGATACTTTGAATCCATGGCGTTGTGACCCATCGGGTTGAGCGGCCACGGATCCAGACGCTCCCGCAGGCCGGAGCCGCGGTCCTGCATGTCGATCACGCCGCTGTAGTTGCCGCCGAACGTGATGTTGGGGTTGGTCGGATCCGACGCCATGTAGCCGGACTCACCGCCGGCCGCGCCATAAAATTCAGCGTACTGTGACACGGGGGCGGGCGCTCCACCACGGCCACCGCCGCCACCGCCGCCACCACGTCCGCCGCCCTGCGCCTGGCGCACCGGACCGCACACCGAGCCGGCATCCTGCTTGGCGCCGCAGATGTCGTAGATCGCCTTGTTCGTCAGATGGACGTGATAAAACTGTCCCGTCGGAACGTTGAGACGCGTCGACGTGGTTCCACCGTCGGTCGTGATGATCGCGCCGTTGTCGTGACCCACCGCGACGCGCTTCGGATCGTTCGACGCGATCCATACGATGTGATTGTCGCCGCCGCCAAACGCGCGCGTGAACGTTTTGCCGCCGTCCTGCGACCACATCGGATTCACGTTCGGCGCATAGACGATGTTCGTATCCTTGGGATCGGCGGTCAGGCGCGAGAAATACCACGCGCGCTGCCGAAGCTCGCGGTCCTGCGACAAGAGACTCCACGAGGTGCCACCGTCGTCGGACCGATACACGCCGCCGTTCGGCTCGTTCTCGATCAACGCCCACACGCGGTTCGGCTTCGCCGGCGAGATCGCCATCCCGACGTTGCCAATGATCCCACTCGGCAGACCGGTGTTGTGCGTAATCTCCGTCCAGTGCGCGCCGGCGTCTGCGGTCTTATAGATGCCGCCGCCGGTGCCGCCACTGATGAGCATCCATGGATTTCGACCGGCTTGCCACAGCGCCGAGTACAGGACGTCGGGGTTGCTCGGATCCATCACGAGCTCGATCGCGCCGGTTGAATCGTTCTTGAAAAGAATCTTCTTCCACGATTTGCCGCCGTCGGTCGTCTTGTACACGCCGCGGTCAGGCGTCGCGCCCCACACATGACCGAGCGCGGCCACGTAGGCCACGTCGGAATTGCGCGGGTCGAGCACGATGCGTGAGATCTGCTGCGTCTCCTTGAGCCCCATGTACTGCCAGGTCTTTGCGCCGTCGATGGTCTTCCACACGCCGTCGCCGTACGAAACGTCGCCGCGAATTGCGTACTCGCCGCCGCCGCTCCACACGACGTCCGGATTCTTTTCGTCGATCGCGAGGGCGCCGATGCTGCCTCCGAAATAGGCGTCGCTCACAGGCAACGTCGTCTTGCCGCCGTCGGTGGTCTTCCAGAGGCCGCCGCCTGTCGTGCCGAAGTAATACTCGTTTGGA
>JBDTAE010000030.1:0-21117 GCA_039924785.1 Gemmatimonadaceae bacterium | reverse complement strand
CGATGCGACGGGTCAGTCATCACGACTTCGGCGCCCTGCTCGTCGACGATGTCGGCGACTTCCTGGCTATCCG
This sequence comes from Gemmatimonadaceae bacterium, assembly GCA_039924785.1. Lineage (GTDB taxonomy): Bacteria > Gemmatimonadota > Gemmatimonadetes > Gemmatimonadales > Gemmatimonadaceae > JAQBQB01. The sequence continues at coordinate 21,044 of JBDTAE010000030.1, read as the reverse complement.
TCGCGACGAGGCAACGGTCGACGACGTCGAGCGAAAGCACGCGTTCCCACACTCTGATGACGAGCGGCAAACCGCCAAGCAACCGGAGGGGTTTGCGGGGGAGACGCGTCGCGCCCAGTCTTGCTGGGATGACAGCGAGCGTCCTCATGCGTGGCGCTCATTCGGGGGTGCGCTCACGGCGTTGAAATTCACGTTCTCAAAGCTAGCCGCGCCGGTCGGTGGGTGCAAACCGATTTCGCGAGATCTCCGCTGTTTATCTCAGGAGCGAAAATCCGCCGTCGAAATTCCAATGACGGGTTGCGGGGTCCATCACAAACCCGATGTAGATCGGGCCGAACGAGAGCCGGGCGCCAATGTTTTGGTGCAGCGTCTTGATCGACCCCACCCCAGCGCCCCCGATGGCGTCGTGAAGCGCGATCGTCGGCGGCCCGAGCAGCGGAATCTCGCGCGACGTGATGGGAAGGTTGTAGTGTCCTTCGAGATAGACGAGCTGGTCCCCGCCGAACTGGAAAAGATCGAACGTCGGCAGGGTGCCGCTGCCGCCGAGGTAGGCCCATCGCTGACGGGGAGTGCCGCCATGGCTCGACGCGACGGCGTGTCCGTTGAACTGGATGTACTGGTCACCGAAGGTTGGGAATGTGATTATTCCGTCGAACGTGGCCTGCGCGAAGTCTCGCGACGATTGGTTTGCGATCCCGGCGACGGTGTCTCCGTCGAACCGACCGAGTTCGATCCCGAGTGTCGCATGCCCGTGGATGTCGGACGCCGGACTGAAAACGCCTACGCCGGCGCGCAGCGACTTTGTCACGCCGTTATCGATCGCCGGGTTGGGACGAAGCATGTCGTCGTCGCCGTGCCGACCGAAAAAACTCCACGGTCCGCCGGTGACGCCGACGCCTGGACGAACGGTGAGAGCGTGCTCGCCGCGAACGCCGATGTACAGCGAATGGTACGTCTCGCCGGTGTCCGATTGCCACGCATACTTCGCGTCGCCCCGCGTGCCGCGGAAATAATTGCGAGCATCGTTGCCAAGCCCAATGGTCTCGAGGCTGTTGACGATGTTGCTGCGAAACCACTCGTCGTTGCTGAAGGTGTTCCGCCCGCCGCTCAGCGAGAACGCACTGGCGACTCCGACCGAATCGACGACGTCGAGCCACGGATCCACACGTCCCAACTGCGAGCGAGCGATAATGCGCGGCTCGATCGAGAGACGTTTCGCGACGAAGAGGCCAGCCACTGGCAATGACAACCCGTCCGCTCGATCGTACGCCGGCAGCACGAGCCCAAAAAACCCCGGCAGCGAAAAGCCTTGGAGGTCCGAGTCCTCGGCTTGCGCGGTCGACCGGTACGAGAGCGACACTCCGTCCGGAATCGGCGAAACGTCGTACGTGAAATCGTGAATCGATAACGGGGGCGAGCCTGTATGAGCGAGCGTAGCGTTGTAGACGTTGCTGCCGATGGCGATCGCGCGACCGTCGATCACCGCGCCGGGATGGAGATAGAGTCCACCGTTGACGACGATCACATCGCCGTGCACCGTCCCCGCGACAATCGCGTCGTGACCGATGACGATAAGAGATCTGTCAACGGTGGTTCCCGCCGCAACCGTGAACGACGAACCCGCGATGGAGGTGGTGTGCGGGCCTTGCAGGGCCGCCGGAAGAATTTCCGTCCCCGGTCCCGAACCTCGGCTCGCGATCGTCACAGTCTGCGCGGCGGCCACGGACGCCCCGCCCGCGTACAGCAGAGCAACCGCTAACCGGCGGAATATCACCGAGCGACGTCCAGGAAGTTCTGGAGGAGCTGCTTGCCGTGCTGCGTCATCACGGATTCCGGGTGGAATTGCACGCCGTACACCGGATGTTCGCGGTGCTTCACGCCGTGAATCTCCGTCGGGTCGTCCTTCGCGACGGCAACAACCTCGAGACAGTCGGGCAATGTGCTCCGTTCCACGATGAGCGAGTGATAGCGCATCACCTCAACCGGCGATGGCAACCCAGCGAACACTCCTGAGCCGTTGTGGTCGATCATAGAAGTTTTGCCATGCATGACTCGGTCCGCTCTGACGACGACTCCGCCGTAGGCCTCGCCAATGGCCTGGTGACCGAGACAAACGCCAAGAATAGGAATGCTCGATCCCCAGCGCTTGATCACATCCACGGTTATGCCCGCTTCGCGCGGCGTGCAGGGTCCGGGAGACAGCACGATGCCGGTCGGCGCAAGCTCGCCAATGTCATCGACGGAGATGGCGTCGTTCCGATGCACGACGAGATCCGCGCCAAGCTCGCCCAGGTACTGCACGAGGTTGTACGTGAACGAGTCGTAGTTGTCGATAACGAGAATCATTGATGGCTGGTTGCGAAGGGCAGGTGGATCTCGCGCTATCCCTGCACGGCACGATGGGCGGCTAAAGCTAAATATCGCTGGGATGCCGGCGATGTTGGTCCGAATCTGCACACCGCCTTGCTTGATCCTAATCCTGCTCGACGCGATGGTTGCCCCAGACGACGCAATGGTTGCCCTGTTCGACGCAATGGGACCTCCGTACGCGTCGATGATGGGACCGTACGACGAGGCGATGGCGCCATCCGCGTCGACGCACGGTCCGTTCGACGACCGCCACGCTCCGTCCGCGTGGATGCACGGTCCGTTCGACGACTGCGTCGTTCCATCCGCGACGACGCGTGGTCCGTCCGACGACTGCATCGCTCCATCCGCGTCGACGTACGGTCCGTCCGACGACTGCATCGCTCCATCCTCGACGACGTACGGTCGGTCCGACGACTGCATCGCTCCATCCGCGACGACGTCTGCCACTATCGCAACGCTCACTGCCATTCAGGCTGCCGCACCGGCGCAAACACACATAAGCGATCCCTGATGGTCCACATTGCGCCGCAAGATCAGCCCCTCGGGTGAAACTGCTTGTGCACCTGCCGCAGATACTCGCGGTCGACGTGCGTGTAGATCTGGGTCGTCGAAATATCTACGTGGCCGAGCATTTCTTGCACAGCCCGAAGATCGGCGCCGCCTTCGAGCAAATGCGTCGCGAACGAGTGACGCAGCGTGTGTGGAGACACAGCCTTTGTGATCCCCGCGCGATCTACATATTTTCGAAGAATCTTCCACGCGCCCATTCTCGTGAGTGGTTGGCCGCGTGCGTTGAGAAACAGAACCCCCTTCCCCTCGCCTTTCTCCAGCTTCGGGCGCAGCTCGCGAATATACGTCGCGACGGCGCCAATCGCCGATCGACCGATCGGCACCAGCCGTTCCTTGCTCCCCTTTCCGAAAACGCGAACGAGCTTGTCGCTCATCATCACGTCGCGGGTCCCGAGCGTGATCCATTCAGACACGCGCAGTCCGGCCGCGTACGCCAACTCGAGCATCGCTCGGTCGCGAAAGACCAACGGATCGTCGATCGTGGGCGACGCCAATAATTTAGAGATCTCTTCGACAGTCAGCACGTCGGGCAACGTCCGCCAGCGCTTGGGCGTTTCGATCCGCTCGCTCGGATCCTTGGTGACGATCCCGTCGGACAGGAGAAACTTGAAGTACGTGCGGACCGCGGAGATGTTGCGGCGGATCGATGACGGCGCGAGGCCGAGGTCCTTGAGGCTGTAGACGAAATCGCGAATCAAGCGCGGCGTGATGTCCGCGGGCCCCTGAACTGTCTTGGCTCGCGCGAACTCGACGAGTCGCTCGACGTCCCGCCGGTACGCCTCGAGCGTGAGCGGCGACGTCCCCTGCTCCAGCGTTAGAAAATCGCCGAACCGGTCGAGATGAAACCGGAGTGCCGCGCCCTCGTCCACCATGGGTCGCTCACCGGCTCGAGGAGACGATGGTCGCCACGGCGATGCACGCGATGCCTTCGCCGCGACCGATCCAGCCCATGCCCTCGTTCGTTTTGCCTTTCACGCTCACGTCGTCGGGCGAAATCCCGAGGGCGCCGCCGAGCCGCGCCTTCATCGTCTCCCGAAACGAGAGAACCTTCGGACGCTCGGTGACGATGGCGACGTCGACCTGCTGCACCGACCACCCTTTGCTGGCGATTCGCTCGACGGCCGCGCGCAGCATCTCGAGCGAATCTTTGCCTTTGTTCGCCGGATCGCGATCGGAAAACATCTCGCCGATGTCGCCGGCACCAGCGGCGCCAAGGATCGCGTCGGTGATTGCATGCGCGGCGGCGTCACCGTCGGAGTGACCCGCCAGGTGCATGTCGAACGGAATGGGAACGCCGCCGAGGATCAGCGGGCCAGGCGCTTCGAACCGGTGCGAGTCGTAGCCGATGCCGACGCGAGTTGCGCTGCCTTTCGAGTCGGCGTGGTGCGACGCGTCAGCGGTCATGCCGCGACGCTGGCGATCTCCGCTGACGCGGTTTCGCGAATGATCGAATAGTCCTGGCGACGGCGCGCGGCGATGAAGCCCGCGTCCCGAATCAGGTGTTCCATTTCCTGAATCGACGTGCGGTGCGTGGTATTCGCCGCGGACACGACGTTTTCCTCGATCATCAGAGAACCGAAATCGTTGCAGCCGAACTTGAGCGCGGTCTGGCCGACCTTCATTCCCATCGTGACCCAGCTCGCCTGCAGGTTCGGAACGTTGTCGAGAACAATGCGCGCCATCGCCACCGTGCGCAGATAGTCGATCGCGTCGGTCTTCTGCATGTGCGACATCGTCGGCGTGTTCTCGGGCTGCAACGGCCAGCAGATGAACGCGGTGAAGCCATTCGTCCGCGCCTGCACCTCACGCACACGCTCGAAGTGCTCGATGCGCTCGGCGAGCGTTTCGCCCAAGCCGTACATCATGGTGACCGACGTCTTCATGCCTTCCTGGTGCGCGATCTCCATGATCTCGAGCCAACGATCCGCTCCGGCTTTCTTCTTCGCGACCATGTCGCGAACGCGCTGCACGAGAATCTCGCCGCCGCCGCCCGGGACGGAATTGAGACCCGCTTTCATCAACTCTCGAATGACGTCGCGCGCGTCCATTCGAAAGGTCTTCGCGAAGAAATCGATTTCGCTCGGGCTGAATCCGTGGATGTGAATCGGATGATACTGCTTGATGTAACGCAGCAGGTCGAGATACCAGTCGAACGGGATGTACGGATTGTGCCCGCCCTGCATGAGGATCTGCACCGCGCCGAGCTCTTTCGCTTCGTCGATCTTGGCGCCGATCTGCTCGTACGACAGCGTCCACCCTTCGTTGTGCTTCGGCCGGCGATAGAACGCGCAGAAGCCGCAGTCGGCGACGCATACGTTCGTGTAGTTGATGTTGCGGTCGACGATGTACGTCACGACGCCCTCAGGATGCTTCTCACGTCGAATACGGTCTGCCTCGGCGCCGAGCTCGATGAGCGATGCGTTGGTGTAGAAGTCGAGAAGATCCTTCATGGCAGTTGCCTGTTTGCGAAAGCTGAGATTCGGCGCGCGCTATGCGGCCGGAAGAAACGCGAGGGAGCCGTTCGGAACCTTGCCGGCCAGCACCAACCGCCGGAAGAATTCCGTGAGACCCGCGAGGTGGCGATACGACAATCCGTAGTCGAGACCGGACAGATATTCGAGACACACGCTCTTGTTGACGCCCGTCGCGATGGCGGCCTGCGCGGCGAGTGTTTCGAGATGTTGTAATCCCCAGTCGCGCGACGCGATCAGGCTTGCGTGGACGGCGAGCGCGTCTGCGACCGGCGCGGTCCGTTGGGCGACCCACACCGCAAAGACGAACGGCAAGTCGGTCCAGCGTTTCCATTCGCTGCCAAGGTCATACGCATATCGATACTGCGTGATCGATTCTTTTTCCGCATACAGCTCTGGGGACCGCAAGCGCGACCACAGATGCAGCGCCGCGTCGCCGATGACGAGGCGAGCGTCGTGCTCTTCCTCGTCGAATGTCGCGACGTCGACGAGCTCCGCATTGCTCGGCACGAAGGCCGGCTTGGCGTCCCACACGTTCTCGAACAACAGCTCGAGCAGCGCGACGCTCGTCATCGAGCTGCGGCTCACGAGCACGCGACGTCCCTGCAGTTCGGCCGCTGGTCGCTTCGAAAACAGCACGACACTCCGCACCGGACCGTCGCTGCAGATTGAGAGATCCGGCAACAGCAGATACTTCGTGGCGTCGCGCGCGTACTCGACCGCGGAGATCACGCTGACATCGAGCGTGCCTTCAGCCATCTGCCGATTCAGCGCTGTCGGAACGCCGTCGACGAGCTCCGCCGAGATCGGGATGATACCGCGATCAATCGCCCCGTACACCGGGTAGCAATTGATGTATGGAATTCTGCCGACGCGCATGAACGGCTAGGCCGCCTCGACGGCGACCTGCGTCGCGTCGTGGGCGTCCGAACCGTCGAACGTGCGAATGACGTTGTAGAACGAATCACGCTCGGCGGGCACTTTCTTCGCTCCGCGAATGAGGCGCAGAATCTGATCGAGCGTCATTGCCTGCGCGGTGTGCGCGCCGGCTTCGTGATAGATCTTTTCGCGCACGACGGTGCCTTCGAGGTCGTTCACGCCAAAGTGCAGTCCGGTCTGCGCCATGGCCGTCGTGACCATGATCCAATGCGACTTGATGTGCGTGAAGTTGTCGAGGAACAGGCGTCCGACGGCGAGGTTCTTCAGGTCATCGAAGCCGGTCGTCGCCGTTCCAGTGCGATGCAGCGTCTCGCCCAACTCGTTGTTGTCCGGGTGATATGCGAGCGGAATGTACGCGAGGAAGCCGCCCGTCTCGTCCTGAAGGTCGCGGAGCATCGACAGATGCGCGACGCGATCTTCCATCGTTTCCACGTGACCGTACAACATCGTGCAATTGCTGCGAATGCCGAGTGCGTGCGCTTCGCGATGGACGTTGATGTACTCTTCGCCCGACAGCTTTTTGTCGGCGATCGTTGCGCGAACGCCAGGGCTGAACACCTCGGCGCCGCCGCCTGGCAACGTGTCGAGACCAGCGTCCTTCAACGCGATGAGCACGTCGCGCACCGTCATCTTTTCGATCCGCGCGATGTGCGCCAGCTCGACGGCAGTGAGGCCTTTGATGTGCACGTGCGGATGGCGTGATTTGAGACCCCGAAACATCTCATCGTAGTAGGCGAGACCCGCGTGCATATCGAGTCCGCCGACGATGTGGAACTCACGCGTCATCGTGCTGTTCGCGGTCGCGGCTTCGGCCCAGATCTGATCCATCGTGTAGCGATACGCGCCCTCTTCTTTCGGCAAGCGCGCGTACGAGCAGAAGACGCACGTCTTCCGCAGGATGCAGATGTTCGTCGGGTTGATGTGATGATTCGCCGCGAACGTGACGCGATCGCCGTTCTTGGTGCGATTCACCGCGTCGGCCAAGTGGCCGAGCCCGAGCAAATCAGACGTCTTGAACAGCGCGACGCCGTCGTCGAACGACAGTCGTTCGCCACGCTCGACCGCGTCGGCGATGGGAAGAAGCCGAGGGTCTGCAATCAGACGGCGATCGATCTGTACCGGAGACAACACGGTGCTACTCCTCGAAACGCTTGATGGCGAGCGTAACGTTATGGCCGCCGAAACCAAAGCTGTTGCTCAACACCGTTCGCACCGGCCGCTTCACGGCGGTGTTTGGCGTGTAGTTGAGATCGAGCTCCGGGTCGGGAGTTTGATAGTTGATCGTGGGAGGAACAATGCAATCGCGAACGGCGAGCGATCCGATGATGAACTCCACCGCGCCCGCCGCGCCGAGCATGTGGCCGGTCATCGACTTGGTGGAGCTGACGTTCACCGTGGCCGCGTGCCCGCCAAAGACTGCCTTGATGGCTTTGGTCTCGTTGGAGTCGTTGGCCGGTGTGGACGTGCCGTGCGCGTTGATGTAATCGATGTCGGCGGGCACCATCCCGGCGTCCTTCATCGCGATGCGCATCGCGCGCTGGGCGCCTTCGCCCTCGGGTGCGGGCGCCGTCAAATGGTACGCGTCGCCAGTGGCACCGTAGCCGACGATCTCGGCGTAAATGCGGGCGCCGCGGGCCTGGGCATGCTCGAGGGCTTCGAGAATGACGATACCACCGCCCTCACCCATGACGAAGCCGTCGCGCGTTGCGTCGAACGGACGCGACGCAGTTTCAGGCGATTCGTTCCGCTCGGACAACGCCTTCATGTTCGCGAAGCCACCGATCGCCATTGGCGTTACCGTCGCTTCGGATCCGCCGGTGATGATGACGTCCGCGTCGCCGTACTGGATGGTGCGGAACGCGTCACCGATCGCGTGCGCGCTCGTGGCGCACGCGGAGATCGTCGCGTAGTTCGGTCCCTTCGCGTTGAACCGCATGGACACGAGACCCGCCGCGATGTCCGAGATGAACATCGGGATGAAGAACGCGCTGATCTTGCTTGGGCCGCGCTCGCGGTAAACGTCGTGCTGCTCCTCGAACGTCTTGAGGCCGCCGATACCGCTGCCAATGATCACGCCCATCCGCTCAGGATCGTACCCCGTTCCGTCGCCGAAGCCGGCGTCGGTCATCGCCTGAACGGACGCCGCGATCGCATACTGCGCGAACAAATCCGCGCGCTTGGCCTCTTTCCGGTCGAGGTACATCAGCGGATCGAAGCCCTTCACCTCGCAGGCGAATTTCACCGGAAACGACGAGGTATCGAACTTCGTGATTGGCGCACCGCCCGAAACGCCCGCGGTAATCGCACGCCAAGTCGTCGCCACGTCGTTGCCGACTGGCGTAATCGCCCCGAGACCGGTGACGACGACCCGACGCTTCATTTACGCCGCGCTCCCCATCTTCTGGTTCAGATAGCCGACCGCGTCGCCAACCGTGCGCAGCTTCTCGGCATCTTCATCCGGAATGTCGATGTTGAACTCCTTCTCGAACTCCATGACCAGCTCGACGATGTCGAGGCTATCCGCGCCGAGATCCTCGATGAAGCTGGCTTCGTCGGTGAGCTTTTCGCGCTCGACTCCCAGCTCCTTCTCGATGATGTCGCGGACCTTCTGAGCGTTGTCGGCCATTGGAATCATTCCTCTCTGCTGTAGAGTGCGTTGCGGGTGGTATTCTGGATAATCTAGCGAGCCACTAGGAGCATTGTCATAGGCGCGACCCGCGCCAGAGGGGGTCACATGACCATGCCGCCGTCGATGACGAGGACTTGGCCCGTGATGTACGACGCGTAGTCCGACGCCAGGAAGGCGACCATCCACGCAATGTCCGCCGGAGCGCCGAGACGACCGACCGGAATCTGCGCTGATATGGCCGCCTTGGCTTCATCGCTCATCGCGGCGGTCATATCGGTTTCGACGTAGCCCGGCGCGATCACATTGGCCAGCACGTTTCGCGACGCGAGCTCCTTCGCGACCGATTTCGTCAGGCCGATCAGTCCCGCCTTGCTCGCCGCGTAGTTCGCCTGTCCCTTGTTTCCGACGAGACCGACGACGCTGGCAATGTTGATGATTCGTCCCCAGCGGCGCTTCATCATGCCGCGCGCCGCCGCACGGGTCGCAACGAATGCGCCGCGCAAGTTGGCGTCGATCACGGCGTCCCAGTCTTCATCCTTGATGCGGAACAACAAGTTGTCGCGCGTGAGTCCGGCGTTGTTGACGAGAATGTCGATCGGCGCGAAGTCGTTCTCGACGGTCTCGATGAGAGCCGCGAGTGCGGTCGCATCGGCCACGTCGCATGCGAAGCCCTGCGTGTTCGGCCCGATGGCCGCTGCGGCCGTTTGCGCGCGGCCGAGATCGCGCCCGACCACAGCGACCTTGGCCCCACACTCGGCGAGCGTTTCGGCGATCGCTCGGCCGATGCCGCGCGTGCCGCCGGTGACGAGGGCGGTGCGCCCTGTGAGATCGATATTCATAGAATACTCATACAGCGAACCCGCGGACGGCCGCGACGTCGGCCGCCGTACCGCACACGGCCGTCTTGAGGTTTGGCGCGATCTTCTTCACGAGCCCCGTGAGCACGTTGCCCGGACCCATCTCGATGTACATAGCGTCGGGAAAGCGCTCCGCCAACGCAAGGATTTCGTCGGTCCAGCGCACCGGCTTGGACAGTTGCTCCAAGAGCAAGGCTTTCGCGCGATCGGCCTTGAGCACGGCCTCGCCATTCACGTTTGCGTAAACGGCAAAATGCGGATCGTCAAACGACACGTCGTTCATCGATTTGGCGAGTCCGTCCGCCGCGCTGTCCATGAGCGGCGAGTGAAAGGCCCCACTCACGTTGAGGCGGATCGCGCGCTTGGCGCCCGCCTCTTTGCACAATGCCATCGCACGCTCGACGCCCTGCTCTTCGCCGCTGATCACGACCTGGCCAGGGCAATTGTAGTTTGCCGGGACGACGAGCCCAGCGTCGCGCGTTGCGTCGGCGCAGATCTCTTCGATGGGACGATTCGTCTCGCCGAGAATCGCTGCCATCGCGCCGGGGCGTTTCACGCCGCTGTCGTACATCAGCTCACCGCGCCGGCGGACCACGCGAAGGGCGTCGCCGAGCGACAGCGATTCGGCCGCGTAATAGGCCGTGAATTCGCCGAGTGAGTGTCCGGCCGCGGCCATGACGTTCGCACCGATGACGTCACGCGTCGCGGCCCAGACGGCAGCACCATGCGCGAGTAGCGCCGGTTGCGCGTTGTACGTCAGCGTGAGCTCGTCGGCCGGGCCTTCGAAACACAGTTTGCTCAACGGCGCGCCGAGCGCGTCGTCGGCTTGCTCGAACACCGCTTTCGCCGCTGGAAACGCGTCGATGAGATCTTTGCCCATGCCGGGCTTCTGCGAACCTTGGCCTGGAAAGAGTAATACGATGTCCATAAATCAGAACCGCACGACCATCGAGGCCCACGTGAACCCCGCGCCAAACGCGACGAGGAGCACGGTCATTCCCTCTCTGATTCTACCGCTTTCGATCGCCTCATCCATCGCGATCGGCACCGACGCGGACGACGTGTTACCGTAGCGGTCGACATTCACGTACACCTTGTCCATCGAGACATTCGCGTGCTTCGCGGTGGCCTCGATGATCCGGATGTTCGCCTGGTGCGGGATGAGCAAATCGATGTCGTCGCCCGTGAGCTTTGCGCCGTCCATTGCGCGATCGGTGGCATCGGCCATCGACCGCACCGCGTGTTTGAAGACTTCGCGGCCGGCCATCTTCACAAAGTGCGATCGGTCGGACAGCACGGTCTCCGAGAAGGGAATGCTCGACCCGCCGGCCGGACGATACAGAAGGTCGCCGAGCGTTCCGTCGCTTCTCATGTACGCGCTGAGAATGCCCTTTGGATGTGCGGACGCGGCTTTGGGGGCTCGCTTGAGGACGGCGGCACCCGCCCCGTCTCCGAAGAGCACGCAGGTCGACCGATCCGTCCAGTCGATGATTGAGCTCATGCGCTCGGATCCGACGACGAGAATCGTCTCTGCGACGCCCGTCGCAATGAGGCCTTCGGCGATCGTCGCGCCGTAAATGAACCCTGAGCAGGCCGCGCTGATGTCGAACGCGGCGGCACGCGTGGCGCCCAGGTTCTTCTGGAGGTCGACGGCGGTGGACGGAAGCAGACGGTCTGTCGTCGCCGTGCTGAGAACGATCGCGTCGAGCTCGCCCGCCGATACGCCGGCCCGTTCCATCGCTTTGCGGGCGGCGGCGGCGGCCATCGTGCACGTCGTTTCCCCTTCGGCGGCAATGTGCCGTTCGCGAATGCCAGTTCTCTCAACGATCCATTCGTCGTTGGTCTCGAGCCCCAACGCCGCGAAATCGTGATTCGTCATCACCTTGCTCGGCACTCCGCGTCCGGTGCCGGCGATATACGCGATGGGGCGTTTCATTGAGCTCCGACCTCGTGCTGCAACCGGCGTCCGATGTGCTCGTCCATTCTGCTCTCGTGTGCGCGGACGCCAACCTTGATCGCGTTCATGATCGCGCGCGGCGACGATTTGCCGTGCGAGATGATGCTGATGCCCTTCACACCCAGGAGTGGTGCTCCGCCATGTTCGGCATAGTCGAGCGGCGTGAGCGCGGACGTCATCGTGCGCTGATCGACGCCGGCCTTCGCGAGCAGGTCGATGATGAAGGGTGAAATCGCCTCGTAAAACTTGAGGATCACGTTGCCGACGAAGCCGTCGCAGACGACGACATCAATGGGCCCGCGGTCGCAGGTGCCGGTTGGAAGGTCGCGTCCCTCGACGTTGCCGACGAAGTTGAGTCCCGCGGCCTGGAGGAGCGCGTGCGCCTCCTTGACGACGACGTTCCCCTTCTCGGGCTCTTCGCCGATGTTGAGCAAACCGACCGACGGATTGTCGCGTCCGAGAATGTCTTCGGCGTAGACCGCACCGAGCCGAGCGAATTGCACCAGCTCTTCGGCGGAGCAGTCGACGTTGGCGCCGGAGTCGAGGACCACGATCGGAACACGCGCCGTTGGAAACACGGTGGCGATCGCGGGCCGTTTGAGCCCGCCGTGGAGTTTGAGCACCATGAGCGATGCGACCATCTGCGCGCCGGTGTTGCCGGCGGAGACGAATGCGTCGGACTTGCCCTCGGCTTGCAGCTTGAGCCCGACCATCATCGAGCTGAGTTGCTTGCCGCGAACGACGACGCTCGGCTTGTCGTTCATTTCGACGACATCCGGAGCTTCGACGATTTCTATCCGCCCGCGCGCCGCGCCGAGGTCCGAAAATTCCGGTTCGGTGAGCAGCGCATTCAACTGATCGGTGACGACCGTGGTCTGACCGACGAGCTGAATGGAGTGAGCGATATCAAGCTCGCGGAGGGCGAGCAACGCGCCGGCAACGGTCGCCCGGGGAGCGAAGTCGCCCCCCATGGCGTCCAAAGCGATACGCGCCAAGGCTACGCTTCCCTGGCTGCGACCCGCTGCTTACCACCGTAGTACCCGCACTCTTCACAGACGTGATGCGGGCGCTTCATCGTCTGACAGCGCGGACATTTTTGAATCGCGATCGACGGCGCGGTCTTGTGCGTGTTGCGCGCGCGCTTCTTTCGCTTCGAAGTACGTCTTTTCGGGACGGCCATGGGACTATCTGGAGGGCGTTAAAGAAGTCTATTGAGCGCCTGCGCGGCGAGGCCGGAAGGCGGTGCGGTCGGGACAGCTACTTCGATGATTCTTTCAATTTTCGGAGTGCAGCCCAACGCGGGTCGGCCTCCTCTTGACTGCAATCGTGCGGACCAGCGTTCAAATCTTCTCCGCAACGAGGACAAAACCCTTTGCAGTCTTCGCGACAGAGCGCGAAAGACGGCGCCGACAGGAGCCACTGCTCGCGAATCGCCGGCCGGAGGTCGAGCTCCTGCGCCTGCGGGTCGAGCTGGTAGACATCCGGATCGTCCGTGGTTTCATCCTCACCGTCGGAACCGCCGTCGGCGAAGATGATATGCGTCTCATCATTCACGCCCGCCGTGGTCGGTGTGAGACACCGGCTACAGTCGAGCGCAACGCTGCCTTCGATGCGTCCGTGCCAATAAAAACGGCCCGGTCCGGCAACCGAAAGACGACCCGTCACATGAACGGCGCCCTCGGGCTTTGGATCACCGTCTCTCCAGACCGGGTCGTTTGCGGCGAGTTCGTCGTCAACGACCGCAGCATGCGATTCGAGCGCCCGAATGTCAAAGGACAACATCCGAGAAAACTACTCAATTTTGCGGACTGCTACAAGTCGCTGTAGGTAATGGAGTTGAGCCTCCAGCAGGTCCGGTCCGGCCCGGACGCTCAGTGCGCCCGGAGGACTTCGGTCGCCGCGAAGAAGAAACCGGCCTCGCGAGTGGCGTTTTCATCCGAATCGCTGGCGTGAATGGCGTTCCGCTCTTTGGATTCCGCGAAAAGTTTACGAACGGTGCCTTCGTCAGCTTGGGCGGGGTCGGTGGCGCCAATCGCGACGCGAAGCGAAGCGACCGCATCGGCCTTTTGCAGGACCATCGGCATGCATGCACCCGAAGTCATGAAGGTTACGAGCGATGGAAAGAACGGGCGCTCCATGTGCACGGAATAAAACTCACGCGCCTCAGCATCGGACAAATGAACGACACGCGCGGCAAGGACCCGGAAGCCCTGCCCCTCGAGATGCGCGATGATCTTGCCTCCTTTGGCGCTGCCGAATGCGTCGGGTTTGACGATCGTTAGCGTGTAGTTGCCTGCCATGGTCGAAATCCTTCTCTATTGGGTGAGTTTGGGTCTGAGACTCTCTCGATGGCGCTCGCGTGGACAGTGGTAACAGTCTGAGCACGAATCATACGAATCGAACGAATCGAACCATTGGCGATAATGCTGAACGGCGCGAGTTCTAGTATTTGCAACTGATCTTGAATGTCGACAGCGCGCCGGGCGGATCACAAAAACATGCATTGAAGAAACCGCGTGATCCGCCATCTCGTCGAGGGTTCGATTCGTTTAATTCGTCAAATTCGTGCTCAAAATTGTTCCTGCTGTTCGTGCGCCCCTACAGGCGAGCCTTGATCAGCTCCACGAAATCGATCGGCCGCTTGGCGACGCCCATGCCGGCATCGATAAACGACTGGATCTTCTCAGCCGCCGTACCCGACGAACCCGAGATGATCGCCCCGGCATGTCCCATGCGACGACCCGGGGGCGCGGTCTGCCCGGCGATAAACCCGACGACCGGCTTCTTCATGTGGTTCCTCACGAACTCCGCGGCTTCCTGCTCGTCCGTGCCGCCGATTTCACCCATCATCGCGACCGCCTTGGTGTTCGGATCCGCTTCGAACGCCGCAAGACAGTCGATGAAGTTCGTGCCGTTGATCGGATCGCCGCCGATACCAACGCACGTCGATTGGCCGAGCCCGGCACGAGTGAGCTGATATACTATTTCGTAGGTGAGCGTTCCTGAACGGCTCACCACGCCGATGCTGCCCGGCGTGCAGATGCGTCCCGGAATGATGCCGACCTTCGACTGTCCCGGTGTGATGAGGCCCGGGCAGTTCGCGCCGAGGAGGCGCGCGCCCTTGTCCTTGACGAACGGGTAGACGCGGCTCATGTCGAGCACCGGAACGCCCTCGGTGATCGCCACGATCAGCGCGATGCCGGCGTCCGCGGCTTCCATGATCGCATCGGCGGCGAACATGGGCGGCACGTAGATGACCGACGTGTTCGCGCCGGTCGCGGCGACGGCGTCGGCGACGGTGTTGAAGATGGGAACCTTCTCGTCGAACATCTGGCCGCCTTTGCCCGGCGTCACGCCGCCGACGATCTTCGTTCCGTACTCGATCATCTGCTTCGTGTGGAACGACCCGTCGCGGCCGGTGATGCCCTGCACGATCACCGTGCTGTTGTTGTCGAGGAAGATGCTCATGCGGCGGCTCCTCCATGCGCGAGCTTCACCGCTTGCTGGACCGCCTCGTCCATATCGGAACTCGCCGAGAATCCGTTCTCCTGCAGAATCTTCATTGCGATCTCTTCGTTGGTGCCCGTGAGCCGGATGACGATCGGCACCTTGAGCGGGTTCTGTTTAGTCGCGGTGACGATGCCGTTCGCCACGTCGTCGGTGCGCGTGATGCCGCCGAAGATGTTGAACAGGATCGCCTTCACGTTCGGATCGGCGGTGATGATCTTGAGCGCGTTCACGACCTTCTCCGGATTCGACGAGCCGCCGATGTCGAGGAAGTTCGCCGGATCGCCGCCGTAGTATTTCACGAGATCCATCGTCGCCATGGCCAGGCCGGCGCCGTTCACGACGCACCCGACGTCGCCGTCGAGCTTGATGAAAGTCAAATTCGCGTTTCGTGCAATCACCTCACTCGGCGCCTCGGCGCTTTCGTCACGCATCGCGGCGATTTCGGGCCGGCGATCGAGCTCGTTGTCGTCGATGACCATCTTGGCATCGAGCGCGACGATGTCGCCCGCGGGCGTCACGACGAGCGGGTTGATCTCGGCGAGCGAGCACCCGCTCTTCATGAACGCCGAATAGAGTTGCTGCATGATCTTCGCGGCCGCGCGCACCTTCTTGATGTCGTCGAACAAAAAGAAGCCGAGGCGCGACGCCTGATACGGCTGAAGACCGTACCGCGTGTCGATCGGCAGCTTGAGGATTTTCTCAGGCGTCGTCGCGGCGACCTCTTCGATGTCGATGCCGCCGGCGGGACTGACCATGAATACCGGCTTTTTCGACGCGCGATCCAGAATGATGCCGACGTACGCTTCACTCGCGATGTCCGCGGCCGGCGTGACGAGCACCTTCTCCACCGTGAGTCCCTTGATCTGCATCCCGAGGATCTTGCCGGCAATCTCCTTCGCTTCAGCCGGCGTCTTGGCGAGCTTCACGCCCCCGGCCTTTCCGCGGCCGCCTGCATGCACCTGTGCCTTGATAACGACCGTGGTGCCGTACTTCTTCGCCAATGCCTCCGCCTGATCGGCGGTCGTGGCAATCTCTCCCGGAGGAATCGGCGCGCCTTCCGCCCGGAGGATTTCTTTCGCTTGGTATTCGTGGATGTTCACGCGTACTCCGCGGTTGCGGTGATGAAAAGCGGTTCCGTCAGCCCGTTGGGCCAGTGATGATCGTCCCTGCTTCGCCGTGCACTGCCTTCTGGCCGAGTGCGAGCGACGTGATGATTGCCCGGCCTTTGCTACCAGTAGTATGTCGCACGAAATCAATTGCTGCGCGAATCTTCGGCGCCATGCTCCCCTCGCCGAAGGCCCCGCTCTCGTCCATCTGCTGCGCCTGCTCGACGGTCAGCGTCGAGAGCGGCCGCTGTGCCGACGTGCCCCAGTCGGCATAGACCGCATCGACGTCAGTCAAGATTAACAACATTTCGGCGCCAAGATCGCGCGCCAGAACTGCCGCCGCGAGATCCTTGTCGATCACGGCATCGATGCCTTCCCACCCCAGCTTTGGATCGCGGTAAACCGGTGCTCCGCCTCCACCGCACGCGACGACGAGCATCCCCTGCTCTACCAACGTCTTGATCACCGCAAGCTCACGGATTCCGCGAGGCGCCGGACTTCCGACCACGCGACGGAGATTGCCGTGACCGTCGGTCTTCACCGAGAGACCGTCCGCCACCAACTGCTGCGCGCGCGCTTCAGTGAGCGTGTGTCCGATGAACTTGCTCGGATTTCGCAGCGCCGGATCATTCGGGTCGACTTCCACCTGCGTGATGACCGTCGCGACCGTTCGCGGTGAGCCGGCCCGGATGAGCGCGTTCTCGAGGGACTGTTGAATCATGTAGCCGATCCAACCGGCGGTTTCGGCGACGAGAACGCCGAGCGGAAGTGGACTCGCTTCGCCGCGCGCGAGTTCGTTGCGAACGACCTCGTCGCCAACCTGCGGACCGTTCCCGTGCACGATGCACACTCCCCATCCCGCAAGCGCCAACTCGACGATGGGACCGAGGCTTTCACGCGTATGACGGAACTGATCGTAAACAGTCGAGCGCTCACCGGCCGGCGCGAGCGCGTTGCCGCCGAGAGCGATCACCGCGGTGCGATGGCGATCGTGCGTCGCTGCGATGCTCATGGTCTGGGTTGTTGTCCAAGTGCTCGCCCCAACGCCTCGAACGCGCGTCCGAACGCGAGCCAGTCGCCGTGTCGCATGGCATCGCGCATATCGCGGTAGAGCGCGGCCGCCGAAGAATCTCGGCTCGATGGCACGCCCGTGGTCGCGCCCGTTGGAGTTCCAGCGCCGGCGACGATCGACAGCGTTGTGTCGCCGGCGAGCAGTGCGATGCGGTTGAGCGCCGGAATGCTCTGCGGGCGCCAGCGGTACGTCGGTTGGATGAACCCGATTCCGCCGCGCAGCGGAACCGCGCGCACGCGTCCGCGAGCGAGCGGGCCTTCGCGGGCGGCGTTGCCCGCGCTGTCGACTGACCGCAGGCGATCCAGTAATGCGGTCCAACGCGGGCCCGGAAGCGCAAGCGGATACCACGCGGTGACTCGTGACGTGCCACCGGTGCCGATCAACAATCCGCGAAGCCGGTCGACATCGTCGACGAGTGGAAGCGCGAGCGCCGTGGTGTGCGAGCCGGGCAAAACGATGGGCAGATCGTCGCCGGTGAGCGTCGTATCCGCGCCGTCGATCGTCGGCACGTGTCGCGCAAGCTCATTGGTATTGTTATATCCGTAGCGGCCGAACGCGATTGCCTGCGCATACAGCCCGTCGATCGGTGGCGCGAGCAGCGCGCGAAGGCCGGCCGGCAACGCCGTCCACGTTCCGAAAATCGACGGAAGCCGATGCACCCAGTTGGCCGCAATCGGATCGAGAATGGAATCGGGCACGACGCTGATGTCGCCGCTCGATGCCTGCACGATTGCCACGCCCGCATGATGCAGATAGCTGCGCTCGCCGCCCGCGAGCACCGCGTGTCGGCTGAGTGGATACGTGTCGGAGACGGAGTAGAGATCCACCGCCCAATACAGCGAATCGCCGACGAGCAACGGATCGATGTGTCGCCCCTGGGCAAAGAAGGGCGTGAGCCGATCGATGCGCTCCCGCACGTCGCGATGCGACACAATCGTGGGGTGAGGCTGCGGAAGGTCGCCGGAGAAAATATGAAAATTCTGAAGCGACCAAGCGTTCGCAAGCCGCGTCCAACCGGATTCGAGTTGCGTGCCGGCGCTGTGCGTCAACGAGTCGGCGATGATCGTGAACGACGACGCATTCGGAAACACGATTGG
The DNA here is from genome assembly GCA_039924785.1 of Gemmatimonadaceae bacterium. GTDB lineage: Bacteria > Gemmatimonadota > Gemmatimonadetes > Gemmatimonadales > Gemmatimonadaceae > JAQBQB01. Next base: position 2,466 of record JBDTAE010000030.1, on the reverse strand, counting down.
CGCGTCGAGCGGCAGATCGTCGGTCGACGAGGTCCCGGCGCCACTCAGGCGTTGTGGCGCGCCGCGCTCGTCGGCCTCCGACGCGGCGAGCGTCGTGAGCGTCCACGGCGCGTGCGGTGAGGCGCCGATTGATGGCGGGTCCACCACATCGGCTGCAAGACCGGTCGGCGAATACCGCCACGCGATCCGCACGCCATGATCGTCCGCGCGCCCCGCGTCGAGCGCGCGCGAGAGCGCGAGCGGATCCCACACTGAAACCCAAGGCAACGCCGCCTGAATCGACGGAAACGCAATCGTCGAATCGGCGACGCCGATCGCGTCCACACCGAACGCACGGCGCGTGTAACTGGCGCGCGTCGACGTGTACGGCCGTTCGCGCGACGCTCGCTCGGAATCGGTGCCGGTGTGGTCGACGATCGCCGGCGCGACTTGTCGAATCGCGAGCGAAAGTGTCACCACCGTCAGCGCGGAAATTCCGGCGAGTCGGAACTGGCCGACGAATCCCGCCCAGAGCACAATCAACCCGGCGCCCAGCGTCACGATGCCGAGGATGATGTCGCCGGTAATGCCCACGCGATGGTCGGCGAACGTGAACGCCCCGTCAGGGCCGCTGCCGTCGCTCAACAACGAATACATGTCGAGGCGGAAGCTCCACGCGAGCAGCAACAGCAAGAGTCCCGCGAGCACAGTGAAGTGCCTGCGAACGTACGCCGACGCATACAGCGTCCCGCGTTGCCACTTCAAGCTCGGCGTCAGCGCATACAGCAGAACGACCGTGATCGCGACAACGCCGACGCAGAGAAATGCCCACGTCCACACCGCGGTCTCGAACGGCAGCCAGTTGACGAAGAAGCCGAGGTCACGATCGAAGTATGGGTCACGCTCGGTGAACGTGCGACCGGAAAACGCCAAAACGACGCTCGTCCAGTCCGCGTTTGGAACCGAGAGCAACACGCCCAGGCTCAGTGCGATCCCGGCCGCGGCAGCCATGAGATAGCGGCCGGGCACTTCCTCGCCGATCTCGAGATTGCCGAGTCGTCGCGGAAAGACGAGCGACACCACCGACTGGCGCACGGCATACAAGTTCACGAATGCGAATGCCGACGCGCCCACTACTGATGCCGCGCGCACCGACGCGATCGTCGTGATTCGCATTCTCCAAAGTGCGACGGCGCCGAGCGCGTCGTACCACAGATAGTCGGCATACACGCCGGCGAGGCCGCGCCCAACGATCAACAAGACCGCGGCGGCTACCAGCGCCAACGTGAGCCACCGCCGTGTCGTCATCTCACACTCGAACGCCCTGCTCGCGCAGCCACCCCTCCATCTCACCGCGAATCGCGGCGAGTCGATCGGCGGTGCTTGCCTCGTAGCGGGCGACGATGATCGGTTGCGTGTTCGATGCGCGGATCAATCCCCACCCATCGCCGAAGAGCACACGGACGCCATCGACATCAATCACGTCGTATCGCGCGCGGAAATGTGCAACGGCGCGCTCGACGATGCCAAACTTCAACGCCTCGTCGACGTCGATGCGAAGCTCGGGAGTCGAGACGAAGTCGGGGACGTCGGCCAGCAGTTCGGTGACGGTCTTTCCAGAATCAGCGAGGATCTTGAGCAGTCTCGCGGCGCCGTACATCGCGTCGTCGTGACCATAGAACCCCTCGCTGAAGAACATGTGGCCCGACATCTCGCCGGCGATCGGTGCGTTCATCTCGCGCATCTTGTCCTTGATGAGCGAGTGGCCGGTCTTCCACATCACGGGCTTGCCGCCCGCTTTGGTGATCGCAGTCGGCAGCGACTGCGAGCACTTCACGTCGAAGATGATCGCTTGACCGGCGCCCGTGCGCTCCAAGACGTCGCGTGCGTAAAGAATCAGGATGCGGTCGCCCCATACAATCGTGCCGTTTCCGTCGACGACGCCAATGCGGTCGGCATCGCCATCGAACGCGATGCCGATCTCCGCGCCGTCTTCTTTCACGGCCGTGATGAGATCCTCGAGATTCTCGGGGACGGTTGGATCGGGATGGTGGTTCGGGAACGTGCCATCGCTTTCGCAGAACAGCCCGCGTCCATGCGCGGCGATTGCCTTGAAGAGCTGCGGTGCGACGAGTGCGCCTGCGCCGTTCCCGCAGTCGTAGACGATGCGAATGGGTCGAGAGAGCGTTCCAATGCGGTGCGCGATGTCGGCCACGTACGTGTCGATCACGGCTTCGAAATGCACCGTACCACGGCGCGGCGCGGCGGGCCGTTTCTCGATCGCGAGCTCGTAGAGGGTTTGAATCTCAGCGCCGTGGATCGACCCCGTTCCGCGCGACAACTTGAACCCGTTATACTCCGGCGGATTATGAGAACCGGTAATCTGAATTCCGCCGTCGACCCCGAGATGATGGAGCGCCCAGTAGTTGAGCGGCGTCGGCACGACGCCGATATCGATGACATTGATGCCGGACTCGGTCAGTCCGT
>JBDTAE010000029.1:0-3854 GCA_039924785.1 Gemmatimonadaceae bacterium | reverse complement strand
TGCTTCTCGTCGGCGACTCGGCGGCAATGACCGTCCTCGGCCTGCCGACGACGGTCGGTATCACGATGAACGAGATGCTCGTATTTGCTCGCGCAGTCTGCCGCGGAGCGGGCCATGCGTTTGTGGTGGGCGACTTGCCATTTCTGTCATACCAGGCGTCGGACCGCGACGCCGTCCGCAACGCAGGCGCCTTCATCGCCGCTGGCTGCGATGCGGTGAAGTGTGAAGGGGGCGCTCGCGTAGCTCGCCGTGTACGCGCGATGACTGATGCCGGCATCGCCGTGATGGGCCACATCGGACTCACGCCACAGGCGCTCGGACAGCAGGGCGGCTATCGCGTCCAGGCGAAAACGCTCGCGGCCACCGAACGGTTGATCGACGACGCACTCGCCTTGCAGGAGGCGGGCGCGTTCGCGGTATTGCTCGAGGCGCTGCCCGCGGCCGCCGCGGCGCTCGTGCGCGAGCGTGTCGACCTGCTGGTTTATGGCATTGGCGCCGGCCCAGAAGTCGACGGGCAATTAGTCATCTCTCACGACCTGCTCGGTAATTTTGTCGGGGACGTCGCGCCGCGATTCGTTCGGCGATACGCCGACCTCGATCGGCAGGTCGAGGTCGCCATTCGCGCGTACGCCGAAGACGTCCGTTCCGGGCATTTCCCAGCCCTTGAGAACTGCTACCCGATCGCCGCCGAAGAAGAGCGAGCAATCCGCGCCAAGCTCGGCGTCAATCCGACCCGCGCAACGCCGGAACACTCGAGCGCAACGGTCGCCGCCGGCGCCCGAGAGTGATCACGATTGACCGTCTGCAAAGCCCCGAACGGTCGGTCGTCTCGTCGCTCACTCACCTCGGTCAGGTCATCGTGTAAACGACGAGATTCACCGCGAACTTCGTGTTGTCCTTTGTTCGAAATCTCTTATTCTGCCAGGCGTAGTCCCATTCGCAGCCATAGTCCTGGTTCGAGTAGACTACGCCAAGCCTTCCGTTGCGCTCCACGCCGCGCAAGTAGCCGTGGACGATGTTGTCGCCCCAGCCGTTCAACTCGTGCGTCGTTTGTGGCGGACCGGCAAACTTGAAAAATGTCTTGTAGACGCGATGATCGTTCGGAAGCTTTTTCAGCGATCCGTCGCCGAACGCGCGCGACATCTCCGCCTCGAACGATTTCGCGTATAGGCCATTCACGTCGTGATTACAGTCGTCGGAAAACAGCAGACCGCCGTTCGCGACGTACTTCACCAGGCCCGCGCGTTCCTTTTCGCTGAAGCGCACGAGCTTGTGCCCCGTCATGAACAGGAACGGATACGACTCGAGCTCGGTCGAATCGAGCGTGATAACGACTTCGTCCTGCTGCACGGGAATCGACGTGTACTGCACCACGGCATCCAGAACGTTCGAGCAGACCTTAGGGTTGTAGTCCCAATCGCCTGATTCATATCGAAGTCGAGCAAATACGAACTCGCCCGGCGCGGTCGCGCTCGCGCGGGCCAACATTGGCGAGAGCGCGATTCCGCTCGTTGCCAAACCGAGACGTTGAAGGAAAGCGCGGCGGTCCATGCGTTAGAAGTTAGCGATTGCGGCACGGGGTCGCGAACCGCCGGCGGCAACCGGCGCTGACTGGCTCGTCAGTATGCGGGCGTTTCATCTCGATACCCCCAAAGGTTGATCCTGGTGCGAATCCCACTCCGTGCCATCGCCGTTTTGCTCGCGCTCGCTCCGATCGTCACGTCGTGCGCGTTCGCGGCGAAGAGACTCGAGGAAGTCGCCGCCGGCCTCGAATCGGTGTGAACGCACTCGCGGGTGTTAAGTATTCTTTAATACCTACCGAAGTTCGATCTCACCGCGCGGAGTGCTCAGCGTGGCGACCAGTCGGGGCTGAGCAGCCGCTGCGACGTCCATCGATATGCCGACGGCGCGGAGCGACCGCGTGAGTCGGCTGACGTCCGGATGTTCGGCCGCGAGCGAGAGCAGCGTCAACCCGCGAGGCGATGTCGACGAGGGATGCGGGCCGCTTCCCCAGTCGATGAAAAACGGGAGCGATCCGCCCTCGACCATCGCATCTGGGTTCGTGAACGTCCACCGAAGGGTGGCGCTGCCCGGCGTCCGTCGCGAGCTTTCCGCGACTTCGCCCAAAGTCACGCCGCGTGCACGCGCATTCGCGGCGAGTTGCGGAACGTCGTCACTCTTCGCGGCCCAAGTGACGAGTCGGGGCGACATCAGTGAGTCGACGCCAAACCAACGCGGCCGATTCAGATAGACCTGAGCGGGATCAGGCCCAACGATCTCCAGATATGACGAGTCCGATAGCGCGATCAGCGCGTTTCGAGTACCGAACCCCGGATGACTGCCACCGTGCACCGCGCGAACCCCCGTTTGTTCGGCAAGCGACGCAATCGTCTCATCGAGATTCGGCGTCGCAAGGACCAGATGGTCGATCGTTCCAGTCACGGCTGTTGGATGGGATGATGGCGTCGGCCCACACAAGACCTCTCGCAGCGGCTGAACCTACCGCCTAAACGCGCATTCTGCAATCAGACATTAGTTTAATGTCTTCTAATTTCGCCGCGGAATAAGACGATCGGCACCGGACGCACAACGACTACTGCGGTTGTGCCGCCCTGAGATATCGCTCGAGAAAGGAGCCCACGCGTCGCTCGTACTCCAGCGGTTGATACGCGTGAATGTCTTCGTGGGACGCGCCGTCCACCGCCCAGAATGATTTTGTTCCGCGGGCGTGCGCGAACAGCGATTCGGCTTCGACAAGCGGTGTGTACCGATCCGCGGTACCGGCGATCATCAACAGCGGCACATGCACTTCCCCGATGCGGTCGATCGGCTTTAGCTCATCCTCTGTGACGCCGATCTCCGATCCAAGAATGCTGATGACTGGCGACGTGAGCCAGCGTCCCGCGAAGCCGAGCGGCCCGAACCACGTCGCGAGACGATCGCTCAGCGCCTGGCGAATCGTCGGATAGACTGATTCTAGCACGAATGCATCGGCGGGCAGCGGACCGCTGCCAAGCACGCTCGCGGCACCGCCCATCGAAACACCGATCACGCCGACGCGCTCCCCCGGCATTTCAGTATGCAGAAAGTCCATCGCCGCGGATGCGTCGAGACTCTCGCGCACGCCGTACGTGACGTGGTCGCCGGGCGATTCTCCGTTCCCCTGTAGGTCCGGTGCGAGCACGGTGAAGCCGAGTGCGTGCAGAAAGGCTGCGCGGCCGCTCATGCTCTTGCGGTCGGAGCCGGCACCGTGCAACAGCAACACCGCGCCGGCGCCGCGTGCACCGCGAACAAACCACGCGCGGATGGTTCCGCCCGATCCGCTATGAAACGCGACGTTCTCCATCTTCAGCGAAGGAACGGGCACGCCGGGCGACTTTGTGGACGAGCCTCCACCGAGAAAGCAGGCGAAGCACAACGGCAATATCAGGAAGATCGAGAGAACGGCGCGCGCCTTCACTTCCACATCCACGTCAAAGAGGTCGCACGAGCGGGGTGCATACGACGTACCCGACGCGGCAGCGATCTGTTCCGTTCCGAGTGGTCGCTCACTCCCCCATCGCCTTGATGACGACGCGCTTCGGCCGTTGACCGTCCCACTCGCCATAGAACACGCGTTGCCACGGGCCGAAGTCCAAGCGTCCCGCGGTGACGGGAACGATCACTTCGTGGCCGAGTGTCAGCGACCGAAGGTGTGCGGCAGCGTTGTCCTCGCCGGTACCGCTGTTGTGACGATAACGATCCGGATCCCACGGAGCGATCGACCCTTCGAGCCAATCGAGAATGTCCTGCCAAAGGCCAGGCTCGTGATCATTCACAAACACTGATGCGGAAATATGCATCGCTGAAACGAG
>JBDTAE010000028.1:0-18896 GCA_039924785.1 Gemmatimonadaceae bacterium | reverse complement strand
TCCAAGCCGATTCATCTCGCGCACGACCTCGCGGCCGAAGGGCGTAAGCCCATGATGCTTCGCCGTGTCGAGCGCCGCGTCGGCCCAGTCGAGCGTCACGTTGTGCGTCAACGTCATATATCGCGCGCCCATGGCATAGTACTGACGTAGCACCCCGAGCGAGTTCTCGATCGCATGTCCGCCTTCGAGGCCGAGCATCGAGCCGATCTTGCCCTTCTTGATACTCGCGCGAACATCGGCGGAGGTCGGCGCCCATTCGAGCTCCGGATACTTCGCGATCATCCGCCGCGCAATGTCGAATTGCTCGAGCTGTACACGCGCATATCCAGGAACGCTCGACACTGCGCCGTTCGGGGCGTACGTGTTGTCGCCCGGTTCGCCCGGTATATAGATGGACCAGAACTGCGCGCCCACGTGTCCCTGCTTGAGGCGCGCGAGGTCCGTCATCCCCGGCGTGCGCTTGGTGAGGTCGTACGCCTCGACGTCGTGCGGGTGCACCGAGTCCTCGCGAATGCGCCACGGCAGATCGTTGTGGCCGTCCATCACGGGCGAGGCGCGCAAGACTTTGAGCGCGCGCGCCATGTTAGGGTCGGTGCCTTTTTCGCTCACGGACATTTTGGTCTGCGCGGCGAGATTGGTTGCCGCGAGGAGGGTGATGGAGAAAAGGACAACGGACGGTCGCATGGTCGGCAAATGGATGCGGGATTGGGGATTATGAACTACCTGAGTATACCGCGCGGTGGTGTTCGCCACGAGGTCCCTCGAAGGCAATGGGTCGGTTTGAGCCGTGACAAAAAAAGATCGAGTGGCCCGCGGGCGACTATATATTCAAAATATGCGCTACCTCTGGATTGCCGCCATCTGCGGCGCTGCTCTTCTCGGCTGTCGCGGTCCTCAGCAGCGCGCGGCGGCCATATCGCCTGCGTCGGACAAGCGCAGCGTATTCGCCGACAGCGCGCACCACGCCGAACTGTGCGCGCCTAATCGGCCAGGTGAAGACTGGCGGAAGTTGTGCGCGCCCAAAGATCAGTCGGTTCGCGTGCCGTGATGAGCCGCGCGAAGGAAAAGCCCGCCAAGCTGCGCTTGGACGTAGCCGAGGCGGCCTTGAGCGTCATGCAGGAAGCGATTGGCGAAGCACTGAAGCCAACCTGACCCACTATCGGTTTTTGCAGAGGTATTGCTGAGAGAGCATGATCGAAAAGCTCTTCGGCGGCTCTACCGAACGACTCCTCATGCACCTCGTCAGCGAACGCGACATCGACTCGGCCGAATTGCGCCGGTTGCGTCGTCTTCTCGACGAAAAAATCAAATAGGGCGAAAATTCACGGCTTCGTGGATGCTTTCCTGCCTGCTGTCGGCCGCGTGGTGACGGATTCGTGACTTCTCGTCGCGGTCGAGGGTAGCTTCGACGGACGTTCTGCGGCATGTTCCGTTGGCAACTTGCCGGGCCGCCGCCCAAGGAGCGCTTGTGACTTCGCGACGTGGATTCGTCTCATCCGTGGTTGGTGCAGGCGTGTCACTCCCCGTGATGCGCGGAACAGCGTTCCGTCATCTGTTCGACGCGCAGCCCATAGCCGCCGGTCTCACGCCGACCGCCGTCGCGGAAGACGAAGCGTACTGGAGCCAAATCCAGCGCGCGTTCGACTTGGACCGCACCGTCATCAATCTGAACAACGGCGGTTGCAGCCCCACGCCGACGCACGTGCTCGAACAGATGATTCGAGATCTCAGATTTACAAACGAGCTGCCGACCGAACACATGTGGCGGGTGCTCGAGCCGCGCGTCGAATCCGTTCGGCGAGATCTCGCCAAGGACTTTGGGTGCGACCCCGAGGAGCTCGCGATCACGCGCAATGCGTCGGAAGCGAACGAGACGATGATTTTCGGCACGGAGCTCAAGGCGGGCGACGAAGTCATCTTCACGACGCAAAACTATCCGCGCATGCAGAACGCGTGGCGGCAGCGGGAACGGCGCGATGGCATTGTGCTCAAGCCGATCACGATCGAGACGCCGGTAAAGAGCACGGCGTCGTATCTCGATCACATCGCGGCGGCGATCACGCCGCGGACGAAGGTCATCGAGGTGATGCACATCAGCTTCATGACCGGCTACATCGCGCCGGTGCGCGAGGTGGTCGACCTGGCGCGGCCAAAGGGCATCAAAGTGTTCGTGGACGGGGCGCACGCATTCGCCCACTTTCCGTTCAAGCGCGATGATTTGGGTGCCGACTATTACGGGACGAGTCTCCACAAATGGATGCACGCGCCCATCGGTACCGGCTTCCTCTATGTTCGCCGCGACAAGATCAAATCGTTGTGGCCGATCATGGCCGGCGGGGTCGATGAGGAAAGCAACATTCGCAAATACGAAGAGATCGGAACGCACCCTGCGGCGAACCACAACGCGGTGAGCGTGGCCATTGCGTTCAACCGCGGCATCGGTTTGGACCGCAAGATCGCGCGGCTTCGATTCCTGCGCGACCGCTGGGCGAACCGGCTGCTCGGCGTGAGCGACCGCGTGAAGATGATTACGCCGATCGGCCCCAACGCGAGCGGTGCGATCGGCGTATTTGGCGTCGACGGCATGGACATGGGGAAACTCGGCGGCTGGCTCAATCAGAAGTACAACATCATCACGACGCCGATGGTCAACGACGAATTCAAAGGCATGCGAATCACGCCAAGTATCTATACGACGCTCGATGAGGTCGATCTGTTCGCGGATGCGGTGACCACGGCCATCAAGACCGGAGTCGCCTAGCCTCATGGCGTCTGCCCCACTCACATGGATTGACGGCACGCCCGCGAAAGTCGTCCACCTCGTCGCGGAGCTTGCACCGTTCGCCCGCAGCGGCGGATTGGGCGAGGCGGTCAACAGTCTCGCGCGCTTTCAGGCGGTGGCCGGCGAAGGCGGCGGTCTGTGGACCGCGATCGTGATGCCACTCTACGATCTCGCGCGCGACAACGCGCCGATGATCGAGCCGGTCGGCCCTGCGTATCAGGTGACGGTTGGCCCGCGAAGCGAAACGGTTCGATTGTGGCGCCTCGTCCCCGCCGCCGACGATCCGCTCGCGGTGACGCACGTCTACTTCATCGAGAGCGAAGAATATTTTTCGCGTCCGTACATCTATGGGCCGCCGGGGTCGGATTATCCTGATAACGCGCGGCGGTATGCATGCTTCACGATTGCGGCGCTCGCGGCATTGCCCGCGATCGCGGGATCGTCCCCGGTGTTGCTGCACACGCACGACTGGCATACAGCGCTTGCTCCGGTGTACCTGCGCACGCGGTTCATCAACGATGAGCGCTATCGGAAAGTGAAAGCGGTATTGTCGGTGCACAACGCGGGCTTTCAGGGCGTATTTCCTCCCGCGACGATGGCCGACCTCGGCTTGCCGGCGGCGCTGTTCAACTGGCGCCAGCTCGAGTGGTACGGCCGTGTGAATTTTCTCAAGGGCGGCCTTGTCTTCGCGGATGCAGTGACGACGGTGAGTCCGACGCACGCGCACGAGTTGCGCACGGCTGCCGGTGGATTCGGACTCGACGGCGTGTTCGTTTCGCTGCGCGACCGATTTATGGGCATCGCGAACGGCATCGATCAGTCGTTGTGGGATCCCCAGACCGACGTCCTGCTTCCCGCGAATTTCTCCGCGAATTCGCTGGCCGGAAAGATCGACTGCCGCGAGGCGCTGCAGCACGAGATGGGTCTGCGTCCGACGGATGAGATGCCGATCGTGGCGATGAGCGCGCGACTCGTTGCCCAAAAGGGGCTCGATCTCATTCTGGGCGATCCGAACTACTTCGCGTTCGACGCACAATTCCTGTTCCTCGGCGCGGGCGAGCCGCGGTACGAAGCGGCGCTCAAGGCGATCGCCGATCGTGCCCCGAACAGAATTGTCGTCGAAACGAATTTCCGCGACGATCTCGAGCATCGAGTCCTCGCCGGCGCCGACATGTGCCTCATGCCGTCGCAGTACGAACCGTGCGGTCTCACGCAGATGCGCGCGCAGCGGTACGGCACGATTCCCATCGCGCGTCGCGTGGGCGGACTTGCCGACACGATCGAAGATGGCGTCACGGGCTTCTTGTTCGACGACTACACGCCGGATGATTTCACCCGCGGCGTACTGCGAGCGATCGACCAGTTCGAAGACCCGGACGGCTGGGCGCAGATGATTCGCAGTGCGATGTCACGCGACTTCGGGTGGGATCGGTCGGCGGCCAAGTATCTGTCGCTCTATCGTCGCGTGATGATCGGTACTCCCACGAGCGTGCCTGCGGTCCGATAGCTCTCATGTTGGAGCAGTGCCGAGGGAAGCCGCGGATTTCGCGGAACTGGAACTGCGAAAGGCGCGGAAACTCAGCGCGCGGCGCGAGCGTCGAGTCAGGGGCGGAACCTCTTCTTTTGAAATTTCGGATTCTCGCAACGTTGCGGGCGGATGGCGGCGGTTGGCCTGACGCGAGCATGAGATTTTGCCGCGGAATCCGCTGACTCCACGGAATACCGCGGAAACGGCGAGAGATCGTCCGGTGTCGGTGTCTCTGTCTTCTGGTGTTTCGGTGGTATTCCGCGGGTTCCGCGGGGTCCGTGGATTCCGCGGCAAAAATCGCTTCCGGGTTGCGAAAGCCGCCGCTGTCCCGGCGCGCGGTCGTAGCGACACGACTCCGTCCTCGCGGATAACAAGAAAGAAAATCTCAAAGTTCTGATATCAATCGACGACGCGATCCCCATGGGTTCCGCGATCTTCGCTGTTCAGATCGGCGCCGTGTCCGCGGCTTCTCTGAATCCATCCAGTCCAAGCAGGCAGCCCGTAGCGCGGCACGACAACCCGTCCTGAAGCCCGCCGTCTGAGGGTATCTTTCACTGGACAACCAGTGACCCAAGAGCAATGTCGAACCCGCCAGCAGACTCGAATTCCTCAGCACCCGCCCCTAAGCGCGACTTCATCCGCGACATGGTCGCCGAGGATGTCGCGAGCAACAAGTTCGGACGTCAGATCGCGACGCGGTTTCCGCCGGAGCCGAACGGCTTTCCGCACATCGGGCACGTAAAGTCGATCTGCCTGAACTTCGGTATTCGCGACGAGTTCGGCGGCAAATGCAATCTGCGGTTCGACGACACGAATCCGTTCACCGAAGACATCAAGTACGTCGACGCGATCAAGAAAGACGTCGAATGGCTCGGCTTCAAATGGGACGAGGAGCTCTATGCGAGCGATTACTTCCCGCAGTTGTACGAGTTCGGCGAGCTCCTGATCAAGAACGGAAAGGCGTACATCGATTCGCAGAACGACGATGAGATTCGATTGAATCGCGGCACCATTACGACGCCGGGTACGAACAGCCCGAATCGCGATCGGACGGTCGACGAGAATCTCGACCTCCTCCGCCGAATGAAGGCCGGCGAGTTTCCCGACGGCGCCCACGTCCTGCGCGCCAAGATCGACATGGCCGATCCGAATATGCTCATGCGCGATCCGCTGCTGCTGCGCATTCGTCACGCGCATCACTACCGTCAGGGGGACGCGTGGTGCCTGTATCCGCTGTATGACTTTGCTCATCCTCTCTCCGACGCCATCGAGGGGATTACCCATTCGCTGTGCACGCTGGAGTTCAAGGACAACAACGACATCTACAAGTGGCTCGTTCGCGAGGCGGGGTTTGAGCGTCCGCCGGAACAGACCGAGTTCTCGCGCCTCGTGCTCGACTACACGGTGCTGAGCAAGCGAAAGCTTCTGCGGCTCGTGAACGACGGTCACGTGTCCGGGTGGGATGATCCACGCATGCCGACAATCGCCGCCATGCGTCGGCGTGGCGTGACACCCGAAGGCTTGCGCGCGTTTGCCGAGGCGGCGGGCGTATCGCGGAAGCCCGCGCGCACCGAGCTCGCGACGTTCGACCACGCGGTGCGGGACGATCTCAACATGCGAGTGCCGCGCGTGATGTGCGTGACGAATCCGCTCAAGGTCGTCATCACCAACTATCCGGAAGGACAGACGGACACGCTCGATGCGTCGTACTACCCACACGACGTGCCGAAGACCGGATTCCGCGGCGTGCCGTTCTCGCGCGAGCTGTACATCGAGCGCGATGACTTCATGGAAGATCCACCGAAGAAGTTTTTCCGTCTCGCGCCGCACCGAGAAGTCCGTTTGCGGTACGCGTATTTCATCACGTGCACCGAGGTCGTGAAGAACGACGCCGGCGACATCGTCGAACTGCGCTGCACGTACGATCCCGCAACTCGTGGCGGCGACGCGCCCGACGGCCGCAAAGTGCAGGGGACGATTCACTGGGTGTCCGCGCAGCACGCGCTCGACTGCGAGCTACGCCTTTACGACACGTTGTTCACCGTCGCGGACCCGGACGACGTCGACGAAGGAAAGGATTTTTCGAGCGTGCTCAACCCGAACTCGCTCGTCGTCGTGCAGGGCGCCAAGATCGAGCCGAGCGTGGCAAACGGTACGATGGGCCCGCGATATCAGTTCGAGCGGACGGCGTACTTCATGGAAGACCCGGAGGACTCGAAGCCCGGCGCGCTGGTCTTCAATCGCACCGTGACGCTGCGTGACTCGTGGGCCAAGGTGAAAGGCAAATGACCTAAAGCCTCTTCACGCCGCCAGCGGCGTCGGATTGAGCAACGCTGACAACGCGTCCGCCAGCTGCTTCGACCCGAACGGCTTTTGCAAGAACGCGGTGTGCGGTTCCTGGAGTACTGAAGGATTCAGACGCTTCGCCTGACCCGACACAAAAAGCACCGGGATTCCGTGTCGCTCCGATCGCATGCGCTCCACGACGTCGGGGCCCATACCGTTCGGAAGGATGACGTCGGAGACGACGCAGTCGAATGAGTCGCCCGATGCGTTCCACAACGCCATCGCCTCAGCACCCGTCGCGGCCTCCTCCACCTCGAACCCGCTGCGCTCCAGCCCTCGGCGCGCCGCGAGCCGCACGAGTGGCTCGTCCTCGATGAGCAGAACACGCGCCGTGCTGCGTAACGTGCGCGCAAACGCGGGAGTCAGCGAGCGCGGGGAAGCTTCAGTCTCTAGACGCATGGGCTGCTCGAGGTCGTTGTCGTCCGTATCACGGTTCCGGAGTGGAATCGCGACCAGCAAGACGAGTGCGATGGCTGCGATCAAACCGACGGTGAGTCGTTCGCGGCCGAGTTGGGTCCAACCGATCGGCTTGACGTCCGCGATGCTCTGCGGGAGCGCGTAATAGGTCGCGGACTTGGCCGTCGCGCCGCTCTTTCGCTGAATCACGCTGGAGACGGTCACGTTGTCTCCCGGGTTAAATCGGGCGAGTCCTGCGGCGTCTTCGGCTGCTCCAATCACGTATAGCGTCGCCGAATCGGAGCCAGGGATTCCGTTCACGAGCTTCAGGGTGATGATGCCCTTGACGTTCGCGATGGATTCGACGGTGCCTGGAACGCGCACGACTCGGGCGCCGACGCTATCGAGGGCACGATGCAGCAACGAAACGGCCGGCATCTCCGCGGCGGAGTGCGTCTGGCCTCGAGCCGCTTGGAGTGCCAAGCTGTTGCCGACGAACGCGGCTGCCGCCATCAGGACCGTCGTAATGCGGGGACGCATGTCATTCTCCTTGCTGCCGGCGGGAAACCGGGTGCCGCGTGGGACTAATGATCTGGTCCGATTATCGGCGGCGTCTCGCTGAGGTCAACGGGCGTCCACCGATGTGATTCAATCGTTGCCACCTTGGATGGGCGGCCGACCGGCAAGCCCCGCTGGAAGGCCCGAAGCTGGTGGCAAGGATTCGCCAGCGATTCGAAATCGACTGTCAGGTGAAACACCCCGTGCCACGGATGACGGCCGCATGACGGTGCGCCGATACTCATCCCGTCCACGCATCCAGAACTCAAAATCCCGTCCTATGCTTCCGACTTCACTCCGTAGCCTCCGCGTCGCTACCCTTGTCCTCGCGGGCGCTTGGTCGACAGCCGCAGCGTCTCCGGCTCCCCGTCCTGCCGCCCGCGTGGCCGTGTCCCCGGCGCCGAAGCACATGCTGTATCGCGTTCACTCCGCGACGGGTCCCACGGTGTATCTGCTCGGTTCCGTCCACCTGCTGACCGCGGAAGCGGGCAAGCTCCCGGCGGAAGTCGATTCAGCATTCTCTCATTCAGATATCATCGCGTTCGAGACGAACCTCGACACGATCAAGATCCGGGCGCAAGAGCTGCTGCTCCGCGGCCGGTATGCGCCGGGATCGTCGCTTCGCACTTCGCTGTCGCCGGCTGGTCTAGCGCGCGCGGATACGCTCCTTCGCTCCTATGGACTCACCGTCGATCAGATGAATGGCTTCAAGCCGTGGCTGGTCTCGGTGCTCCTGTCGCAGATGGCGATGCAGCGAGCCAACTTCCAGGCGCAATTTGGCGTCGACGCGCAGATCGATGCGCGCGCCCACGCGGCGGGCAAGCAGATCATCGGACTCGAGTCGGCGGACTTTCAGGTGGGGATGTTCGACAGGATCCCGCCGGCGGATCAGGAACGCATGCTCACGTCGGGTCACACGCCTGATTCGGCGTCGAAAGAGATGGCGCGTATCAAGGACGCGTGGCTCGCGGGAAACAGCGCGGCGCTCGACAGCTTGATCAACGAGGGAACTGCGGACTCTCCGAAGATGCTCGCGATGCTGGTTACCGACCGCAACAAGAACTGGATCCCGAAGATCGAGGATCTTCTCAATGGGCCGTGCGATGCGCTCGTCGTCGTCGGCGCCGGCCATCTCGTCGGCAAGGAAGGCCTCGTCGAATTGCTCAAGGCCAAGGGGTACAGCGTCAAACAGATGTAAATAGTCGCGCCGGCCGAGTGCCGGCGAAGACGCTGGACAACTAGTGGCGGTGCGTGGAATCGTCCATACTTGGCGATCCACGTCTCGCCACTCGTGCTTCCACTCATTGGCATCCTGATCGTCATCGCCGGGTTCGCCCTGCGATTCAACCCGCTGCTCGTCGTCACCGTCGCCGCGCTTTCGACGGGATTGGCGGCGGGGCACTCGATCGTGCCGGTGATCTCGTCGTTCGGGAAAGCGTTCATCGACAGTCGTTCGGTGACGATCGTGTGGCTCGCGCTTCCGGTCATCGGGCTGCTCGAGCGCAGTGGATTGAAAGAGCGCGCGCGCACGGTCATCGGCGGCATCACGCTCGCGACGACCGGCCGGTTGCTCCTCGTCTACCTGGCCCTCAGGCAAATCACCGCGGCACTCGGCCTCACGTCGCTCGGCGGCCACGCGCAGATGGTGCGTCCACTCATTGCGCCCATGGCCGAGGCGGCGGCGGAAAAGAATCTCGGCGAGCTGGACGACGCGACGCGGTATCGCATTCGCGCGCACGCCGCGGCGGTCGACAACATCGGCGTGTTCTTTGGCGAGGACATCTTCATCGCGATCGGGTCGATTCTGCTGATTCGGAGCTTTCTCGACCAGAACGGCATTCACGTCGAACCGTCGTCGCTGGCGGTGTGGGCCGCGCCGACCGCGGTTTGTGCGTTCGTCATCCACGGGACGCGGCTTCTGTTCCTCGACCGGTCGTTAAGAGAACGCTCAATCGCCGCCGCGACAGCTCCGTCGCCTTCGGAAGGCGACCGATGATCAAGCTCGAGTCGGTGTATATCCTCATGGGGATCATGATGGCGGGCGTCGCCATCGTGAACGTTCGCGATCGTCGGGCGCCGAAACGATTGAACAATGCCGCCTTCTGGGGCTTGTACGCGGTGACGTTCCTCGCGGGCTCGCGCCTTCCGGATTTCGCGAATGGGCTGCTCGTTATCGCGATGGTCTCGGTGATGGCGATTGGAAGGCTCGGCGGCGCTCCACCGGAGAGCACCACCCGATTGGAGCGCGAGGCCAGTGCACGGCGCTGGGCGAACAGGCTGTTCATTCCCGCGCTCGCGATTCCCGCGGTCACGATCGCCGGCACGTTTGGCTTTAAATATCTCACATTGAACGGCGCGCCGGTCGTGGACCCGAAACAGACGACGCTCGTCGCGCTCGGCGTGGCGACGGTGGTTGCGCTGCTCGTCGGCATGGCGATGCTTCGGCCGCCGCTCTCCGCGCCAATCGTCGAGGCGCGGCGATTGATGGACGCCGTGGGCTGGGCCGCGGTTCTTCCGCAGATGCTCGCCGCCCTTGGCGCGATGTTCGCGCTGGCAGGCGTGGGGCCGATCGTCGCGAGCATTCTGCAACGCGTGATTCCACTCGACAGTCCGTTCACCGTGGTCGTCGCCTACGCCGTCGGCATGGCGGGATTCACGGCGATCATGGGCAACGCGTTTCCCGCGTTCCCGGTGATGACCGCCGCGATCGGCCTGCCGTTGATCGTTGCCAAATTCGGCGGCGACGTCAGCGCGATGGCGGCCATCGGGATGCTATCGGGTTTTTGTGGCACTCTCGTCACGCCGATGGCGGCCAACTTCAATATCGTTCCCGTGGCGTTGCTCGAGCTCCCCAACGAAGGCGCGGTCATCCGCGTGCAATTTCCGACCGCGGTGCTCCTGCTCGCGGCAAACATTCTCATCATGTACTGGGCGGCATTTCGAAAATGATCGATTCCGCGATTGCGTCCCGCTTCGCTTCGCTTGCTCTCGCGCACGTGCGTCGCGAGTACCCGAACAAGCTCGACCACGTGCTGAACGGCCCGGAGGATCTGCGGTCGCCGCGCGAGTTGCATCCGATCTTCTTTGGGAGCTTCGATTGGCACTCGAACGTTCACGGATATTGGTTGCTCGCGACGCTCTATCGACGCGTCCCGGAGTTTCCCGAGCGCGGCGCAATTCGAGATCTCTTCGGCCTTCAGCTCACGGCGGAGAAGGTCCGCGGCGAACTCGCATATCTCGCGGAGCCGCACCGCGGCGGATTCGAGCGACCTTACGGCTGGGCGTGGCTCCTCATGCTCGCCGCCGAGTTGCATCGGCATGACTCGGAGGCGGGTCGCGCGTGGTCGTCGGCGATTGCTCCGTTGGCTGCGGAGTTCGCTAAGCGCTTCTTCGACTTTCTTCCGAAATCGACGTACCCGATTCGTGTCGGTACGCACTTCAATTCGGCGTTCGCGCTCGCGCTGGCGTTCGAGTATGCGCGCACGGTGGACGACGACAAGCTGTCGGCGCTGATCTACGATCGCGCCACGCTCTGGTTCGCCGGCGACCGCGATTGCCAGGCGTGGGAACCCGGCGGTGACGATTTCCTGTCGTCCGCGCTGATGGAAGCGGAGTGCATGCGTCGCATTCTCGATCGGGACGCGTGGCGTATTTGGATGAATCACTTTCTGCCGCGGTTGGCGAGCCGAGAGCCCGGAACGTTGTTCGAACCCGCGACGGTCACCGATCGCAGCGACGGCAAGATCGCGCACTTGGACGGACTCAACTTGAGCCGGGCATGGTGCTGGAAGTGTTTGGCGTCGGCGTGGGATGACTCGGATCAGCGCCGCGCGGTAGCGTTCGACGCGGCCGACGAGCACCTCGCGGCGAGTCTGGGCCACGTGGCCGGCGATTACGCGGGTGAACATTGGCTCGCGACGTATGCGCTCCTCGCGCTCCTCGCCCCCGACAGGTCACCACGATAGGTTATTCTCGTCGTCTTTCTTCCGTTCGAGGGAGCCATGTTCACACTTCGCCGCATCGTCGTCGCCCTTCTCGTTCCATCGTGCCTCGCCGCTCAGGGAGGCGTTCGGGGGACAACCCCAGTCGTGGGCCCGGCGCACGGCACCGTCATGGTCGTCGGGGGCGGGGCCATGGGTCCGGAATTGTATTCGAAGTTCATTGAGGCGGCGGGTGGTCCGAACGCGCTGATCATCGATGTTCCCACGGCTGGCGGCGATTCGGTGTATGGCCAGAACGCCCCGGGCACGCGCGGGTGGAAGCAAGCCGGCGCGAAAAACGTGTACGTGCTTCACACGACTGACCGAAAGTTGGCGGACAGCGACTCGTTCGTCGCCATTTTGGCAAAGGCGGGCGGCGTGTGGTTCGAGGGCGGCCGTCAGTTTCATCTCGTCGATTCGTATGCCGGCACGAAGACGGAGCGCGCGTTCATGGACGTGCTCAATCGCGGCGGAGTGATCGGCGGCTCGTCGGCGGGCGCGTCGATCCTCGGCGATTTTCTCGTCCGTGGCGCGCCGTCGAATAACAATTTCGTCATGGACGATCCCCGCTACGAGAAGGGCTTTGCGTACCTCCGCGGCGTCGGGATCGACCAGCACGTCGTGGCGCGCGAGCGCCTTTCCGACCTCGCCGATTCGATCATGCCGAAGTATCCGAGCCTGTTGGCGATCTCGGAGGACGAGGGCACCGCGTGGTGGGTGAAGGGTGACACGGCGACGATCGTCGGGCGCAATAAAGCGTTCGTCTACGGCGGACGAGACGCCACCGACGCGGGGAAACCGTTCCTCACCCTGCACCCGGGTGACAAGTACAACCTCGCGACGCGCCACGTCATGCATCGGGCCGCCGACGAATCGCCGGTCTCGCAGCAGTTCGTCGATTCACTGTTCTCTAAATTCAACAACACCCCGGGCGGCGCAACTGTTCTCGTCGCGCAAGAGGGCAAGGTCTTCATCGACGGATCGTACGGCATTCCGGCGCAGGCCAAGTACATGCCGACGACCACCGTTCCGCAGTTCTCGCTCGGCGGAATTTCCGAAGCGTTCCAGGCAATTTGCGCGCAGGTTCCCGAGGCTCCAGGGCGAGGCGGCGCGAACGCGGGCGGCGCGGCCGGCGCCGGCGGACGCGGGCGGGCGGGTCCGCCGCAGACGCCCTTCCAGCGATGCGTCTCGACTCGTGTGTCGACGCCGATCGGCATGCACAAGACCACCGCGACCGACGACGGCGTCGTCATGTCCGACGTTGACGAGCTCTATCGCCTCGACCTCGGCCTCCAGACGCCGACCACGTTCGTGCGCGACACGTCGCCTGGCGGCGGCTCGAGCAGCTTCGACGCGACACGCGGCTGGCAAGCGGATACCTACCGCGGCGCCTCGCGGCTGAGCGCATTCGCCACGCCCGACGGCAAGCGCGCGGTGTTCATGCGATTCCCGGACAAGAAGGCCGCCGTCATCATTCTCACGAACGATGATTCAGCGGACGCGAAAGGCCTCGCCGAGAAAATCGCGGATCGCCTGTTGTCGCCCGCAAACGGGAGATAGCCATTGGCCGCACATGTCGTGAATGCCTGACAGAAATCCCCGTTCACGATTCGCTCGGCGGCTGACCGTTTTTGGACCCGCCGCCATCGTGCTCGTGGTGGGGGCGCTGTCGTTCGTTTCGCTGAGCCGCTCGGCGGGCATTCGCGAAGACGTGATTCACTCGCGCAACGTGCTCGACGCATCGTCCTCGTTGCTCGTGTCGCTCCTCGATGCGGAATCTTCAATGCGTGGCTTCGCATTGACGCGCGACAGCACGATATTGGTGCAGTACCGGGCGGCTCCGGCACGCGTTGACAGTCTCGTCGGCCGGCTTCGCCAGCTCACGAGCGACAATGGCTCGCAGCGCGCGCGCCTCGATACGCTCAGCACGATGGTCGCGCAGCGTTTGGCATGGATCGATTCGTCGGTCACGATTCCTACGGTGACGGCGTCGCTCGCGAACCGGACTGGAATCGCCGTGGACTCGACCGCGCGGGCGGCGCGGCGGCGAACGCTCAATGAAGTAAGGCGCTTGATCGGGGCGGTTCAGGTTGGCGAGGACAACATCCTCCGAGCCCGCGAACGAGACGAGCGGGAATCGACGCTGATTACGTCCGCCATTCTGCTTCTCGGGACCATCATTGCCGCGGTGCTCGCGCTGATCGTCAACCAGAATCTCGATGCTGCGTTGCGCGATCGACGCGTCGCGCTCGCTGACGCTGAGCAAGCGAATCTTCAGTTGCAGGATCAGGCGGTCGAGCTCGAGACGCAGGCCGATGTGGCGCAATCCGCCGCCGCTGAAGCCGAGCACGCAAGTGAGCAGGCGCAGATCGCGCGGCGCGCGGCGCAGGAGTCCGAACGCCGCGCGGAGCGGCTACAGGCGGCGACCGAGGCATTCAGCGGCGCGTTGGCGTTGGCGGAGGTCGCGAAGCTGGTCGTCGATCAGGCGATGGAAGCCCTGGCGGCGGACAGCGGGGCGCTGGGAGGATTCAACGCGAGCGCGGAGGCGCTGCGCTTTGTGGCTGTACGGAACGTCTCGACCGCGAACGTCGGACACACCGTGTCGATCAAGGACGAGGGGCCGATGACGGAGACCGTCCGCACGGGCCAGCCCGTCCTGCTGCCGACGGCCGCTGAGATCGCGGCGCGCTATCCGGGCATTGTCGGCGCGCACAAACTTGATCAGGTCGAATCGATCGCGTGCTTTCCACTCGCGTACGGCGGCCTCACGCTCGGCTCCTTATTGGTGCGATGGCAACGGCCGCGCGCTTTGTCGAGCTACGAGGTTTCGTTCATGGCCGCGCTATCGCGCATCGCGGCGGAAGCGTTCGATCGCGCGCGCCTGTTCGACGCCGAGCGCGAAGCGCGAACGGAAGCAGAAGGCGCCAATCGGGCCAAGGCCGCGTTTCTCGCGTCGATGAGCCACGAGCTCCGCACGCCGTTGCAAGCCGCGCTGGGATTTGCGCAACTGGTTCGCTCTGAGGTCTACGGGCCTATCAACCAGGCGCAGGCCGAGGCGCTCGGGCGGGTCGAGAGAAGCCAGACGCATCTCGCTCGCCTCATCGATGACATTCTCGACTTCGCGAGGCTCGAGGCGGGCCGTGTGCGATTGAAGCTCGAGCCCGTCGCGATTGCCGATGTGTTCACCGATCTCGCTCCGCTCGTTGAATCGCAGGCGGCGGCCAAGGAGCTGGTGCTCAAACTCGAGCCGCCGGCGACGTCGTTTCGCGTGCTGGTCGACCGGCAGCGGCTCCAGCAGATCATGGTCAATCTGGTCGGCAACGCGATCAAGTTCACGCCGGAGGGTGGCCGCATCGCGGTGACCGCGTTTCGGGCGGGCGATCGCGTGCTGATTCAGACCTGCGACAACGGCGTCGGTGTGCCGGCCGACCGCCAAGCGTTGATCTTCGAGCCGTTCGTGCAGGTTGATGATTCTCTAACGAGAACGCAACCGGGAACCGGGCTTGGGCTCGCGATCAGCCGGGACTTCGCGCGCGCCATGGGCGGCGACATCACCGTCGAAAGTGTGTTGAACCAAGGATCGACGTTTACGGTCATGCTGCCGACGTCGGTATAGCGGCTCGTCGCGAGAGAATGTTCGTAAACGACCGGCCGCGAATCTCTTCGGTCGTGAGCCCAGTCGTCGCGAGCGCTTCGGCTTCGGTAATCGCGCCTGAGTTGACGCCGCGCAGAAAGAAATTCAGCAATCCCTGACCGGTGGCCGCGTCGTCGAACGTGTTTCCAACTAGCGTCGCCTGCGCCGCGCTCTCGACGAAATTGCGGAGGCGCGCGCCGGCGTCATTGATTCCCTCGAGAAAAAAACTGAACACTGCCGCGTACCGCGAGATGAGCTGCGCGGGGTGCAGGTCCCATCCTTGGTAGAAGCCGCCGGCCAACGAGTGGCGAACGTCGTCGAAGTGCAGGCGCCATGCGGCACGCATCGCGTCGGTGTTCTCCGCAATTTGCCGCTCGGTGAGTGGCGCGCCGCCGGCAACGGCGTGATGTACCGGGAGCGGCATCACGGACGTCGCGCCGTCGGAAAGACGCACGCCCGTACCAGCGAGTGCCGCCTGCATGGCGGCTTTCGCGAATTCACATGACGGATGTCGCATGCGCTGGCACGAGGCAGTGATGTCGCACGCGGCGGTATAGTCGTACGCGCCAAAGTGCGCGCCGCGGAGACGGCCTTCCGCCGCGTCGACGAATGACGGCAGCAACGATCGTCCGCGACGGTCGACGATCACCTGCGGCGCTTCGACCATGATCTCGAACCGGAGCGAACCGATCCCCAGGCCGAGTTCACGCTCGAGAATGCCGGCCACCGCGACGAAGTATTGGACCTGCTCGACGAGCGTGATCTTCGGCAAGGTGATCACCCAGCCATCGGGAAGTCCGTCGCGCGCGGCGAGTGCGGTGAGAATGATGTCGAGTGTTCGCACGCTGCGCGCGCGGGTTTCTTCCGAGAGCGGTTTGACGCGAATGCCGATGAACGACGGTAGCGATCCGCGTCGCATTCCTTCCGCGAGCTCTTGGGCGACGCGACCGGCGTCACGATCCTCCTCATCGTCCGGCCGGCTTCCGTAGCCGTCCTCGAAGTCGACGCGATAATCTTCGACCGGCTCGCGCAGCAGCTTTTCCATCACTCGATCGCGGATTGTGGCGAGCGATGCGTGCGTCGCAATGCCGAGTGCGTCGCCGAGTGCGGCGGGTGTTGGCAAGTGTGTTTCGAGCGAGCGGATTGCCAAGCCGCCCAATTTGTTCGCGACGTTCCATGTGAAGCGATTCGCTCCGCCATAGACGACATGCACAGGCTGCCGGCCCGGACTATCGCCTGGATATCGTGCCGCAAACGCGGCGTTGGCTTCGCGCAGCGCCGCGGCTGCCTCGACCAGCGCGTCGAGGGCGATCGTCGTCCGGTATAACGGTCGCGAGGAAGGCGAGGGCGACGACATCAGTGAGAGAATCGGTGGGGCATGCGAGAAGTTTGGGCGCCGATCGCCGCTGGCGCGAGGGTCGGACGCCGAATATGTCTCGAACGACTCCTGCGGCTAGCTCATTTGCTCCATGGCGGCGTGACGCCGACGCTGCGCGCGTAGGCGATCAGTTGTCCGAGATGCTCGTGCTGGTCACCCGTCATTCCGAACGCCGCTTGATCCAGCGTCATGCCCCACGGCTTGTATTTGCCGGTCAGCTCGGCCGGTTTCGCGGCCATGAGTTGCGCCTTGCAGTACGACCACGACTTGTCGAGTTCCGCGAGCACCGCCTCCTTGGTCGAGATCTTCTCGAGCGCGGCGAGCTTGTCTTTCGGCGTCCCGAAGTCGGCGGGTTCTTTTCCCCCGACCGATCGCGGTCCGTAGAAGTACCACTCACCCGCGATGTGCATCAGCACTTCTGAAATCGATCGCACTTTCGGCGCCGGCCGCCATGAGTACTTGTCGGCGGGAATGGCTTTCGCCAGCGCGACCATTTTCACGTTAACCGTGTCCATGTCGTCGAGATACTGTTGACGAAGATGCGCCGCGGATTTTGCGGTGAAGGCGTCTTGCGCGTGTGCGGCGCGCACAGTCGCGAGCGAGAGCACGGCCAAGGTGAGGAGGCGAGCGGCGGCGCGGGCACCGATGACACGAAGCACGGGAACTCCTTGTGGGGGATGTCCCCAAGTGTCTACAAACCGGATTCGTTCTCCTAGCCCCCAAGAGGTCCGTTGACGATGTTTAACAATTCGCGTACCCCGTCCATCACGCGTTCCGAACGGTTCGTCCCGTTCCGCCAAAATTTTCCCTCTCTCCCTCTGTCTTTCACCTCGGAGTAGGAATGTTCGCGACACGTCTTCATTCGCTGTCCGCGCTCGTGCTCGGACTGTCGATGCCCGCCATCGCCGCCGCCCAGAGCGGCGGCAAACTGAACAGGTATGGCAATCCCGCGCGGCTGGCGCCGTCGCCAACGAGCGCCGCCATCACGGCCAAGGATCTGCAAACCCGTCTATACCAGTTTTCTGATGACTCGATGATGGGTCGCCAGATCGGCCGACTCGGCAACTACAAGGGCACGGCATATATCGCGTCGGAGGTAAAGCGCCTCGGGCTCGTTCCGGCCGGCGACAACGGCACGTACTTCCAGGTGCTTCCGTACCACCTCAAGCAATTCACGAATCACTCACGTCTGTCCGTCGACGGAAATCCGCTGGCGTGGAACAAGGATTGGGTTGCCATTCCAGGGCAACGCACGCCGCGGCCAATTACCAATGTCGAAGTCGTGTTCGGCGGAACGGCCGGCGATACGACGAAACAGATCTCCGCTGCCCAGGCTGCAGGCAAGTTCGTCGTGCTGCTTCCGGGCGCACCAACCGCGAACGCGGGCCGTGGCGGACGTGGACGTGGTGGCTTTGGACCGCCCGCGCCATCACGATTTGCTGATGCCGTTGCCGTCGCGACGATCGATCTCGATTCGCTGAAGATGGCGCAGCGCGTGGCGATCAATACTCCAACGGTGGCATCGCAGACGAGCGCGCCGGGCGCCGGTCGCGGAGGGCGGGGTGGCGCCGCACCGGCACCGGTCGACTCACTCACGCTCCTGAAGACGCAGCTCGCCGCGCTGATGCCGCAGGCGACCATTCGCCTGACGCGCGATGCCGCGGCTCGTCTCTTTCATCGTCCCTCGATCGACGGCCTCGTTGCCGGCGGAACGGGAGGTATCGTCAACGCGTCGCTCGACTTCATCGAAACTCCGACCGAATTCGGCCGCAACGTCGTCGCCATCATTCCGGGCAGCGATCCCGTGCTCAAGAATGAATACGTCGCGATCGGAGCGCACAACGACCACATCGGCATGACCGTGCCGGTCGATCACGATTCTCTCAAGGTGTTCAACGACACCCGCAACAAGATGCTGCTCGCGAACAACATGATTGCGCCGACGCAGGAACAGCTCGCGTCCATCCATGTCAACATGGACAGCATCCGCAAGATTTTCCCGAAAGCGCGCCTCGACTCGGTAAACAATGGCGCCGACGACGACGGTTCCGGCTCGATGGGCGTGCTCGAAGTCGCCGAATACATTCAGTCGATGAAGGTGAAGCCGAAGCGCTCCGTGCTCTTCGTATGGCACACGGGTGAAGAGGCGGGCCTCATCGGCTCGAACTTCTTCACGCACAATCCCACCGTGCCAATGGATTCGGTGGTCGCGCAGATCAACATCGACATGATCGGTCGCGGGCGCGCTGAAGATCTTCCCGGCGGCGGCGACGATTACCTCGGCGTCGTCGGAT
>JBDTAE010000027.1:0-12935 GCA_039924785.1 Gemmatimonadaceae bacterium | reverse complement strand
TCGCAAGCAGCGCGGCGAAGTACGTGACGCCAAGCATCGCATAGTTGGTGACGCGGCGGCGCGACAGCGTTCGCGCGGTGCTCGCCGCAAGTTCTTCGCGATACGAGCGGTTGTTCTGCACGCGGCGCGGTCCGGTTGGCAACGTGGTCGCGCTCATTGGCCCTGTCCCTTCGCGGTCTGCCACACGAGCCAACGCGCGATCGCGTTGACGGCGATCGTGATGACGAACAGTCCCGCGCCAACCAGCATGAGCGACGAAAGCTGCAGGTCGCTCGTCGCTTCGCTGAATTGGTTCGCGATGAGCGACGCCATCGTATACCCTGGCGCCACGAGCGACGCGGAGATCTCGGCGCGATTTCCAATGACCATCGTCACTGCCATCGTTTCGCCGAGCGCGCGTCCGAGGCCGAGCATCACGCCGCCGATGATGCCTTGGCGCGCGAAGGGAAGCACGGCGTCCCAGATCATTTCCCAGCGCGTTGCGCCCAGCGCGAGCGCTGCTTCACGCTGCGAGCGCGGAACCGCCATCAGCACCTCGCGCGTCACCGCCGAGATGTACGGCAGCACCATGATCGCAAGGACGCAACCCGCGGCGAGCATGCTCGGCCCATACGCCGGTCCGGAAAAGAGCGGCGTGTCGCCGAGGTGCAGTGTGTCTTTGAAAAACGGAATTGCATATTCTCTCAATGCCGGGATGAGGACGAGAAATCCCCACAGGCCGTAGACGA
Organism: Gemmatimonadaceae bacterium; assembly: GCA_039924785.1. GTDB lineage: Bacteria > Gemmatimonadota > Gemmatimonadetes > Gemmatimonadales > Gemmatimonadaceae > JAQBQB01. The sequence continues at coordinate 12,207 of JBDTAE010000027.1, read as the reverse complement.
CGCTTGGAATGGCGGCGAGCAGGTCGATCAGAAAGGCAATCGGCTGCCGGACCCACGGTGGCGCGAACTCCGAGAGAAAGACGGCGACGCCGATGGCGAGCGGTGTAGCGATGATCAGCGCGAGTGCCGACGACACAATCGTGCCGAACATTGCCGGCGCCGCACCGAACTTGCCGTTGACCGTGTCCCACTCGCTGTGGGTGAAGAAGCCGAGTCCGAACTTCGAAAAGGCGGGCCAGCCCGCAATGAAAACTTCGGCTGCAATCGCAATGAGAAGAATTGGAATGACGAGCGCCATCCCGGTCGTCGTCCAGCGGTAGACTCGGTCGCCGTACGAGGATCCTTCGAGCCTCGCGGCCTTGTCCGGTGCCGCGGTGACGCGTGGCGCAATCGGGGCCATCGATGTATCGATCAGAGCGGATTCCGCCTTTGAGTTCGGACGTTCGTCGTGATTGCTGTCAGTGCCGTGAGCAACGTGAACGCCGAACGGTCGCTCTCGACTGCAACCAACCGGGGACCGTCATGTAACGGCGGTGTAACGGGACCGTGACCGCAGTGCCGGCTCGAAACGGAGCCCGCCGGTGACGCAAGCGTTACACGCGGCGTATCGGCCCTTTACGCGCGCATCCGACCTTCCACGCTCCCACCACAAACAAATTCCAACAGGAGCAATTCGTGATTTCACGCGTGTCAAAGTTCGTTGGTCTCGCCGTCGTAGGCGCTGCGTTGGCCTTTGATCCGGCCGCCGCGCAGGACCTCACGGGCGCTGGCGCGACCTTCCCGGCGCCGCTCTATAAGAAGTGGTTCGACGAGTACGCCGCGGCGAAGCACGTCAAGATCAACTATCAGGAGATTGGTTCAGGCGGCGGTATCAAGCAGTTCACTGAAGGCACCGTCGATTTCGGCGCCTCCGATGCTCCGATGAGCGATGAAGAGGAGAGCAAGCTCAAAGCGCCCGCCTTGCACATCCCCACGGTGCTCGGCGCCGTCGTGATGACGTACAACATTCCCGGCGTGACGAAGTCGATCAACCTCACGGGCCCAGTGATCGCCGACATCTTCCTCGGCAAGGTCACGAAATGGAATGCGCCGGAACTCGTCGCGCTGAACAAGGGCACCGCGCTTCCCAATAAGGACATTCTCGTCGTGCACCGGACCGATCCGAGTGGCACCACATACATCTTCACCGACTACCTCGCAGACGTGAGCCCGGCGTGGAAGTCAGGTCCTGGCAAAGGCAAGGACGTGCAGTGGCCGATCGGTCTCGGTGGTAAGGGCAACGACGGTGTCGCCGGCCAGGTGGGACAGACGCCCGGCGCCTTCGGCTACGTCGAGCTCGCGTATGCGCGACAGAACAAACTTCCGTATGCGGCGGTGAAGAATGCGTCCGGCGAGTTCGTCGAGCCGACGATCGAGTCGATCACGTTGGCCGCTGCGGCGAAGGCTGCTGCGCTTCCGGCGAACACCGACTTCCGTGTGTCGCTCGTGAATCCGTCTGGCAAAGGCGCGTATCCGATTTCGTCCTTCACATATCTCCTCATTTCGGAGACCCAGACGAACGGCGAGAAGGGCAAGAAGCTCGTCGACTTCGTGAAGTGGGCCGTGCATGACGGCGAGAAGGAAGCGGCCGCGCTCGACTACGCTCCGCTTCCGGCGAACGTGGTGAAGATGATTGACAAGCGCCTCGCCGGCATCAAGGGCGTTGCGAAGTAGGCCGGCATTCCGCCTCCGTTCCTCACCCCAGCAGAGACTCGCTCCTCCATGACCTCTCGTTTCTTACGATTGATTGCTATAGGCGCCGCGATCGTCGCCGTTCCCGCACTCCATGCGCAAGCACCGGCGGCGACCCCCGGCTTTGATTTCTCAGGCGTCATCTTCGGCGGCTTCAACTACAAGACCGACTCGGCGTCGAAGGCGAACGTCGGCGGCAACAATCCCAATGCCTTCACGCTGGACCGCGCGTACCTGACGTTCAAGATGCCGGCCGGTGATAACGGAGCGATCCGAATCACCACCGACATTTCGCAAAACACGTCGCCGTCCGCGAACGGCTTCTATCAGGGATGGATCATCCGTCTCAAGTACGGCTACTTCCAGTACACCGCGCTCCGCAACGAATTCGGCGCCGGCTCGAGCCTCGTCGGGCGCATGGGCGTTCTGCACAACGTCGCGATCGACCACGTCGAAAGTTACTGGCCCCGCTATCTCAACCTGACCGGCATCGAAAAGAACGGCTTCTTCTCGTCGTCCGACGCGGGAATCGCCGGCTTGTTGACGCTCGGCGACAAGTGGGGCGAGGTGTATGGCACCATCACGAACGGCAGCGGCTATACGTCGTACGACAACCCGGGCACGACCGGCCAGGGCCCCGGCAGCAACACGTTCAAGGATTTGGGACTTCGCGTATCGTTGACTCCGTTCGCGAACCAGCCGACACTGCCCAGTCTCGTCAGAAACGTCACGATTTCCCCGTGGGCGTACAAAGGCTATAACGGCAGCGCGTTCCAATCGGGCGGCGCGGGCCAGGTTGGTCCCGGTACGAACGGCGCGATCACCGATGGCATGAAGCGCGATCGCTACGGTATTTTCCTCGGCGTGAAGGACACGTCGAGCTGCGACATGCGTTCCGGCGGACGTTGCCGTCTCAGCGCGGGCTTCGACTTCGCGCAGCGAAGCGACGCGAGCGACAACGGTGGCAACACGGCGGCGAGCCCGCGCGTGGTGCATGATTCGACCGGCCGCCTCATCGACGCGTTCATCACGGTTCGTCCGATCGAGATCTTCAACTGGAGCCAGACGTCGCCGTTCAGCGTCGTCGCGCGCTTCGACCACTTCACGCCGAACACCGACCCGACGTCGAGCGTTCCGGGTGCGACGAACTACGCGGGCACCACGCCGGCGTACAACTTCGTCGTGCTCGGCGCCTCGTACGATATGAATCAGCGCATCACGTTGACGGCGGACTATCAGAACCAGTCGCCGACCAGCTTCCCAACGCCGGGGGGATCGAACGTGAAGCCGACTCCGCAGGCCACGACGTTCTTCCTCCATTTTGTAGTGAACTTCTAACTAACGCGCCAGCACGTTCCCGCTTTGCTCGAGCGGTCCGGGGGATACCCCGGACCGTTTTTTCGTCGGCGTGTAGCGAATTGGCGGTTGGCTCGATGAAAACGGCGGCCGGTAGGGGTCCCCTTCGGTGGCATCTCCGTTACTTTGACGGTGCTTGCCTTCTGATGGTCTCCGAAGTTGCCCTCCGACACCGTCGTCCACCATGATTCGTTCTTTCCACGGCAACCTGCTGATTCGTTTGGCGCCGACCGCGGTCGCGATCCTCGTCGCTCTCGCTCCGCTCGCGGCGCAGGACACGACCGCCGCGCTGCGATACAAGGGCCTCACGATCACGCCGGTCGGCTTTTTCGCTGGTGAAGCGCTCTGGCGATCGCGAAACCTCACCGCCGACGTTCCGTCGGCCTACAACTCGATCCCGTTCGACGGCACGAGCGACGCGGCGCTTTCGGAATTCCGCGCGACCTCGCGTCAGTCGCGCATCGGGATGCTCGCGTCGGGAAAAGCGAACGAGAACACGGTCTCCGGTTTGATCGAGGGCGATTTCCTCGGCGTCGGCATCAACTCGACGTCGAACGAAACGAACAGCTACGTCTTTCGGATCCGGCAGGCCTGGGCGTCAGTCACGACCGCGAGCAAGCTCACGCTCGCGGGTGGCCAAATGTGGTCGCTCCTCACGACGAACAAGACGGGCATGCTGCCCCGGTCTGAAGACGCGCCCCTCACGATCGAGTCGCAGTTCGTTCCAGGATTCAACTGGGCGCGACAGACGGCCTTCCGCGTGGTGAAGACGGTGGACGCTACGTCGTTCGGTGTGGCGCTCGAGGGTGCGCAAACAACGTTCAGCGCGCGCAATGCACCTGCGAACGTGCTCGTCGGGCAGCCGGGCGGAGGTTTCTTGAATGCTCAATCCACCTACTCGATCGATCCCGCGCCGGATCTCATCGCGAAGGTGGCGTTCGATCCGAAGGGCTGGGGACACTGGGAGGTGAAGGCGATCGGCCGCGCCATGCGCGATCGATTCGTCGATCCGGCGTCGACGTCGGGCGGCACGCGAACGCTCAACACCACAGCGGCCGCGATCGGCATCGGGACGTACATCCCCGTGATGATGGACAATCGAAACGTCGTCGACCTCGGTCTGTCGGCACTATATGGAACGGGCATCGGCCGGTACGGCACGTCGCAGCTTCCCGACGCGACGGTCGACGCGGACGGCTCGCTCAAGCCGATCACCGCGGCGCATGCGCTGCTCTCGATCGAGACGCATCCGACCACGCAGCTCGACGTCTATGGATACGGCGGTGTCGAGTACGAGGATCGTGCCGATTTTGTCAATTCCGCGGGCAAAGGCGTGGGCTACGGTTCGCCGTTGAACGGCAACGCGGGGTGCACGGTCGAAGCGATTCCCGGAGGGTTGTACTCGCCGGCGTCGGGCGCGCCGTGCAACGCCGACACGCGCAACATCTGGCAGGCCACCGCCGGCTTCTGGTATCGCTTCTACAAAGGGTCTGCGGGAACGGTGCAGTGGGGCTTACAGTTCTCTCATACCGCCCGCAATACGTGGTCGGGTCTTGGCGTTCAACCGCAGGGCACCGACAACATGGCGTTCAGCTCGTTCCGGTTGGTGCTTCCGTAACTCCCGCCTCGAGAACGACAAAAGGGCCGCTGTTGCGTAGGCAACGGCGGCCCTTATTGCAGCGTCGGTCCCGCCCGGTTATTGCGCAGTCAGCGGCGTTCCGGTGACGTACCGAAGCACGGCTTTCTGCAGAGCGAAGCTGATCAATGACTGCTCGCGAAGCGCGCGGGCCCGAGTGAGTGCGCTCTGCGCGCTGACGACGTCAACGAACGTGGCGAGACCGACGTCGTAGCGACCCTGCATCGCGTCGAACGCTTCCTGCGCGGCGGACAGTCCCGACGCGGTCGACGCAAGCTTCTGCTCGGCGGCGTGGTAGTCTCCGACAGCCTGCTGAACCTCGCCATGAATGCGCAGGCGGAGGTCGCGCGTTCCCAGCTTGTCGCGATCCGCCGCGGCTTCGGCCTTTTGTCCATCGAGGCGCGCGCGATAGTCATCGAAGACATCCCAGCTCAACCCCAGCGACAGTTGCCCCACGCCCTGGCTGCCGAGTTGGTGGGTGAGTGACCGCTGCTGCGTGGTGAGTTGGTCGACGCCATTTACAACTTCATGTCCAAAGATTCGTGAATTGGTCAGATAGTCGAACCGCAGGTTCAGCTTCGGCAACAGTTCGCCGTGGGCGGCGTCGAGCTCGTGCTGGTCCGCCTGCTCGCGCTCCTGTGCGGCGGTGAGGTCGGGTCGCACTCGCGTCGCCAGATCGATGAGATGATCGATGTGGAGCGAGTCCGCCGGAATGAAGGTCGTATCCGTCGCCGGTTCTGCGAGCGTGAACGGCTTGAGCGGATCGACCTCGAGGCGACGCAGTAGTCCCGCTTCGTCGTCACGCTGTTTGTTTTGCGCGTCGATGACGTCGACTTCGTCCGCTCGAGCCTGCGCCTGTTGACGGTACATCTCGGGCGGCGCTTTGGTGCCGACGTTGACCTGCTCGGAGATCTGGCGTTCGCGCGCGAGTGAGAGCTCGAGGTTGCTTTGCACCACTGACACCAATCGTCGATCGAGCACGACTTGGTAGTACGCTTGCGCGACGTCGAAGGAGACTTGTTGGAGCGCGCGATTGAATGCGCTGTATGCCGCGGTTCGGCTCTGAACCGTCGCGCGGAGATGATCGCGGTCGCGGAATCCGTTGAATAAGTTCACGCCCGCCGAGATCGTGTAGCCGATGCCGTAGTACTGAGCATCGGCCGGCGCGAGCGACGTGCTCGAGAGGAGGGCGGTGCCGGACGTATTGAACCCCCCAACGGTGGTCGTGAGACTCGGCAGAAAGCGGCCATACGATTCAAGAACTGTGATGCCGCTGAGTCGCAACGTATCGGAGCTCAGCTGAATTTGCGTGGCGTTCTGCATCGCGATCGCGGCGCTGCGCCCGATGTCGAGGCGCAGTGTGTCTTCGGCGAGCCACGCATTTACGTCGTTCGCATGCGGATTCGCTCTGGCAATGAAGACTTCGCCCTGATGCACGCCGGCGAGTTGCTCCGGAGTGAACCTGCGAACGCCGTTCGACTGCGCGGACGCGGCACCCGAAATCGAAAGCAGCAACGAGATCGCGGTCGTCCACCGATGCACGATCGGCCTCATGGTTTTGTCCCTGCGGTCGGCGTTGCTGCCGGCGTCTCCGCCACACGCACCAGCGCGCCGTCGGCGATCGCGCTGCCGAGGCTGAGGGCGAGGCGATCGCCCGCGCTGACGCCATCGGTGAACGTCACGATGCGCCCGTCGTTGCCGGCGACCGTCACCTCGCGAAAGCGCACATGCGAGCTGCTGTCCACGACCGCGACGAAGGACTTCCCGCCGCGAACGATGAGCGCTTCGACCGGCGCCTGCGGCCTTGGCAGCGACGGAACGACCATCTCCACCTGCACGAAGCTGCCCGGCACGATCTGGCCCGCGCGGTCGTTCACGTCGAACTCGGCGACCATCTTTCGAGTTTTCGCATCGAGCTGGCCGCTGACGCGCGCCACCGTCGCCGGCATGCTGAACGCCGGACGTTCGGCGAGACGAATCGTCGCGTGCGTGCCCGGTCGCACGCTCGTCGCGTCGCCCTGATCGAGATAGACGAGAATGCGGAGGCTGTCCGTTTCGGACACCGTCACGACGGGCAATGCGCTCGTCTGCGAGCTCGCTGCGTTCTGCACCAGCGCGCCGGGATCGGCGAATCGCGCGGTGATCGTGCCGGCAAACGGCGCGCGCAGCAACTCGTACTGCCGCTGGTCCTCGAGGCTCGCGAGTCGTTCGCGCGCGACCGCGGCTTCAGTCTTTGCTTGATCCGCTTCACCGGGCGCCGCGAACTTCTTGTCGAGGAGTTTGGCAACGCGATCCGCGGTGACTTGCTTGTTGTCATAATCCGCTTTGGCGCCGGAGTACGCGCGGTCGGTTTCCGGCGACTCGATCGTCGCGATGATCTGGCCGGCCTTCACGCGATCGCCCATGTCGACGCTCACGCTCTTGAGGTAGCCGCTCACTTTCGCGTAGAGGGTGACCGACGCGTAGGGTTTCGTCTCGCCGATGAAATCCACTTTCGGATTCGGCGGTGACATTTCGGCGATGGTCGTTCGCACCGCGGGACCGGCGGCGGCATCCGCGGCGAGCGTTGTCGCGACTCTCGCGGCCCGTGCACTGCGGTGCGTCGCGAGAACGGCGACGGTGGCCAGCGCTCCGCCGATGAGAACCACGGATCCGAAGATGATTCGGCCGGCGTGCGGCTTTCTGGCCGACTCGGGGCGATCGTCCAACGACGGCCGTGTCGAGGTGTGATCAGTCATGGGTCAGGCTTGGGAGAGAGTTTGGCCTTCGGATTCGAGGCGGAAACGTTCTTCGAGCGCGTGTTTGGTAGGGGGATTCTTTCGGAGCGCCGCGTACGCCGGCGGGACGACGAGCAGCGTGACGATCGTGGCCATGATCAGGCCGCCGATCACAGCGCGCGCGAGCGGCGCGTTTTGTTCGCCGCCTTCGCCGGTGCCGAGCGCCATTGGAATCATGCCGAGCACCATGGCGAGCGCGGTCATAAGCACGGGGCGAAGCCGCGTCTTGCCCGCTTCGACCGCGGCGTCGAATGCATTGAGGCCGCGCTCGATACGTTGATCGTTCGCGAAGCTCACGAGCAGAATGGAATTCGACACGGCGATACCCACCGCCATGATCGATCCCATCAGCGAAACGACGTTGATCGTGGTTCCAGTGGCCGCGAGCGCCCAGAGAATTCCGACGAACGCGCCTGGCACGGCGATCATGATGATGAATGGATCCAGCCAGGACTGGAACATCACGACCATGAGCAAATACACGAGGAAGATCGCGACGACGAGACCGAGGCCAAGGCTGCTGAAGGCCTCGTGCATCACCTGGCCCTGCCCGCGAATATGGATTTCCATTCCGGCCGGCAGCTTTCCGAGCGCGTCGACCTTCTGCTGAATTGCGTCGACGACCGAGCCCAGATCGCGGCCCTCGACGTTGGCGTCGACGTCGACCACCGGCTGCACCGTGTAGTGGTCGATCTCGTTCGGCACCACGGTGGTCGACATCGTCGCCAAGTTGCCGAGCGTTTCGGTGGGCGCATGCAACCCTTCCGATGGTGACGCCGCGGGGCCTCCCTGAAGCATGGCTTCCGGCTTCGTCACCGGCATGTCCATGAGACTTCTCGTATTCCGCAGTTTTTCGAGTGGCTCCATCACGGCGACGAGGTAGTTCACCCCGTTGCTCGGGTTGATGTAGAACGACGGCGCGACCAGCGCGCTCGACGCGAGATTCACGAGCATGCTGTTCGCCACGTCGCGCTGGGTGAGTCCAAGTTCCGACGCGCGCTGCCGGTCGACGTCGAGCTTCAAGGTCGGGTAGTCGAGCACCTGCTTGATGTGCACGTCGGCCGCGCCGGGAATCGTGCGCATCTCGCTCGCGAGCCGCGACGCGTACGCGTACCCGTCGTCGAGCTTGGAGTCCTGCACCTGCACGTCGATCGGCGATGACAGCCCGAAGTTCAACACCTGGCTCACGATGTCGGCAGTCTGGAAGTACACTGTCGATCCGGGAAACGATTCGGTGAGGTCTTTCCGAATCTTGGACACGTAGCCGGCCGTCGGCGAATGCCCGGGCTTGAGAGAAACGAGAATTTCGGCGTCCATTCCACTCGCATTGTCCGTTGGCGTGAACGCCATACTCAACGACGCAGGAATGCCGATCATCGAATTGATCGTCTCGAGCTCCTTCGCGGGCACGTCCTTGCGAATGTGGTCCTCGACCTGCGCCACACGCTGCTCGGTGTTTTCGATGCGGGTGCCCGAGGGGGCTCGATAGTGGATCTTCATCATGCCGGCGTCCGTCGTCGGGAAGAAGTCCTGCCCCACGACGAACAGCAGTCCCATGCTCACGGCAGCGAAGAGTCCCGCCGCCGCCAGCGTCAGCCCCTTATGCTCGACGAGTGTCGAAAGCACTCGGCCGTAGGCGTTCTGGAAACGCTCGAAGCCGCGGTCGCGCGCGTGATTGAACTTCCACGAGAAGCGGCTCAATGTGCTCGCATGCACGACGTCGATGTCGACGTCATGTCCATGTCCGTGCGCGCGCTCGCCGGCGAGCAGCATGCGCGACAGCGTCTTCACCAGTGTGCGCGACAACAGCCAAGCCGCAAGCATCGCGATCACGACCGCAAGTGCCATCGGCACGAACAGGAAACGCGCCGGACCTTTGAGCAGCACGACGGGGAAGAACACGATGCAGATGGCGAACGTCGCCATGATGACCGGCAGCGAGATTTGCGCGGCGCCGTCCAGAATCGCGATGGTCAGCGGTTTTCCGAGCGCGCGGTTTCGATGGATGTTCTCGACCGTGATCGTCGCAACGTCGACGAGCAGGCCGATCGACAGCGACAGGCCGCCGAGGGTCATGATGTTGAAGCTGTTGCCCGTCATCTTGAGGCCGATGATCGAGCACGCGATGGCGAGCGGAATGGAGACGATCGCCACGAGCACGCTGCGCCAGCTTCCGAGAAAGATGAGAATCATCATGGCCACCAGCAGCGCCGACACGATGGCTTCGCGGACGACGCTCGATACCGCGGCGCGCACGAAGACCGATTGGTCGAAGTCGAGCTTGAGCTCGAGGCCGTCGGGCGCCACCGCTTTGATCTTCGGCAAAAGCTCTTTTGTTGCGTCAATGACGGTGAGCGTCGACGCGTCGGCCTTTTTGAGAATCGACATGTACGCGGCGCGCCGGCCATCGACGCGCACGATGTTCGTCTGGTTCGCGAAGCCGTCTTGCACGCTGGCGACGTCGCCGACGGTGACCGGCACGCCGTTCACGACCTTGATCGGAATAAGGCCGAAGTCGGCGATCGCGGAGGGGCTGGAGTTCATCGCGACGTTGTATTCGCGGTCTCCGATGCGCGCGGTGCCGGCGGGAATGAACACGTTCGAGTTATTGATGGCTTCGACCACGTCCTCGGCGGACAACCCGTGAGCGGCCAGGCGGTTGGGATCGACGTCGACCGTGATCTCACGCGTCTTACCGCCGTAGGGCGCGGGCGTCGACAGACCGGGAACGGTGAAGAGCCGGAGGCGCAGAAAATTCTGGCCGTAATCGGCGATCTTTTCTTCGGAGATCGTCTTGCTCGTCATCGTCAACTGCGCCACCTGGACGTTCGACGCATTCGATTGGATGACGTACGGCGGCTGAATACCGCGGGGCATTCGGCGCAGCGAGGTGGACGACGACGACGCAATCTGCGCGATCGCATTGCCGATGTCGGTGCCGGGCTGAAAATAGATCTTCTCGAGTCCAATGCCGGGGATCGATTGCGACTCGATGTGCTCGATGCCGTTGACGACGGATGACAAGCCGCGCTCGGACAGCAGCACAACGCGTTTCTCCATGTCGGTCGCCGAGAGGCCCGGATAGGTCCAGACCACGGCGACGACGGGGATGTCGATCGAGGGGAAAATGTCGACGAGCATGGTGCGCATGGACAGCGCGCCCATGAGCATGATGACCGCGGCGATCACCGCCACAGTGTACGGTTGCCGCAGCGCGAGGCGTACGAGCCACATCGTTGTCAGTCCTGCGAAGGGGTCCGATTGGGTAGACGCGAGGAGCCGCGCGGGGGAGGCCGCGGCCCACGATCACGCGCAACCTTGATGATGCGCTTGTGAGCCAACATATCGCAAACAAAGTTTTGGCTATTCGCTCGGGTATCTCATGGCGCAATCTTTCACCTGCTTCGGTTGTTCTTTGGCGTGGTGTACCCTAGGCTCCTTGTCCGTGGAGAGAACCGAAGTCATCACACGCCTCGTGGCCGAGGGCCCGGGCGTCGCTGTCGTGTCGCGCGTGGCCGGCGCCCTGTGCGGCCGCGGCGGTCACTTCGCGAGACAATTTGGCGGGTTTGACGGGCGTCGACGCGTGAGGAGAAGCGGACTCAAATGAAAACGGTCAAGCTTGGCAGTCAGGGCGCCGTGGTTTCGCGCATGGGACTTGGCTGCATGGGAATGAGCGAGTTCTATGGCGATCGCAACGACGAGGAGTCGGCGGCGACGATTCTTCGCGCGCTCGATCTGGGCGTCACGTTCCTCGATACGGCGGACGTGTACGGCAGCGGCGACAACGAACTTCTCGTCGGCAAGACGATCCGCGGCCGACGAGACGACGTGTTTCTCGCCACGAAGTTCGGCAACGTGCGCGGGCGCGAGAATCCGATGCAGCTATCGATCAACGGACGGCCCGAGTACGTGCGGTCGGCCTGCGACGCGTCGCTCGCGCGGCTCGGCGTCGACCATATCGATCTGTACTACCAGCATCGCGTCGATCCCGACACGCCGATCGAGGACACTGTCGGTGCTATGGCGGAATTGGTGAAAGCAGGGAAGGTGAAATACCTCGGTCTCTCCGAGGCGTCGCCGGCGACGCTGCGACGCGCGCATGCGGTTCATCCGATCACAGCGCTGCAAACCGAATACTCGTTGTGGGAGCGTCACGTCGAACACGACATTTTGCCGACGGTCCGCGAGCTTGGGATTGGCTTCGTGGCGTACAGTCCTCTCGGTCGCGGCTTTCTCACCGGCACAATGAAGCGTGACGCCACGCCCCCCGAGACGGACATGCGAAAGAAACGCTATCCGCGGTTCGCCGATGAGAATTTTGAAAAGAACGAGGGGCTGGTCGCTCGCGTTCGGGCGATAGCCGAGCGGCGCGGTGTGACCGCGGGCCAGCTTGCGCTCGCTTGGGTGATGGCGCAGGGAAACGACGTCGTTCCAATTCCCGGCACGAAGCGGCGGCGTTTTCTCGAGGAGAACGCGGGCGCCGCCGATATCTCGCTAACGTCCGCGGAGGTTGCCGAACTGGAAGCGGCCGTTCCCGAAAATGAAATCGCCGGCGCGAGGTACGCGCCCGGCGGCATGAAGCACATCGATCGGTAAACGCACAAAGGTTTTGACAGGCGGAAGCGATTGGACAACGCCAAGCCGCGCGGCCACGTTACGAGCCTAGAAGCAATCTCGCCCGGATAGTCAGCTCCGCAGAGCGGCGAG
>JBDTAE010000026.1:0-6040 GCA_039924785.1 Gemmatimonadaceae bacterium | reverse complement strand
ATCATCCGGACAACTACGTCATGATGGCGAAGCGAATCGCGCATGAAACGCCGAACGCTATTCTCGCGAATCAGTTCTACAACGACGCCAACTCGCAGGCGCACTACGACACGACGGGACCGGAGATCTGGGACCAGACCGAAGGCCGCGTGACGCACTTCGTGTACGCGGCCGGAACGGGCGGCACGATCACCGGCGTCGGCCGGTATTTAAAAGAGAAGAATCCAAAAATTCAAATCATCGCTGGCGATCCAGTCGGGTCGATTCTCGCCGAGATGTGGCGCACAAAGGGTGAGAGTCATTCGGAAGGCGTTCCGTACAAGATCGAGGGAATTGGCCAGGACAAAGTTCCGGGAACGCTCGACATGAGCGTGATCGACGACTTCATGACCGTGAGCGACAAAGAGGCGTTCGCAATGGCGCGCCGTCTCACGCGCGAAGAGGGGCTCTTCGTCGGTGGATCGAGCGGACTCATCGTGCACGTGGCGATTCACATCGCTCGGCGCATTGACGATCCAAATTCGCTCATCGTGGCCGTGCTTCCCGACACCGGCGAACGCTATTTGTCCAAGCTCTACAACGACGAGTGGATGCGGGAAAACCAATTGCTTGACGCCGACCGCACGACGTTGGATTCGGTGTTGCAAGCGAAGCATCGCGAGGATGACGGCGAAACGCCGGGCATCGTGAGCGTGACAACCGGTGCCACCGTTCGACAGGCGCTTCGGCTGATGTCGCTGCATGACGTATCGCAGCTACCGGTGATGGACGGAATGAACTGCGTCGGCTCAGTGAGCGACTGGTCGCTGTCGGCGAAGAGCCTCGACAACACCAAGCTGCTCGACACGACGGTTGGCGAAGTCATGGATGGACCATTTCCGATGGTCGAGATCACGCAGCCGGTCGATGCGGTGTCCAAGCTGTTGTCGAAGTCGAATCCGGCAGTGCTGGTGCGATCGAACGGAGCGCTGCGTGGAATCGTGACGCGGTCGGACATGTTGAATTACCTGATGGCGAGATAGGGACACGACGGCTGAATGCGCATCATCGTCCTCATGGGTGGAACGTCGTCCGAACGCGACGTGTCGTTGGCGAGTGGAATCCGCATCGCCGGCGCGTTGCGTTCATGCGGGCATGATGCGTCGTGTGTCGATCCCGCGCGCGGGCCGATCAGCCTTGCTGAGGAACAGACACTCTTGAGCGGAACCGTCGTGCAAACAGCCCCTCCGTCGCAGGAAGCGTTGCGAGCGATGGAGCGGGAGGCGCTCCCGCGACTGGCGAGCAGCCTTCCCAAGGCCGGCGATGCCGACGTCGTCTTCCTGGGACTCCATGGCGGGATTGGTGAGGACGGGACAATGCAGTCGCTTTTGGCGCTGACCGGCATTCCGTTTACAGGAAGCGGCCATCTGTCCAGCGCGCTGGCGATGGACAAGGATCTGTCCAAGCACCTCTTTCGCCAGGCCGGCGTGACGACCGCAGATTGGTTGATGGCGCCCGTTACCATCGACGAAGTGCAGGCACGGCTTGGTTTTCCGGTGATCGTGAAGCCGTCGAAGCAGGGGTCGACCGTGGGGCTGTCAGTCGTTAAGGATCCAACAGAGCTCGCTTCGGCGATTGAGACGGCCTATCAGTTCGACGACGAAGTCATGGTCGAGGCGTTCATCGCTGGACGCGAGTTGACCGTGGGAGTTTTGGGAGACGACGCCCTACCGGTTGGCGAAATCATCCCCAAGCACGAGATTTACGATTACGAGTGCAAGTACACGGTAGGCATGGCGGACGAGCGATTTCCCGCCGAGCTTACCGGAGAGGAATCGACGCGTGTGCAGGACCAGGCGCTCAGGGCGTTTCGTGCTTTGAAGCTTCGCGGATACGCGCGGATAGATTTTCGGATGGCGGCGGACGGCACGTTTTTCTGTCTCGAGGCGAACACGCTCCCTGGTATGACGCAGACCAGTCTCATTCCGCAGGCCGCGCACGCGGCGGGAATCTCTTTTCCGTCGTTGTGCGATCGTATCGTTCAACTCGCGCTCCCGCGGCGCGGAGGCGAATGACGCTTCATCACGTGACTGGTCCAACCGCCGCACTCGCTGGGATTCCCGCGGGCCTTCAGGCGCAAGGCGTTTGGGCGGGGCGCCGGCAACTCTTCGTGCGTTTTGCCGTCGAGGCGGAAACGGCGACGATGTACACCGCCGATGCGCTCGCGAACGAGATTCGCCGAAGCACCGGGCGTTCGGTGTTTCATTCGATCTCGATCTCGGGGCGCGATCCGTTAGCAAACATTGAATACCTCTGCGCGGCGTTCACCAAGGTGACGGTGCCGCTTCCGGTGATGCTCGACGTCGACGGCCAACGTCCCGACGAAATCGCCGATTTGAAGAACAGCCTCACGCTCGTGCAGGTCACCCTCGATGGCCCTCCTGCCGATGCGGTCGTGGAACGGGCGCTTCGTTCGCTGCAGACGGCGGCCAAAGTGGGGCTCCAGCACGCGCTGGTGTTGTCCGTCGACGAACGGACCACCGATGCGGCGGCGTTGCGGATCGTCGAGCAGACGCACGGGGCAAGCGAGGCGGCGTCGATCGTCGTTCATCCGACCGGCAGCGCGCCTGTCGACCGCGACCGGCGATGGATTAACCTGTTGGAGCGGATGGCGGCGTTGCATCCTGACGTGCGTATTGCGCTCCGGCTGCCGCCGCCGACGGGAATGCGGTGAACCAAAAATGCGCGAAGTGGCAAGGTCTCGTGAGTGGTAAGGTCTCGTGACCGGAACGTGTAGGTCAAAGTCGTTGTATTAGGCAGTCGTCTTCACTTGGGTTTTGCAGCAGCCAATGTCGTCTATGTCGTATCCGGTCACCTTCGAAAGCGAACACCCGAGAATTACCCGGGCGGTACAGGCGCTCATCGCGATCAACGTCGTGGTGTGGTTCGTCCAGGCTACCGTTTACGGGGAGCTATCGTCGTGGCTGGGCTTCGAGTACGCGGCGCAGCCGGCGCGCTGGTGGACGGCGCTGTCGTACATGTTCGCGCACACCAGCCTGCTGCATCTCTCGGCAAACATGTACGGGCTGTATCTGTTTGGTCCGCGCCTCGAGCACAACTGGGGACCGCGGAAGTTCCTGTGGTTCTACGCGCTTTGCGGATTGGGCGGCGTCGTCTTCGACATGTTGGTGGTAAAGACCGGAACGCTGATCGGCTCGTCGTCGGCGGTATTCGGTGTGATGACCGCGTTCGCCATGCAGTGGCCCGACGACGAAGTGTATCTGCTGTTCGTGATGCCAATGCGCGCGCGAACGCTCGTCATCGGACTCTTCATGACGAACTTGGTCTTCGGGGTGATCGGGACGACCGACGGCACGAACATCACCTACCTCTCGCAGATTGGTGGCGTCGTCGCCGCGTATGTGTACATGCGAATGGCGTCGTCGACCGGGATGGATCAAGTTCGTCAGCGCGTCGCGAATATCCCTGAAGCCGACGAACCGCCGCGCGCGATTCCGCGCAACCTTCCGCACCGCGAACGTGGCGACGAGGTCGACGATATCGTCGCCAAGAGCAAAGCGATTGCGGCCAAGCGTGTCACGACCCTCACGCCGCCCTCACGCCGCCGCGAAGCAAAGGCTGAGGAGCTGAACCGTGTTCTGGACAAGATCTCCGAACAAGGCATCAGCAGCCTGACGGGTGACGAACGCCGCCTGCTCGAGGAGATGTCGAAGAAGCTGCGAGATCGGTAGACCTCCGAACAGCTTGCCGCACGCTGTTCAGCGCAGCGCTATGCAACGATCTGGGACATACTCTGGCGGGGTCGCGTACCGCGCGACATATTGAATTCAGGTCGGCGCTATGCGCTGATCATCGCCGCCGCGAGAACGGCGTGGCGGCACCGCCCCCCGGCATAGTCCGGGGGGCTCTTTTTTTGCCCCTTTGGTTTTCTGGTTCGCGAAACGCACTCGCGTGTGGCCTGCTCGCACGGCCGTGCCCGCAATCGATTGTGTCACGGCGGCTACCCGATGCGAGCCCGATCTGTATCTTCGCCAGAAGCCAGAAGCGGAAGCCATAAACTAAAGCCAAAAGCAAGCAGACGCTCGAAACCAGAAGCCACTCGCCATCCGCCAGACAATGCCGAAACCAGAACTGCTCGAGACTTTTCCCAATCCCAATCCCGGCCGCGACTACCAGATCGCCATGGCGTGTCCCGAATTCACCGCGCTATGCCCGCTCGGCGGAATCGAGAGTGACGCCGACGAGTTGCGCGCACTGCGCGGCGGCGCACCGGACTTCGGCACGATGCACATCACCTATGTGCCGGGCGACCTTTGCATCGAGCTCAAAAGCCTTAAGCTCTATCTGTGGAGTTTTCGCGACGACGGCATCTTCTATGAGCGCGCGGTCAACCGCATTCTCGACGACGTGTCCTCGGTGACCAAGCCACAGTGGATGGAGGTCGTAGGCGATTTCAACATTCGCGGCGGGATCAAGTCGGTCATCACCGCGCGCGTTGGCGCGCGTTCAGGGAGTTAAAAGAATGCTCAATTCGCGAACCGCGGCCGTGCTCGCGACGCTTGCCGCGTCGACACTCTTCGCCGCTTGCTCGTCGAACGGGTCGGGACCGTCCGTCTCGACGTCGACATCGCCTTCCGACTCGCGCTCCAACTCGTCGATCGCACCGGGGCTCGATGCCATCACCGAGAGCGATCTGAAACGCGACGAGTTCGCGATGGCTAGCGACGCGATGCGCGGTCGTGAGGCTGGCACGCTCGACGAGATGCGCGCGACAGGCTGGGTCGCCGAGCGTGCCCGGGACGCGGGACTGCTGCCCGCGGGGGAAGACGATACGTACTTCCAGTGGTGGCCCATGCGTCGCTCGCGCCTCAGCGAGAACAGCCAGATCTCCATTGGCGGCAAGTCGCTTCACCTGTGGAAAGACGCCGTGGTGCTCAACGCGACGACCGCCAATCTCGAGCTCCCGATCGTATTTGTCGCCGATTCGGCTGCGTTGACGACCGCGAATGTGCGCGGCAAAGCCGTCGCGATGGTGCTTCCGTCGCTTGCCACGGAACCGCCCGCGCTGTTCACGATCCGTGGCAATCTGCAGGGACTGACCTCGCAGCTCGTGCGGCGGACTGCGGCGATGATCGCCGCCGCCGGCGGCGCGGCCGCTATTCTCATCTCGAACGGCTCGGCGGATCTCGATGGTGGGTTTGTCGCCAACGCCGCCGTGGCGTCGCGCGGGCAGTACGGAATCGATTCGGCCGGCGGCCCGACCGGTGCGTTCGCGCGGCCGGCGAACAACGGCGCGGGCGGCGGCCGCGGTCGCGGCGGTGCGGTTCCGGCAGTGCCCACGTTCTGGCTTCATCACGATATGCTCAACAGCGTCACCGCGGGCACCGCGCAGCTCAGCGCGCTCGTGTTTACGGAGTCGTTCTACTATCCGTCGGGCAACGTGATCGGCGTCGTGCGCGGCACAGATCCAAAGCTCGCGAACGAGTATGTGCTCTACAGCGGTCACCAGGATCACGACGGCACTCGCTATGATGTCGCCGGCGATTCCATATGGAACGGCGCCGACGACAACGCGTCGGTGAGCGTGGCGATGCTGGCAACGGCGCGCGCGTTCGTGAAGCACCCGGCGAAGCGACCGATTCTGTTCGTGTGGCACGGCGCGGAAGAACGCGGTCTCCTCGGCTCGCGATGGTTCGTGAATCACCCGACCGTTCCGCTTTCGGAGATCATCGCGGTGATCAACGGCGACATGATTGGCCGCAACAACCCCGATAGCGCCGCAATCCTCGGGGTGCAGCCGCCGCACCGAAACTCGGTCGCGCTTGCCGACGCCGCGCTGCTCGCAAACGCGGAGTTGACACATTTCAAGCTGGATACGCTGTGGGATCGTCCGACGCATCCGGAAGGATGGTACTTCCGCAGCGATCACCTGCCGTATGCGCGCGCGGGGATTCCGGCGATCATGTTTAGCACTCTCTTACATCCTGATTACCACACGCCGCGCGATAATCCGGACCGCATCGACATCCCCAAGCTCGCG
>JBDTAE010000025.1:0-26422 GCA_039924785.1 Gemmatimonadaceae bacterium | reverse complement strand
AGATGCCGCGGCGGCGCGCCCTCGCGAGCGAAATGGACGTATCCGATGCACCGCGTGTGTAGCCCTCCACGACACTGAGCATCTGACCCACGTCTGTTGCGGGCACGCCGGTAAGAGCGAAAGGTCTCGCGAGCGCTTCCAGCCAACTGAGCCAGTTCGGGCCGTGCGGCGCGGCGACGAATGGGAGCTCGGCCAGCCATGGACGCGCGCACAACATTGCCCGCATAGCCCTGGCCCACTGCGTCACCTCGTCGCGCCAGTCGGCAGGCGGATTGAGCGGGCGTGGTGGAAGTCCGAGTCCCGCGTCGACGATGGCGTCGTAGAGCGCTTCCTTGTTGGGGAGGTAGCGATAGATCGCCATCGTGGTAAAGCCGAGCCGTGAGGATACGGCGTGCATCGTCAGTGCGGCGAGCCCCTCCTCGTCAGCGATTTGGACCGCCATCTGTACCACGTCCTCCGGAGTCACGGCACGCTTCGGCCCACGAGTCCCCGGCGAGCGATCCGCCCACAGCAACTCACTGCGCCGGCGCATTTCCGGATCGACGTCGACGGATGCTTGCATGACATCGTCGTGCATCATGGCACGCTGGCCAACCTGCGTGGGTCGCAGCGAATCCGCCTGGCGCTTCTTCGGACGAGACGGCGCTCCCTTCCCTTTTCCCGGCATGTCACCCTCGTGAAGAAAACTGTTGACAATCCTGAAACAGTGTATACTGTACACTCGCACTGTGTATGTAGTACGCTAATACATGGACGCGCCGCAGGGAAGTGCCCCGTACACCGTAATCGCCGACTCAACCACTCTTTAATATGGTACGCAACATGATCAGATCATCCCCGACCTCCGCAAACACGCGCTCAGCGGTTGCCCGTGTCACCCCCCTTACGACAATCCTCATAACCGCCATGCTCCTTTGGGGCGCACGCGTCGCGATGGCTCAGGCGCGCGCCGACTCGGCACGCACCTGGGAAGTGCGCGCGACGTCGGGCGGGTTCATCCCGACGGGCGTGGCGCGAAACACCCTCAAGGACGCTCAGCTCTCTGCCATCCAAGTGTCTTGGCTCGTGCGCCCATTGTTCGCGCTCACCGGCACGTTCGGCTGGGCTCGCAGCCGCGACCTCCGTACGACCGATCATCCGAAGCTCGACGTGTTCAGCTACGACGTGGGAGCCGAGGCTCGCGGGTCGGAATGGTTCACGGGAAGTCCGGTTCGGGGTGCGTCTCGAGCTGCGTGATTACGTGACCGGGTTCAAGCCGCTGACTGGCCGCGGTGTGTCGGACACGCGGAATGACATCGTGATCATGGTTGGGTTGCGCTTGAAGAAGGGCGCGGCGCCAACGCCATGAAAAGCTCGGCAAGACCGGACCGGCTGATTCCACGGCAGTGAATGAGAGATATTTTATTACCATTTCTGGAGGCATACGAACATGACTGACCAACAGCGGAAGGATCGAATCACGGGCCTCCTGCGCGACGTCTGGACGAACGGCGATGCAGAGGCCGCCGGGGAATATCTCGGCTCGAGCTACACCATCCACCATGATCCCGGCGACTTGTGGCACGGCCGGACGTTCGACCTCGCCGAGTACAAGAACCGCGTTCGCATTTCACGTGCGCCGTTTCCGGACCAGTCGTTCGAGATCCGCGAACTGTTTGCCGACAATGGCGCCGTGGTCGCGACGTGGCTGTGGGCGGGAACGCATCTCGGCGACATGGCTGGCTTTCCCGCGTCTGGCAAGAAGATCACTATGTCCGGTGCCACGGTATACTATTTCGATGGTGATCGCGTGAGCGGGCATTGGCAGGTCACAGACCGGTTGACCGTCTTTCAGCAGCTGCGCAGTCCCGGATGAGGCATCACACACTCCCCTTCAGCGTGATCCTCGAAGCCTGTCTTCCCACCGAACTCCAGGGACCCGCGACGAAGATCAGCCGAATCGCTGCGGGACTCTCGGGCGCAGGGGTATATCGCGTGGAAGCCTCTGAGGTCACCTACGCGCTCAAGATCTCTGACGAATCAGAGCTTGCTGAGCACTGGCGCGGCAAGCTTCGCATTCAATGCTTGGCTGCCGACGCCGGGCTGGCGCCTCGGGTCGTTCACGTGGATGAGTCGCGCCGATCGGTGCTGAGCGCCTTCGTCACCGACACGTCTTTTCCTGCGCACTTCAGTGATCCGCGAACGCGCGACTCTGCGCTCGTGAAGCTCGGCACGTTCATCCGGCGTTTGCACCAGCTCCCCATTCCCGCGGACGCTCCAACGAGGGACGCCCGCACCTTTCTCGCAGACATTGCCACGGGACTCGAAACCGACTTCAACGTGCCGCCATTCGTCCTGAGCGCCATGCAATGGGCACTCACGCACGAGCCACCGCCGTCCGATCAACCGGACGTCCTCAGCCACAACGACGTCAATCCGTCGAACCTCGTCTACGACGGCAAAGACCTATTGCTGCTTGATTGGGACACCGCAGGCCGCAACGATCCGTACCACGACCTCGCGACCATCGCCGTCTTCCTTCGCATGGATGCCGACACTTGTTGCCGCCTGATCGCGATCCATGACGCTCAGCCGGTCTCCCATCTTTCGCCACGATTCCTCTACGTTCGTCGCCTGGTGGCAACGCTCATCGGCGGCATATTCATGCGCCTCGCACGCGAGAGCGGGCACGGTGGCGCAGGGAGCAGCGAAACACTCGAATCATCCCGTTCGCTCGGCGACTGTTATCAAGCTATGCGCGAAGGAACGCTGAACCTCGCGACAAGCGACGGGCAGTTTGCTTTCGGTATGGCACTCGTCAAGGAGAGTCTCGAGTTCTAACTGGCGTAGCCGCGATTGGCCGCGCTGAGCGCGGACGTCGGGCCGCCCATGCGGGGCGCTCGCGCGTCTGAAACATTCGTGCGCACTGCTCTCCGCGAGCCAAAGCCACACTCGCGGAGCGTGGGCTGTCCAGCGCGGCTACTTGAGCAAGCTGATGAGCGCCGTGCCGATGGGCGTCCCGAGCCCTGTGCACGGATCCCAACCTGGGCCGGCCTTGAAGCCCACCGGCTTGCCCGAGTAATTGGTCCCCGAGGTGATGTCCCGAAAGGCCGATTTGCCTTTGGCCGCGTAGATGGTGGATTGGAGAAAGCCGGCGGACTTGCCATTCTGCGCGTTGGCCAGAGCAATCAATCCGGCCCAGAGCGGAGCGACGGCGCTAGTGCCCCCAATCACCAAGTTCTTGCCATCGACGCGAATCTGATAGCCGCTCGCGGGATCGGCATCGCCGCTGACGTCGGGCACGCCTCGGCCACCGCCGGTGACCGTTGGCTTGGGGACTTTGGAACTGGCCTGCCACGTCGGCAACGGAAAGACGTTGCTGACGCCGCCACCCGTTGCCCCCTCATTGCTGGCCAACTCGTTCCAGACAACTTCCGATGTGATGGTCGACCCGGTGCCCGCGAGCTTGGTGCCCCCGCATGCGAGAACGTGCGGACTGGACGCGGGAAAATCGACATGATTGGCGCCGCCCGTGGCGCCGTCGGTCGAGCCATCGTCCCCAGCGGCGACGGTGATCGTGACGCCGAGCGCTGCGGCCGATTGGCAGGCGGCGTCGAGCCCCTGCATCGCTTGCTGGGTCCAGTTCACTTCGGCCGCCCCCCAGCTGATCGAGATCACACTGGGCTTGTTAGTCGTGTCGTGAACCGCAGTACTCACGGCGTCGATGAATCCCTGATCGGTGTTGGGAGTGAAGTACACGACGATGTTGGCGCCGGGCGCCACCGCGGCCGCCACTTCGATATCGAGCATCACCTCGCCATCGGCGCTGTTCGCATTGCTTGGGCTGTTCTTGCCCCCATCCACCGAGACGGCCGTGACCTTGGGAGCCTTTTGGCCGAGCGCCTTGAAGTAGGCGGTGATGTCGGCCGCTCGATACCCGCCACCCAACTCGATGATGCCAATCGTCTGCCCCGTCGCGCTGGCGCCCGCGGGGAATCGGTAGAGCTGAGCGACCTGCGCGGGCGTGTACGACGTATTTGCCGCGGCGGCGGCATGCGGGCGGGCGAAGCCTCCACCCTGAGCCGCTTGCGCTCCGAGCGCGTCACTTTGTCCAAGAACGCGAAAGTGAGGGTGAGCCTGGGGACGGTTGTCGAGCCCGAGGACGGCCTCGACGTATCCCGTTAAATAGCTCGGGAGCGTGATGCTTCCTTCACGAACACGATAGGTCACGCCCTCTTCGATTTTATGCATGAGAGCGACGCCGAACGCCTTCTGCATCGCCGAGACCGTACCGGCCAACTTGATGATGCGGTGCTCGGCGGCCGGTGAATCCGGCGCGACAGTGAGATCAAAGTCTTTGGCGAAGCGGCGAACGAGCGCGACGGCGGTCGGGTCGGCAGCATGCCGCTTCTTGTATTGCGCATGAGTCAGGCGCGTCTTGCCCGAACGATTCGCGGTGGTCAGGGGGGTTTTTCGCTTGAGCAGTACGGAGACGCTGAGCCTTTTGCCGAGCGGGGCCTGCTTCTCTCCCGCGGTCGGCGCGTACGGCGCGCGTTCGCTGCCAGCTAGAACGGTGCGCGGTTGAGTGGACGGGTGCGGCGTCAGCTTGCTGGGTGCCATGATCGGTTCTCCCTCGGCAAAGGTTCGTACGGAAAATGATGGACTTCCAAGACGGCTTTCGCCGCACCGATATCAACTACGAGCACGTGTGTCAGATCTTTATCAACCGCCCAATCGAGGATTCGTCACGCGCGGCGCCTTCTCGCACGTCGGCCAGGGACGCGGCCCGCCGAATCCACCACGACCGCCCCGTCCGCCGACCGCCGCCGGTGCACCGCCGGCTTTCGCGATCGAATCCAGCATCTTGTTCGTGACCGCGCGCGCCGAATCAGGACTGATCGACGTCACCTTCCCGGGGTCCTCGGACGCGAGGTACACGAGCATCGCGGTCAGCGTCGCGTTCGATTTCAAATCGTCGAATACGACTTTGTCATACGTATCACGATCGGTGTGCCACGTGATGTTGCTGTAATCCCAGCCGAGTGCACCGAGTCCAAACGTGGGCGCGCCGTAGCAGCTGAATGAGTAGTCGTCGCTGCCGCCGCCAGCGGGACCGCCCGGAGCAACGGGCTGTCCATTGAAGCCGACTTGCGCCTGGAAGACGTTCGGCAACTTGCCCAGCCATTGGGTCAGATGTTCGGCTCCACTCGGTAGACCGCCGGCGCCGACGCGCACCACGCGCCCGGTGCCGTTGTCCTGGTTGAAGAGCGCCTGAAGATTCTTCGTGATCTCCGGGTGATCCTCGGAGAATGCCTTGGAGCCGACTTCGCCTTCTTCTTCACCCGTCCAGTGGCCGGCGACGATCGTGCGCGTGGGATGCGGCAACACGCGTTGCAGAATTCTCATCGCCTCGAGCATGGTGATGGTGCCGGTACCGTTGTCCGTCGCGCCGGACGAGCCGTCCCACGAATCGAAGTGCGACGACAGCAGGACATACTCATTCTTTTTGGCGCCGCCTTCGATTCGCGCCGCGACGTTGAACACCGGCTGCTCGCCAAGGAGTCTGCCCTCGAGATTCAAGCGAAGCTTTGGATGCTGTCCGTTCTCGGTGAGACGAAACACGAGTCCGTAGTCCTCGCAGCTCAGCGCGATCGTCGGAACGGTCGTGCTGTACGTCTCGAAGATCTCCATCGTTCCGAACGCGTCTTTGGGACGCGACGTGATGAGGCCCGCGACGCCCGCTTTGTCGAGACGCTGGCTCAGTGAACCGCCGCCGAGCGAGACGGAGTAGCCCGTTCCCCGCGTGCCGCCGCGGCCGCCGGTGAAGCCCGCCGCGAGCGCGCGCGCCACACTGTCCTTGCGTGCGATCTCCTCCGGGTAGCCGTTGGCAATCCAGTCGCTCGTGGGACGGCAGGTCTCGTGCGGCGCGGACACCATCACGAGCTTTCCTTTCGCCTGGGGCAGCCACGCGACGAAGGCGTTGCTGTCCGCGAACTGCGGAAGCACGATCGGGTCCGCGTCGACGTCCTTGCTTCCGGTGCCCGGGCTGTAGCCGACCATTGTCCCTTCGAGCGTGCGCTGGCGCGGCGCGATGAGATCGATGTGAGAATGACCGCGGATCCACCCACGCCACGTGCCGTACTGCTCGAGCTTGGCGGGAACGCCGAAGGTCGAATAGCTCTTGATCAGCCAATCCTGCGCGGCGCGGGTATTCGGCGCGCCCATCAGCCTCGGCCCGAGCGAGTCGAACAGCACTTGCGACCAGCGTTTCACCTGCGAACTGTCCATGCCCATTGCCCAGATGTGCTTGATGATGGGATCGTCGGTTGGAAACGAAAGGGCCGGCGGGTTGGGATATCCTGGCGTGGCGGGCGCGCCGCCGCCGAAGCCGCCACGTTGGCCGAGCGCGGGCGATGCCACCGTGAGCGCGAGCGCGATCGTCGTCGCAGCGCTGCGAGTCGCGGTGTTGAGAGATGTAATACGATGCATTGTGATTGCTCGAGTCGAATCCAATGTTATGTCGCGAGGGAGACCGATAGCAGAATGTCGAAAAGACGGTCGAAACGATCGCGGCTTTCCTGCGGGCCGTCGTCAGAGCTTAGAGTTTGCAGCAAGGCTGCAATAATTCAAGCCCCAGGTCGCGCGGTTAGGATGTGCGCCCCGCCAGACGGCTCGCGGGAGCCGGGTCACGACTTCAGTCGTGCCGCTGCGTTCTGAGGCGTCGCCAGCCGCGTTTCAACGGGCACCACGGAAAATCCGCTATTTCGCCAGGCGCCGCGCCTTGAATGGCGGACGGAGGAAAGCCAATTCCGACCAATCCTCGCGGTCGCTCGGCCGAAAGCGGAGGCCATGCGCAGACCCGAACGCGATCTGAATGGCGTAGTGCGCGTGCATCGGCGCCGCGCGCGTTGCGCGGCTCATTGGCAAACAGCACCCATCCCACGAGATGCAATGGCCGATGCCAACGATGGCCCATTGGACGCAGTTCGCTAGCCCTCGCGAATCGCGATGATTGGATCGATCCGCGACGCTCGTCGCGCAGGCACCCAGCCGCTGACGATGGCAACAATCGACAGCACCGCCACCATTCCGGCGTATGTCAATGGATCGGCTGACGTCACGCCGAACAGAAATCCGCTCAATGTCCGTCCGGCCAGCCACGCGGCGATGGCACCGACCGCGATGCCGGCCACGGCGAGCTCGATCGTCTCACGCATGATTTGCCCCTGCACCTGCCGCGCCGAGGCCCCGAGCGCGATGCGCACCCCGATCTCCTGCGTGCGATGCGTGACGGTGTACGATATCACGCCGTAGATGCCGAGCAGCGCCAGACACAGGGCGAAGGCAGAGAAGCCGCCGAGCAACTCCGTGAAGAACTTTCGCGGCGACACGGCTTTGTCGACTGCGCCCTGCAGCGTCTGCACCTCATTCGTCGCCAGGTTGGGCACCGCCGGCGCGAGAGCGGTACGCAGCGTCCTCGCGAACGCCGCCGGGTCCACGCTCGTGCGCACGATCAGCGTCAACGTCGAGAAATCGAGGACCTGTCGAATCGGGAGATAGACTTCGTTACCGGCGCTCTCCTCCAATGCGAGATTTCGCACGTCGCCGACGATGCCGATCACACGCCGATCGTCATTGCCCACCTTGAGCATTTTGCCAAGCGCGCTCTGGCCCGGCCACAGCGCGTTCGCGGCCGCCTGATTGATGACCACCACCGGCTCGCCGGGCTTCACGTCGCTCGGCAGAATATCGCGCCCTGAGAGAATCCGCATGCCCATCGCCGCGACGAAGCCGTCGCTCGCCACGCGAATGAACGCCCCCTGCGACTTCCCCTTCACGTAGTCGGCGCCGCCGGCCGTGATCCCCCAACTGCGATTGCTGCCAAGCGGCAATCCATCGGCGATCGTCGCCACGGAGACGCCGGGAATCTGACGCGCGAGGCGCAGCACCTCGTCGACGTACGCCACGAATTGCGTGTCGGTCTTGAAGGCGTTGTCGTCTCCGTCGACGCGAACGGCGACGACCCGATCCGGCCTGAAGCCGAGGTCGACGTCGAGCACGTTGAGGAAACTGCGAACGAGGAGTCCGGAGCCGACGAGCAATACGCACGCGAGCGCGATCTCCAAGATCACGAGGCCGCGGCGCAACCATTGTCCGCGCCTCCCGTCAGTCGCCGAACGACCCGACGCCTTCAGCGCTTCGTGGACGTGGGCATCAGAGATCTGCAATGCCGGCACCATGCCGAACGCGAGCCCGGCCGCGACGGCGAGCGCGGCGATGACGCCGAGCGACTTCGCGTCGACACTGACGGTGGACAGGAGCGGCAGACTCACCGCGTTCATGTGCGCGATGGCTCGCGTACCGGCCGCCGCGAGCACCGCACCGATGGCCGCTCCACAGGACGACAGGGCAATGCTCTCGGTGAGCATCTGGCGCACGAGCCGGCCACGTCCAGCGCCGAGGGCGGCGCGAATCGCCATCTCCTTCTGGCGCGTGGTGGCGCGCGCAAGCAGGAGATTGGACAGATTGGCGCAGACGATGAGCATCACGACAGCGACCGCCAGCGCGAGCACGACAAGGCCTTGCCGCGTACGCCCGCTGACGTGGTCGCGCAACGGTGACAGGGTCGCCGTGAAGGAATTCGCATTCGCGTTCTCCTTCGTGATCCGCGGCGACAGTGCCTTTATGTCGGCGGCCGCGCCATCGAACGTCGCGCCTGGCTTCAGGCGGCCGATCATCGCCAGTGTATTTCCCCAGCGATTCGTCTCCGGCGTGAGTGGAAACGGCGTGAAGAGATCGATGCGCGCGCCCGGCGCGAACACCGAGCCGAAGTCGAACGTCGCCGGCAGCACGCCGACGATTGTCGTTGACGTGCCGTTGAGCGATACCACGTGCCCGATGATACGCGCGTCTGACGCGAAGTAGCGCTCCCAGAGCGGGTGGCTGATCATCGCGGCCTTCGGTCCGTTCCACGCACTCTCTTCGGCGGTAAATCCGCGACCGAGCGACGGATGCACGCCGAGCAGCGGAAAGAAGTTCTGCGTGACCGGTACCGCGCTCAATCGAATCGCGCCGGTGCCGGTGCTCATCTGCATGTCGCCGACGCCGAAGAACGCGAAGTAGCCGGCCACGTCCGAGAACGCATGGTTCTCCTTGACGAGCGACAGAAATGGATTCACCTGCGCGGTTTGCGACGAGAGACCGCGACCCGTGCCGTTCTGAATCCACGCGAGCCGGCCTGGCTCGTTGAACGGAAGCGGACGAAGCAACAGCGCGTCGGCGACACTGAACACTGTCGCGCTGGCGCCGATCCCGAGTGCGACGATCGCGACGGCGAACGCGGTGAAGCCCACGTCGTGGCGCAGGGTGCGCAACGCGTAGTGCAGATCCTGCCGAAGAGTCGCCACTGTTTCACGAACGTGCATTCGTCGCTCCCGAGTGATTGCCGATGTGTGCAGCGATGCCGCCGCCGCATCGATCGACGTGCCTAGCCGCCGCAGCGCCTCGACGTGTGCGTCGTCGCGGGCCAGGCCCTGTGAGACGAGATCGTCGATGCGTTCGTCGACGAAAGAACGGAGCTCCTCGTCGGCCTCCGCGCCGACCTGCGCGCTCGTACGAAGCGGCAGGCGAAAGAGCCGGCGAACGCCGGCGCGAATGTCGCGGGGGTGCATTCGTCAGGCGCGCGCGGACCGCGCGGTGAGGACCACCGTCACTGCGTCGAACTGATCGATGAGCGCGGCCGATTCGGCGCGCAACTGCGTGCGTCCGGCGGCCGTGAGCGAGTAGTAGCGGGCGCGACGTTCGTTCTTGGTGACACCCCATTCGGCGGCGAGCAGATCGCGAGCTTCGAGGCGATGCAACGCTTGTAACAGCCCGGCGTCGGTGATGTCGAGGCGGCCGCCCGAGCGCGACTCGAGCCACTTGGTGATCTCGAAACCGTGCATCGGGCCCCAGGACAGTGTTTTGAGCACGAGCACGTCGAGCGTTCCCTTGAGCAATGCCATCTGCGCCTCTGGGGCAAGTGTCTTTCCCTAAGACACTTGCTCCTCGCAAAGGGTTCGAATCGGCTGAAGCTCCGACGACTGGCGCTCACGGCTCCCGTTTCGACATGACCGCGAAGCGGGCCGCAGCGAAGCTGCTCTCTTGGTTTATGGAACGCGCGGTCCTTCCATGCTGGTCCCACCCTGCAACAGCGTCACCTTCGTTGCCTTGCCGGCGTCGATCGTGAACGTGAAGCGGAGCGCTGGGTCGAACGCGACACCAAACGCATAGTTGCCAAGGTAGTGCATCTCGTTCGCGGACTGGCCCTGGGCTTGCGCCATGAGACGCGTGCCGTCGACGAAGAATTTGATCGGCAACGGCTGCCCGCTCGGCAATTGCAAGGTGTACGAGCCGAGGATCGCGTCGCGATCCGTCGTCGAGAGCGCCGGTGCGGCTCCCCGCGGCGGTGGAGCTCTCATGAGTTCTTCGCCATACGCCGCGCGAAGCAGATTCTGGACGAGCGGCTGCGGAGATGCGCCGTCATAGTTCGTGAATACCACGACGCTCAAGCTATCGTCGGCAACGTACTCCGCCGCGGTCGCGAACCCCGGAATGCCGCCGGTATGCGAGACGGTCTTGTGACCATCGAACGTTCCCGGCACGAGCCCAAAGCCGTAGTTGATCTTGCGGCCGTTGTTCAGCGTGTCGGCGGTCGACATCAGCGCGTACGACGCGGGCGACACGACCCGTCCACTCGCAAGAGCGCGTTGCCATTGCGCAAAGTCGCCAACGGTCGAGCACAACGCTCCCGCGGCGAAGGGATGTGATAGATCCAGAAACTGCGCGCGCACCGTTCCGTTCGGTCCCTTGCTATACCCGAGAGCGAAGGCAGGATCCGAGGTCTTCGACGGGCAGTACGACGTCTGTCGCAGTCCGAGCGGCTTGAAAAACTGCGCGTCGAGATACCTCGCGTATTTCTGTCCCGTCGCTTTCTCGATCACCATCCCGAGCAGGACGTAGCCCGTGTTGTCGTAGCGATATGCGGTGCCAGGCGCAAAGTCGAAGGTATCCGCCGCCACGAACTTGATGATCGCGTCGGGCGACAACACGTCGTTCCAGGTCTTTGGCCAATCCGGCGAAGTTGTGTAGTCGTGAATCCCGGACGTGTGCGTCAACAGTTGACGAATTGAGACCCGTTTTCCGTGCAACGGGAACTGCGGCACATATTTCGAGAGATCGTCATCCAGCTTCACGCGTCCCCGCTCCACGAGCTTCATGATCGCGGCGGACGTGAACTGCTTCGTGTTGGAGCCGATTTCATAGATCGTCGCGGCTGTCGGCGCGCGCGCAGCGTCCACATTGGCGAGACCGTACGCGCCATACGCGAGCGTATCGTTTCCGCGAATGACCGCGAACGATGCGCCCGGCGCGTGCGATTCCGCGAGATACGTGAAGACCAGCGAGTCGGCGCGTGAACGAAACGCAGCGCGCGTGATAGTCGAGCGTTGGGCGCTCGCCGATGAGAAGCCGGCAAGCATCGCGAGGCCGGCGAGGCGGACGCAACGCATCATGGGAATGCTCCGAGAGAGTGGAGGAACGTTTATCTGCCACGGCGTCCGTCGGACCACGCTGGCCGAGCGACGCACGGAGGCTCCGTAAATGGTATACCGAATCTGTATTTCCTGGCAACGGGCAGGGACTAGGTCGACGACTCGCCAATGCCGTCGCGGGCAGTCGGCGTGCAAGGAGCGCATGTCATCCGATCTCGAGATCATCGAGCGCCTTGAAATGGAGACAGCAGTTCCCCATGTCGAGCCGTTTCCCTGCTGTCTTGAATGCGTCGACGAGCAGCTTCTCGGAGAGCGTACCCCTTGGGGTGCCCGTGGACGAGGGCGCGGGCCTCTTCGATCACCGCCCGTTTTTCCGGAGTGAGCGAGGCCATGTAGGCGGCCACGGTGGTTGAGCGAGCGCCTTCGCCTTTGCGCGTGATCTATTTTCCATGACCTCCTCCGATTCCTATTTCAGACCTGGACCAATGCACGATCCATGGCTTGGGCTTGCTGCAAAGCGACGATCTTGTCACTGTCGCCGTGAATGATCAACGTCGGAGGGTACTTGGCATTCGCGTAGGTGATCGGCGAAAGCTGCTTGGCCAGAGCTTCGACGTCGTTCCTGGGAGCCCGTAGCTCTCGAGCATGGCATGGTCCGAGATCCACCCGCCGCTGACCACGAAGACCACCGCGTCGAGTTTCAGCAGGTCACGGTGAGCGCGTTCACGGCATGCGTACATAGCGTCGTCGTGAGGATTCGTCGACGCCGCCGTATCACTTGCCACCGCGACGTTAGGTCGGTTGTTTCGCAGTGTACACCTCGATCCGTTCAGACAGACCGCCACTCTTGGATCTTCCAATGCCCTCGTACACAGTCTCCGCACGCCGCATCCTCGGCGCCGCCTTCGTCGCGCTCGCCGCGACCACCTCGCTCGAGGCTCAGAACCCGCCGGCCAAACCCACGCCGCCTCCGCGAACCGCGACCAACGACTCCGGCCGCACGCGCGCGGTGGCGACCGACACCACGCGCAACCGTCGGGCGGCCAACCAGGACACGACACGCGGGCAGGGCCCCGACACGACGAACGCCGCGCCGAGTCTGAACGGCATTCGCCTCCGCTCGATCGGACCAGGCATGGTCTCCGGCCGCATCAGCGATCTCGCCGTGAGTCCGCGCGACAAGAGAACGTGGTACGTCGGCGTTGCGGCCGGCGGCGTATGGAAAACGACGAATGCCGGCACGACGTTCACGCCCGTCTTCGACCAGCAGACCACCTATTCGATCGGCACGATCGTCATCGACCCGCACAATCCGAACGTCGTCTGGGTCGGCACGGGTGAGAACAACGCCCAGCGCGCTGTGTCCTACGGCGACGGCGTCTACAAATCCGTCGATGCCGGTCGAACGTGGCAGAAGGTTGGACTCCGCGAATCGGAACACATCGGCAAAATCGTCATCGACCCGCGCAATTCGGACGTCGTTTACGTCGCCGCGCAGGGGCCGCTCTCGGTGAAAGGCGGTGATCGCGGATTGTACAAGACGACCGACGGCGGCCGCACATGGAAGAAAGTGCTCGATGGCGGCGTGTGGGCGGGTGTCGCCGACGTCACGATGGACCCACGGAATCCGGACGTGTTGCTCGCGACGACGTGGCAGCGCATTCGCCGCACGTACGGGTACGTCGCCGGCGGGCCGGAGTCCGCACTGTGGCGATCGACGGACGGCGGCGAAACGTGGAAGAAGTCGCAGACCGGCATGCCCGCCGACGAGCTCGGGCGCATCGGCCTAGCCGTGTCGCCGGTGAACCCGGACGTGGTCTACGCGATCTTTGAGGCGGGCGGTTCGGGATCGGGCGCGAACGGCAACCGCGGCGGATTCTATCGCTCGCGTGACGGCGGCGTGTCGTGGGAGCGCATGAGCAGCTACAACACGGTCGGCCTGTACTACTCAAAGCTGTTTGCGGATCCGGTGGACGTCGATCGCGTCTACGCCGTGGACGTGCGCAACATGGTTTCGGAAGACGGCGGCCGCACGTTCCGGCCTGTCGGCGAACGCGACAAGCACGTCGACAATCACGTGATCTGGATCGACCCGAGCGACGTCGATCACCTGCTCATCGGCTGTGACGGCGGGTTGTACGAGTCGAACGACCGCGGCCAGACGTACAAGTTCTTCGCGAATCTTCCCCTCGGTCAGTTCTATCGTGTCGACGCCGACAACAACGCGCCCTTTTATCGCGTGTACGGCGGCACCCAGGACAACGGCTCGATTGGTGGATTGTCGCGGACACGCGCGGCCTCCGGAGTGACAAACGCCGACTGGTTCGTGACGGCGGGAGGCGACGGGTTCGTGTCGAAAGTCGACTGGAAGGATCCCAACATCGTGTACGCCGAGTCGCAGCATGGCGCGATGCAGCGCGATGATCTGCGCACGGGTGAGTCGGTGAGCATCGTGCCGCAGCCGGAACCGGGTGAACCCGCGCTCCGCTGGTATTGGGATTCTCCGCTCATCGTCAGCCCGCATTCGAACACACGGCTTTACTTTGCCGCGCAGCGACTGTATCGCAGCGACGATCGCGGCAACTCGTGGACGCCGGTGAGCCCGGATCTCACACGCCAGATCGATCGCAATCGCATCCGATTCATGGACCGCGTCTGGAGCGTCGACGCGATCGCGAAGAACACGTCGAGCTCGTTGTTCGGCGTAATCGTCGCCGTCTCCGAATCGCCGCTGAAGGAAGGCCAGCTCTGGGTCGGAACGGACGACGGCACGATTCAGGTGAGCGAAAATGGCGGCACGAGCTGGAGGAAGATCGAATCATTCCCCGGTGTGCCCGACACGACGCAAGTGGCGCGCGTCACGCCGTCGAGTCACGACGCGAACACCGTGTACGCGGCGTTCGACGGCCACATGCTCGGCGATTACAAGCCGTATCTCCTGAAGAGCACGGACCTCGGCCGCTCCTGGCACTCGATCGCGGGGAATCTCCCTGCGAAGGGAACGGTGTACTCCATCGTCGACGACCCGAAGGATCCGAACATCCTGTACGTCGGCACAGAGTTCGGTTTGTTCTTCACGCGCAACGGCGGCCAGCAGTGGACGCGCCTCCGCGGCGGGTTGCCGACGATTCAGGTACGCGACCTCGTGGTCCAGAAGAACGCCGACGATCTCGTGGTCGCCACCTTCGGTCGCGGGATCTACATCCTGGACGATCTTGGAATGCTTCGCGCGGCGACTCCGGCGGTCCTCGCGCAGGAGGCTTCGCTGCTGCCGGTGCGTCGCGCACCGCTGTACACACAGTCGAACGTGTTCGCCTTCGGTTCGACGGGGTGGCAGGGTGGAGACATCTTCGCCGCCGCGAATCCGCCGTTCGGCGCCACGTTCATGTACACGCTCAAGACTGGGGTCCGTAGCCGTCGCGCCCAACGTGAGGCGGCGGAACGCACCGTTGAGCGCCGCGGCGGCGACGTGTTCTACCCGTCGTGGGATTCGCTGCGCGTCGAGGACCGCGAGGAAGCGCCGGCAGTGGTCCTCACCGTTTCCGATGCGCAGGGCAACGTCGTCCGCCGCCTCACCGGTCCGACCGCGACGGGCGTGCAGCGTGTCACGTGGGATCTCCGCTACGCAGGGGCGACTGCGCCGCGCCCGACTGTCGCGACCGACGATCAGGAGGGTGGTCCGCGCGGTGGCGGTGCCGGCCCATTCGTTCCGCCGGGTACGTATACCGTTGCGCTGGAAAAGCGCGTCGATGGTGTCGTGACCGCCGTCGGACAACCGCAGCGCTTCGAGGTCTATACGCTAGACGGCGTACCGGCGCGCACCACAGCGGTGATCGCATTCGAGCAGCAAGTGATCAAGTTGCAGCGGGCCGTCACGGGCGCGAGCTCACTCGTCGACGAGCTGTCGGCGCGCACGCAGTCACTCGCTCGCGCGGTCGACGAAACGCCGGCTGCCGGCGCCCAACTCTCGACCGACGTGCGCAACGTTGAGCGGGAGTTGCGCGACATGCGTGAGGCGCTGAGCGGTGATCCCACGCTCGGTCGTCGCCAGGAGGCAACTCCGCCGTCGTTGCTCGGACGCGTGCAGGTCCTCACGCAGACCACGCGCTCGCTCGATGCGCCGACGGCTACGCAGCAGCACCAGTATGACATTGTCTCAGGCGAGTTCGTGCGCATATCGGCGCGGCTGCACGCGATCGTCGACACGGATCTCAAGCGCGTGGAGGCGAATGCAGAAACCGCCGGCGTTCCATGGACTAGCGGTCGCCTGCCGGAGTGGCGGCCGTAACGCGGGTGTTGGTCATTGCGCGACGCCGCGACCGTCGCAAATCGCGCGGCACGCCGCGCGTCCATCTCGCCCAAAATTGAACATTTCGCGCGTGTCGGCGTCTAACTTGGTAACGTCCGCGTGTTCACGGTCTGCTAACGCTCATCTCTTGGTCGCATCATGGAAGGCTTTGGCGTCGACAAACTGCTGCTGATCTTGGTCATCGTTCTCGTACTGTTCGGGGCGAGGCGCGTTCCAGAGATCGGTGCATCCATCGGCAAGGGCATCCGCGAGTTCAAGCGCGGAATGAAGGACATTGGCGATGGGGACCAGGCACCGATCGCGCGCGTCGAGTTGCCACGGACCGTGTCTGACGACAGTGCGGCCGAACCGCCTCCGGAGCCGAAGCGCTTGCTGGGTAGCTAGCGGCGAAACGTTTCACCCGCCGGAATTCGAGTCCCACGCGCCTGAGATGCGCGCCGTCGTCGAGATGCTCGACTCTAGTGGCAGGTGGGGTCGCAGCAAACGCCATTCTCATACCACCTAAAAGCGGGAACAAGACAGCAGCAACACGTCAGCCGTGCACCGAACGCTGTGCTCCGTGATTACGTCACGATTCTTCGTACCCACTTCTATAATCCGCGTGGACCGACGGCGCTGCGGCCACGCGACCGAGCAGTTCGTCCACCCGACCGAGCAGGATCACGTGCACGGCGAGCCGCTCCGCGTCGAGCGGTCGCCGGTCCCCGACCGCGCCTCGGTGTACCGCGCGGCGAGGCGACACGTCGTCGACCGTTGCAGCCTCGACGCAATGCAGCGACTGCAACTCCCCGTGGTGAGCTCGGCTGTCCGAGCGCCGCCAGGACAAGGCCGCGTGGCGCGCCCGCGACTCCGCATGCGTCGCGCGCGCTTCCGCATGCACAGGGAACGTTTCCACTCGGTCACCGAGCAGCGCCATTCCCATCGACGACAACTCCGCGTCCCGTCCACGCGTTTCGCGACGGTTCGACGACGTTTCCCCGTCCTTCGAGGGTAGGTCCGTATGAAGACCGTACCTGCCGATGTGCTCGACACACTTCGGGGCGTCAAACGTCCCGAGTCCCCCTCCCTAGAGGCCGAGGACGCTTCCATAAGGATTAGCCCGGGCTAGCGCTGCCCTTGCTCCTATCGGCGTTGCATAGCACACTCCGACGCACGAAGTCCGCTGCGGCCGCATCAACGGTATCGAGGAGGCACACGTGAGCGCCATCGCTAATGGGTGGAAGGCTATCCCGACGGCGCTCCGCGACTTGCTCGCCGGGCTGAAGTCTCTAGGGCAGACCCTGAGAAGCTTCTGCCGCGCGATGAAGCGCGCGTGCGACAACTTCGGCAAAGGCCGGAACCGCGGCGGCGCTTGCATCACCGTGTCGCCCGCCGTGCTCAAGCGCGCCGACCCGCTGATCTACGCACAGTACTATTTGATGAAGCAGGGTCTCTCCGTCACATGGGACAACCCTGATATCCAGATTTCACGTGGCGGCGTGCCTGTCGCACCGTACTCTCTGCTCCCGGCGACCGACTACGACGTCACCGTACGAGTCTGGAACGGCTCGTACGATGCGCCCGCGTTGAATCTTCCCGTTTCGCTCTCCTATTTGAGTTTTGGCATCGGTGTGTCAAGCAACCCGATCGGAAGCAACACAGCCGATCTCGACGTCAAAGGAGGGCCGCTCGAACCAGCCTTTACGTCCATCCCTTGGAAGACGCCGCCGGTCGCCGGGCATTATTGCTTGCAGGCGCTCCTGTTGTGGCCGGACGACGCGAATCCGGACAACAATCTCGGGCAGAAGAACGTGCAGGTGGGAAAGGCGAGCTCGCCGGCCGTGTTCGACATTCAGGTGCACAACGACGCCAACGTTTCGCGAACGTTCGCGTTCGAGGCTGACCAGTATACGCTTCGGCCGTTGGACCCGTGCGGTCCAACACCATCGCGTGACGCTGCAGTCCAGCAGGCGGGCG
Source organism: Gemmatimonadaceae bacterium (assembly GCA_039924785.1). Lineage (GTDB taxonomy): Bacteria > Gemmatimonadota > Gemmatimonadetes > Gemmatimonadales > Gemmatimonadaceae > JAQBQB01. Next base: position 8,647 of record JBDTAE010000025.1, on the reverse strand, counting down.
GCCGGCTCGCGGAAAGCCATGCGCGATGGAAGGCAGCACTGGCCGCGCAGGGCTACGGCGGTTTTCCGCTGAACGCCGGCTGGTCGGTCACGTTCACTCCCGCGCGTCCGATACTGTCGGCCTTCGAGCAGATCACGGTGCAGATCACAGTCGAGCCACCCCCGGGCTTTGTCGGACAGCACGCCGTCAACGTGCATGGGTTCGCGCAAGGAGAGAACCGCGGCCGCGCGCTCGCCGGCGGCGTCACGTTGTTGGTCGAAAAGAGCTGAGGCGCCGATGGCCAGACAATACACTCAGTGTTATCACCACACCCCGGGCGACAAGCCGTTTTCCAAAGCGGATCTGCTCGGGTTCGTGGCGGGAAATGCGTGGCCCGGCGGGACCGTCGCCATCCTTGCGTTCCTCGGGGGTGCGCCGGTCGTGTCCATCATCGCGATCTTCATCCAATCCGCGGTAACTGTCACCGCGGTCGCGAACGCGTGGCTGTTTCATCGACTCGTGTGCATGCCGGCGGACTCGCTGCCCTGCGCAATTGGCACCGTGATGGCCAACCCCACAGTCGGCGACCTCGGCGAATTCGACAACGACCAGTACTTCTCAATTCGCTTGATGCCCCATCCGCCGCTCTCGGAAAGCGCGTCGGACCAGGATAAACGGGACTTCACCAACGCGGTGATAACGGACGGTTTTCAAGGCACGGAGCTCCTCGCCCCCGTCGCCTGGGATCTCCCGTACGCGGACCCCGTCGTTACCGAAGAGCGCTACTACCTGCACTGCGAAGCCGAGGGGAATTTTTGGCAGGCGATGAAGGACTATGCTGTGGTTGCTGGTCTCGCCGTTGCCGGCGGAGCGGCGGTCGGAGCCGCGGGTGGTGCGGCGGCCGGCTGTGAGATCGGCGGTTGGTTCGGACCGATCGGCTGCGCGATCGGAGCCATCGTCGGTGCTGTGGTTGGCGCGTTTGCGGGGGCGGCCGCCGCCGGATATCTCGTCGCGACCGTTGCCTTCCATTCGGATCCCGGCAACGTCCAAGACGCGAACGTCGGCGACAACAACCCCGACCCCATCAAGGAAGGGGACCGCGTCTTGGTCCACGGCCACCACGTGTATGACGGCTTTCACGAAGGCTGGCACGAGCTGCATCCGCTGCTCGCCGTCATGAAGATTCCGGACTACCTCGAGCAGAATCCAGCAGTCATGCCCTATGATCCTTCGCTCACGCGGGCGGATATCCTCAAAGGCCTGTCTTCGCCGGCGTTTGCTGCAAGCGCAACGGCGCTGAGAAAAAAATGGTGCGAGCGCTTCCAACTGCCGCTGGACACGGGCGTTCACATTCTGCAACAACAGCCGCAGAATCGCTGGACGATTCACCCGGCGGTCGACGGTTGCCAGCCGGCGCCGGCGCCCCCCCGTTGAGGGTTTTAATAACTCCTACTGGCGGCATGCAGCAACAACCAGCGCGGCGATCGGCGCCGCGAGAGATGAAACGCGCATGTAGGCTCCTTGAGATGGCGAGATGATACGCGGGTGGCAAGATTTAACTATCACATCTTGGGAGCTTCGGTCATGAACATCCGCGCGTTGATTTTCGTCGGCCTCGGAGCGGTCGCCGCCGGGTGCATTCGAGTTCGGACGGTGCCGTCATCGGCGGGGCCGGTTGCGGTGAGGCGAGCGACCGATGCCGGCATCCTGCCCACGGGCGTGTTGGTACGGGGAAAGCTCAATACGACAATTGGAATGTCGTCGAGTCATGCACGGGATGTGTTCGGCATCACCCTCGCGGACGCCGTCACCGCGGGTCGTGCGACCCTCGTTCCCTCCGGCGCCATCGCGTACGGCCACGTGGTGACGGCAAATCCGACCGGAGGCACTGCGGGCATCCAGGTCGCGTTCGACAGCCTCACATTCAGCGGGCGATCGCTTGTCCTCGACGCGAACATTACCAGCGTCGACGCGGCGGGTGTCAGTGTTCGACCAGTGAGATCGGACAATCTGGCGGCGAGCACGGTCGCGTCGGCGACGAGCATTTCGTTCGCGGGAGGCGCGCAGCTGACGTCGGGTGCGACCGTGACGCTCGTCGTCGTCAGCCCCGTGCGCCTCACGCTCTGACACCTGAGCCCAGCGCCGCCATGAGTGTTTTCATCGACGACATGCGCACGCCGTTTCGCGGAATGCTCATGTGCCACATGATCGCCGATTCACCGGACGAACTGCATCGAATGGCAACCGCGATTGGTCTCGCGCGGCGCTGGGTGCAGTTCCCAGGGACAGCTCGCGAACACTACGACATCTCGATCGAGACGCGAGCGATTGCCGTTCAACTCGGCGCCGTAGCGGTGACGCGTCGCGAGCTCATCATGAGAATTCGAGAAAAACGCGCGGCGCTCGGCCTCTCGGAATGAGCTGCTCCGGGCTGCGCGGATGCCGCGCTCCTTCGAGAACGCGCGATCGCGAGGCGGAATCTACGACAATGTGCTATGCTAGAGACTCACGCACCCGGTGAGCCTTCATGCGCGGATTTCGGTCGATCGTTCTTGGTTTGTCGCTCTGCGCCACCGTCACCGTCTCGGCGCGCGCTCAGGCGTCGCTGCACCCAACCATACTGATCGACGGTCACGTGGCGCTCGATACCATCCTGAGCATCTCGATGACGAAATCGATTCACGCCGCGCTCACCGACATGCTGCGCGGCACTGGAGTGGGATTGGCGACGCTCTTTTCGCCGGACGCGGACATGGCAGGCAAGCCGTTCACCGGTGAGATCGGCGAGGTCGTCGCGGCCGAACATCTTCATCGGGCGGACATCGTGCTCGAGATGAATGCGATGCAGTCGCAAAACGGCACGATGTATCTCGCGCCGACGATCATTCTTCGCCATGGTCCGGCCGTCGACATGGCTCCGGTCAGCGGACTCAATGCCGAGGCGATCGCGAAGACGATCGCGAACCGAATCGTGAAGGATTCGACGCGCATCCGCCGTCTCGCGGCCGACGACGCCCGCGCCGACTCCCTCGGCGGAGGAAAGCCGCGGTGAGTGTCAGGGTCGTCGTCAACGATCTGATGCAGCACGACTATGTGTATTATCGTATCGCGCCGATCGGTCGCGGCTACGATGAGGGATTCGAGCCCGAGCTCACGCCGAAGGAGATGTTGGCGATGGGTGTGTTCGGCGGAAGGTATATGACCGACTGCACTGATGAATTTCCAGCGGCCTGGTTCAAGAACGCTAAGCTCTGCCACAGCCGGCATGATCCCAAGCTCAATTTCTTCGGGGTGAACGCGTCGCAACCGTTGTCGGTGTGGCGAAAGAAGGGGTGGATCGATCGCGACGACCCGCGCGGGTGGTTCCAGTGGTATTGTCGGTATTACATGGGGCGCCGCGGCATGGACGACGAGCGGCAGATCAAACGCTGGCGGGCCGTGCGTCGCCACGCAGCGCAGATCAAAGCGAACTGTCTGAAGCGCGCACTCGACTGCCGTCCGCGGCAGCGGCAAGCGGTGCTGCATTGGGCATACGACTCGAGGACGATCTAGTCGTGCGGCGACGGTCGAGCATACGTCTCGTGAAATCCACGACGATTTTCTTTCAGATTCCGTTCACGTTCAAGATTCCTCAATAGCGCTGGCCGCGTTATTGACCGCGAATCGCCGTCGCCGGATCGATGCGCGACGCACGCAACGCAGGGATCCAGCACGCACCAACGCCGACGGCCGCCATGAGCGCCATGACGCCGGCCAATGTCGCGGGATCGTGTGGCGCGACGCCGAACAGGAGGCCTTGCATCAGTCTCGAAAGCGACAACGCTCCGACAACACCGAGCACGAGGCCCAACCCGACGAGGAGCCCGCCCTCCGACAAGATCATGCGCTGCACCGCTCCACCGTCAGCACCGAGGCTCATGCGAATCCCGATTTCGTTCGTGCGCGCGCTGACTGAAAACGCGAGGACAGCGGCAATGCCGACCGCCGCGACAATCAACGCGAGAATGCCGAACGAACCAACCAGCATCGCGTTCAGCCGCCGCGGCGCGACGCTTTCATCGCGAATCTGATCGACTGTGAGCACTTTCTCAATCGGTTGCTGTGGCGCGATCTGGCGAACGAGGCGCGTCGCCGTGGCTGCGAGCGACGCCGCATCACCCCGCGACCGAATGACGAGTCCAGCCGACGGAAAGTCGGCCTGGGCGAACGGCAAGAACGCCACGGGCAGCGCCTGCGCGTCGAGACCGCCATCCTTCGTGTCACCGACGACGCCGACGACAGTGCGCCAATCGCCGGAGACGCCGATGAACTTGAGCACGTCCCCCGACCACGCAATGCGCTTCCCGATCGGATCGTCCTTGCCGAACAGGCGCTCAGCGAGCGTTTTGTTGAGCACGACGACGCGCGGCGACTTTGCATCGTCGTTCGACGAGAATTCTCTTCCCTTCACCAATGGAATCCCCGCCGCGCGGAAATAGTCCGGGTTCGCTGTGCGATACTCCCCCGACGGCGTCGGCTCACCCGGGCCTGTCTGCCGCCCCTCGGCCTTGACGTCGAGAAGGAATCCCGCGCTGCGGAGCGGCATCGTCGATCCAACGCCGACCTGACTGACACCCGGCAACGTCGCCAACTGACTTCGTATCCGCTCGTACTGCGCGATCGTGGCCGCATTGTCCTTGGCGTTGAAGTCGTGCGGAATCTCCATCGTCAGCACGTTCTCGCCCTTCAACCCTGTGTCGACGACGGCGAGCCGCTGCATCGTTCGCGTGAGAAGACCGGCCCCGGTGAGCAGCACGACCGACACCGCCACCTGCGCCACGACCAGCGTTTGCTGAAGCCGATGGCGACGCGCGTTGCTCGTCGACCGCTTGCCGCCCGCGACCAGCGCAGCGCCGATCGTGCTCTCACTCGCGAGCTTCGGCACGAACGACAAGACCACCGCGACGACGATCGTCAACAGCGTCGTGAAGCCAAGCACCATTCCGTCGATGCGAATCTCGTTTGCCCGAGGGCTATACCGCGCCGCGAAGGAAATGAGCATTCTCACACCGCCGAACGCCAGCACCAATCCCAGCGCACTGCCGAGCGCCGCGAGCACCAGATTCTCGGCGAGCAACAGGCGTCGGAGAACGCCGGTTCCCGCGCCGAGCGCCGCGCGTACGACGAGCTCGTGTTCGCGGCGCACGCCTCGCATCAGCGTGAGGTTCGCGACATTCGCGCAGGCAATGACGAGAACGAACGCCGCGGCAGCGACCAACAGCCACAACGTCGACTTGGCCTTCTGTCCGAGCACTTCTTGAAACGGAGTCAGCGTCACCGTGTATTGCGATGCCGCGTCGTACGACTCCGGATGATCGGCATGCACGCGCGCGGTGATCGCGGCAACCTCGGTCCGAGCCTGCTGGACCGTCGCGCCCGGGGCAAGCCGCGCGATCATCTCCGTCATCCGGTGCGTGCGGCCCGTGATCATCGTCGCGCTGAGATGGTGCTCGCTGTTCACCATGTTCATGAGCGCGTCGATGTGCGCGGGAAAATATGGCGCGGATTGCAACACGCCAACGACGGTCACCGCCTTGCCACCGACGCGCAGCAGTTGCCCGACGATCGCTGGATCGCCGCCGAATCGTTTTTGCCAGTAGTCATATGTCAGCATCATCACCGGCGCCGCGGCCCTGCCGTCGTCGCTCGGCCCAAAGCTGCGTCCGAGGACCGGTGAGAGACCCATCACCGTGAAGTAGTTGCCCGTGACGAGCCCGACGTCGATTCGCACCGCGTCGCTCTTACCTTCGAGCGTGAAGGTGATCGGCGAATATTCGGCGATGCCGCCGAGGGTCTTCGACGCCCCGCGGAAATCGTTGATCTCCGGGACTGAGAACGCGATGTTTTCGCGTCCTGGCCCCTGAGCCGACTGGCGTAAGTACATCAGCCGCGCGCCGTCTTTGTGGGGCAACGGCCGAAGCATCACGCCGCGCACGACGCTGAAGATGGCCGTGTTTGCGCCGATACCGAGCCCGAGGGTGAGAATGACCGCGAGGGCAAAGCCGCGCGTTCGGGAGAGGCTACGGATTGCGTACTTCATGTCGGAAAGGAGCATGTTCGTCTGTTCGTCTGCCGTGTCGGTGGTCGGTTGGCCCTGGCGACGGGCCTCTATGTTATCACGACGAACGAGCCGACGCGAATTCGACAGCGATCTCGCACAAATCTCTTACGGAGCGCCGGGAACGAAATCGACGCGGCAAAGAGCGTTCACATCGATGAGTTGAACGCACAGCGGCAGGCGCACGTCGAACGGGCCGCGGTCTCGAGGAAGATCCCGGCCCGTTTGCTTTGTGTCTATTTCGTCCAGATCACAACGACGCCGCAGTTCGGATTTCCCGAGAAGCGAAGGGGCCGTGTTCGACCCGGTGGATACACTTCGATCGACTTCACGTTCGTCGGCGTAAACGGTGCCTGCGCCGGCTGTCCCGGCGTGAGATCGATTGGTTCGACCAAACCTGGGTCCCACTCGATCCCGTCGATGAAAAACGTCGGCGAACAGAACGGCGGCGGAATCGTGGACGACCGCATCGCGATCCTTCCGCACTGCCCGGTACGCCCTGCCGACCATCGGCCGCGTCCGCCGCCGCAGCTGCCGATGGTTATCCCATCCGCGCGAATGAGAAGGTCCGCGAGATTTACGTTTTGTTTATTCAGCAAATCCTCATCGCGAAAACACGTCACCGACTTCTGTTGGCAGCGCGTCGCGAACCCGTCGCGGAGTCCGGGGTCCTTGTCGATGCGATAGTGTTCGATTGAGACGACGGCCGCAAGCTCCGTCACTCGAACCAATGTCTCCGTGACCGAAGCGGTATCGGTGCCGATCAGCAGTTGCTTCGCCTCGTATCCAAGCTTTCGGAGCTCGACGATGGCTGCGCTGCCGCGAAAGACGATGAAGTCGATCCGCGCCGTTCCGGTGGACGTCGTCGTCGCATACGTGCCGCTCACCGCGTCGACAACTTGAACGCCGGCCAGAGGTTCGCCGGTTCGCGAGTCGAACACCCCAATGATTCGCGTCGATGCTCGATGAGTCGAGTCGCGTGTCTGTGCCGCTGACGACGCGGCGAGACCGAGCCAGACGATGGCCGCGCCAAACGTTGAAGCGATTCTCATTCTTCCGTAATCGATCCAGGCCTGACGTTGGTGAGCTTCCGACCAGCCGGCGGCGCGAGCACAGGAGATGCATCGAAAGGTGAATTGAACATCGCCGCAACTCGAATCTCGGAAGGATCGCATGCATTCGGTCGTCCATCAACCATCCCGCGTCTTCACAGCGCTCTCGGCAGCGATCGTTGTTGCGGTCGCCGGGTGCTCGCGAAACTCGGGCGCCGCGCGCGCTGACACCGCCTCAGCATCGGGAACCGTCGCCGCCGCACCAGACTCGGCCACAATGGTCCGCGGTACGATCACGAGCGCCACGCCGACGGAATTGAATGTCAGGGGCGACGGCGGCACGGTCGATGTGAAGCTCGCCGCGCCGGTTCAGGTGTACGATCGGGAGCCCGCGAGGCTCGCTGACATAAGCGACAACACGTTCGTCGGCGTGACGAGTGTGAAGCAGCCCGACGGATCCGAGCGCGCCACCGAGATTCACATCTTCCCCGAAGAGCTCCGCGGCCTTGGCGAAGGCAGCCGCATGATGAGCGCCGACACCTCGTCCAGTCGAATGACCAACGGCGCGTCGCGGATGACTAATGGCTCATCGTCGCGGATGACGAATGGCACCGCATCGGGCTCGGGAATGACGAAAGGCCCCGGTACTGCCAACGCCGGCAACGGCTCCACACTCGTCGTACAATTCGCCGGCGGCTCGCAGAGCGTTGTCGTCCCGCCGAATGTGACGGTCACCCAACTTCGCCGGACCAATGTCCCGCTGGTTTCCGGCAGTCAGGTTGTCGTGCTGGCAAAGAAGGGCGCGGACGGCCTCCTCTCGGCGAATAGAGTTATCATCGCGGGCAAGTAGCCTCGAACGGACAGTGCGGAATCGGCGGCGAAGTAACTCCGCCGCAGCGCAGGATCAATCCGCTCGCAACGCGTTTGCGGGATCGATACGCGACGCACGCCGCGCCGGAACCAAACACGCAGCAGTCGCCACCACGATTAACACGAGCATCGATCCGCCGATCGCGAGTGGATCGGCGGGACTGACCTCGAACAGCAACGATCGAAGGAATCGGGCAAGCGCGAGGAACAGCACCACCCCCGTCACCAGCCCCGCCGCGGTCAGACCAAGCCCCTGCCGCGCGACCAGCGTGCCGACGTCAACCGGACGGGCGCCAAGGGCGATGCGAACGCCGATCTCGCGCGTGCGCATGCCGACCATGTACGCGATCACGCCATAAAGCCCGACGGCGCCGAGCGCCAGCGTGATCGCCGCGGCGACGCCGAGCACGATGACGGTGAATGAGAGTTCCGTCATCGACTTCGAAACGACGTCGCTCATCGACAACACGTTGAACACCGGCAGCGTCGGATCCATGTCGTGCACAATGGCTTCGACAGCTTTCTGCGCATTCTGCGGTTCACCGACCGTCCGGATCGTGATCGCCATCGCGCGCGACATCCGTGAGAACGTCGAATCGGCGCCGGGCCGTTCGGCGATGTACATGATTCCGCCAGGCGCCACGCGCAA
>JBDTAE010000024.1:0-5547 GCA_039924785.1 Gemmatimonadaceae bacterium | reverse complement strand
TCGACGAGACGATCCATATGGTTGTCGAGCGCATACAGCACGGCGGCAGCGAGCATTCCGTTCTGGCGCATCGCGCCACCGAACAATTTTCTCGCCGTCCACGCTGTCTCGATATCGTTCGCTGAGCCAGCGAGCGCCGCGCCGATCGGCGCGCCGAGGCCTTTGGAGAACGCGACCATGACTGTGCGGCCGCAGTCGGCGATTTCGGCGAGCGACGCACCACTCGCGACACTGGCATTCCACAGTCGCGCGCCGTCGATGTGCATCGGCAGGCCTCGCTCCGCCGCCACGTCGCCGATCGCGCGCAGGCTTGCGATGCTGCTCACGACCCCGCCAGCGCCGTTGTGAGTATTCTCAACACATACGAGACTCGGAGCCGGAACGTACCGCGATTTCGGCCGCATCGTTCGGCGAAGATCGTCGGCGCTCATGACGAGACCGGTCGGTACCACCGTCTGGACTTGCACGCCGCTCAACACTGCCATCCCGGCGATCTCGCTGTGAACGATGTGCGCGTCGACATCGGCCAGCACCTCCGTTCCGCGCGGCGCCTGAATCCACACGGCGGCCTGATTCGCCATGCAACCACTCGGGAAAAACAACGCGGCCTCTTTGCCGAGCATTGCGGCAACTCGTTCCTCGAGCCGCCGCGTCGTCGGATCGCCATCGCGTTCATCGTCACCCACCTCGGCGGCCGCCATGGCCGCACGCATTCCCGGTGTGGGCTTTGTTACGGTGTCACTTCGAAGATCGATCGGCATGAGAGAAATATGGCCGAAGCCATATTCTCAAGCCATCACGGCTTTCGGATGACCGGAACCCTGACCACCCGCTTCTCGGTTCCGATGACCGGCTTGTTGACGATCAACGTCTCCTTCTGAGTGCCGACCACCGGCGTGTTGATCGTATCGAGCCGGCTTCCGAGCCTCGGCATGTGCAGCGTGTCCTGCGTCGTCGTTACATCGACTTCGGCTGGACGCTTGAGGACGAGGTCTCCGTTTTCGGTCTTGCTGCAAGCGCCGGTCAGCGCGACCGCGACAGCGACCAGCAACATCGAGGGTTTTCGCATGAGGTCTCCCGTCCTCTGGTGTGCTCATGCATAAGGCAACCCGCGGGCCAGACGCGGCGAACTAGTCCGTAAACACCTCGCGCTGGCGCTTTCGGACGCGCCTCAGCTCGAACACCTGGCCGACTTCGCCGCCGAGGAGGAAGATGACCGAGGCGTAGTAGAACCAAACGACGACGACAGCGATCGCCGTGAGGGTTCCCGTGTACAGTGATCCCGGGTTGAAGGTTCGCGCGTAGATCTCGAACAGGATTCGCGCTATTTCGAACGACAGGCTCGTGAACGCGGCCGCGACCCACGCAGTCCGGGTGCGGATTTGCCGAATCGGTAAATACTTGTAAAGCGCGAAGAACATGAGGGCGATGAAAGCGAACGCGAGCGCTCGGCCCATGTTCGCTTCGACGTTGTCCATGACGTCCTTGCGCAGGCCGAGCGTCACGAGCGCGCTCGCTCCGCTCGAGGTTCCGAGCGTGACGTACGTATTCACGGTGACGCTGGCGACGAACAGCAGGGTCGAGACGACGGTAATCTTCACGTCAAAGATCTTTCCCGCGATGATCCCGCGCTCCGTCTCGATGTCGAACACACTGGCGAGCACGGTGCGCAACGACCCGAACAAGCGCGTCGAAAACCATACGAACACTACCGCGCTGTAGATCGTGACCGAGCCCGCCGTGCGCAGCATGTCCGTGATCAGCTTGTCGAGCGACGACGTGTCGCCGTGGTTGTGCGCCGGCATCAACCCGTCGACGAAATCAAACACCGTCTTGGTGGAATTGACGTCCCCTCGGTACACGAGGGGAAGCAGCCACCCCACGCCCGCCGCCAACAAGAGAACGAACGGCACCGCCGCGAGAATCAGATTGAACGCGATTCCGCCGGCGAGGAAGAACACATTGTCTTCCCCGCTGTTGTCCCACACGCGAATGGCGTAGTCACGGAGGGTCCAGAGCGCCTGGCGCGGAACGGATCGCGTTGTCATGCGTGCGGGAGCGCGGACGACCGACCCGATCGGTCAGCTCTCGTCAGCGTGCTCAGCGATCTCCGCGACCCTCGCAGCTCGTGCGGAACGCGCCGTCTTCGCGACTGTCGCGCCGGCATCATACGCCGCTTTCGTTTCCGCAATGCGACCCTCGAGCTCGACGCGAGCCTCTCGCGCGGCGCTGCGGCCCGCGTCCATCGCGAGATGAACCTGGCGCTTCTTGAGATCGATCTCGTCGCGCACCGACTCGATGCGCTCTTCCACCTTGCGGCGCGCGTCGTCGAACGTGTCCGTCACCGTATCGGTCACGTTCGTGGCGGCGCGCGTCACGGCGCTCTTGGCGGCGTGACGCACCCCTCGCGCCCTGCGCTTGATGTCGTCACGCGTTTCTTCGCCCGACTGCGGGGCGAGCAGCAGCGCGGCGACCGCACCGATTGCGAGACCGATGAGGAAAGTTGGAACGCCGCCGTTCGTCTGCTGGCGTTCGATGATGACGTAGCGTTCATCGTCGTCGAAAGGGGCACGCGACATGGTCTACTCCTTGGGTTGGCGCTTCTTTGCCGCGGTCCTTTTGACCGCGGAGCCTGCTTTTTCCCGTGGCGCTGCGATTCCGCCCGATTTGCCCTCGCCGCTCGACTCGGCGCCGTCTTCAGCATCCTTCCCATCACTATGCGTGCCGTCGATCAGCGCGGCCATGTCGCGGCGCACGTCGTCAATCGAAACGCCGAGCAATTTTGCGGTTCGCGCGACGTCGCCCGCGGTCGACGAGAACGTGCGCAATACGAGCTGCCGGCGCGCATCCTGCACCGTGGCACCGACCTGAATCGTTACCGCGCTCGGCGTCCCCTGCGTGCCGCGAAGATGGCGCGGCATGATGTCGCTCACGCCGATCGTCGTTCCACGGGCCATGATCACGGCGCGTTCGACAGCGTTCTTGAGCTCACGAACGTTCCCGGGCCAGTGATACGACAAGACCCAGTCCCATGCCGCGGCGTCGAAGTCCGAGATTTTCTTGTTGTTCTGCCCGGAGTACCGCACCAGGAACTCCGACGCCAGCAAGCGAATGTCCTGCGAGCGTTCGCGCAGCGGCGGAAGATCGATTTGCACGACGGCGAGACGATAATAGAGATCCTCGCGCAGCTCGCCGCTGGCGATTGCCCTTTGAAGATCCTTGTTCGTCGCCGCGATGATCCGAATGTCGACGGTAATCTCTTTCTTGCCGCCCAACCGCCGAACCTGCCGCGTCTCGAGCGCGCGCAGCAGCTTGACCTGAATATCGGGCGCCATTTCCGCGACTTCGTCGAGGAAGATGGAACCGCCGCTCGCCATCTCGAACGCGCCGGGCTTTTCGTTCGTCGAGCCCGTGAACGCGCCCTTTTCGTGACCGAACAATTCGTTCTCGAGAATTTCCTTCGGCAGCGCAGCGCAATTGAGCGCGAAGAACGGTCCCTTTGCGCGATCGCTCTTGGAGTGCACCGCGCGCGCGACGAGCTCTTTGCCCGTGCCGGACTCGCCGAGGATCAACACGCTGGCCGTCGACGACGCAACGGCCTCGATGACCTGATAGACCTCGCGCATCGACTCGGACTCACCCGTCAGCTCGGCGTAGTGCGTCAGCCCTTCGAGGCGCGACGTGAGCTCGCGATTCTTCTGCTGGACGTTGAACTTCTCGATCGCTTTTGGGATCAGCGCCTTGAGACGATTGAGCTTCTCGGCGTTGAGCGGTTTTTCGATGTAGTCGTATGCGCCCTGCTGCATCGCCTGCACCGCGGAATCCACGGTGGCCTGGCCGGTGATGATGATGCACTCCGTCGGGATCTGCCGTTGCTGGAGCTCGCGAAGCAACCCGAGTCCGTCCAGCTTCGGCATCTTCAGATCCGCCAGCACGACGCCGTATCGCTCGGCAGACAGTCGTTCGAGCGCGTTTTGCCCATCGGGCGCGACGTCGACGGCGTAGCCGTCATCGCCGAGGATGGCGCTCAGACCGGCGGTGATTGCCGCTTCGTCGTCGGCGATGAGGATCTTTGGATTCGTGTTCTTCGTGCTTGGTGCCATCGAGACTCAGCGCGGGAACGTGATGGAGATGGTATTGCCAGCGGGAGATGTGTGCTCGACGCGGATGCCGGCGGCCTCCGCCGCGGCTACGACACCCGCATCGACTTCAATTGTCGCGCGATCACAGCTCGTGATCTGTAGCGCCTGCTCCTCCGTGACCAGACATCGAACATGCGTGGACGCGTCGATCGCCGAGAGGAGGCACGTTCCAATCGTCGCCCGCACCGCCAGCGCGCTCGCCATCGATCGTCCGATGTCCGACACCGCCCCGTCGACTTCGAGCCGGCGACCGTCCGCGCGAGCGGCAGGCGCCAGCAGTGTCGCAAGGTGACGGACGGCGAGGCCGATGTCTACTGGCTCTCGCGCCGGCCGGCCAAGCGCAAGGAGAGCGTCGGACAGCGAGATGACAGCTTCGAGCTGCGTGGAGGCAGCCGCCGCAAAGCTGCTCACCGCTGAGGCCACGGTATCGGGGCGATCGGCCCGTGACCTCACGACCTCCAGATTGACCGACACTCCGTTGAGCGCACCCTTGAGTTCATGCGCCGCCTTTCCGCACACACGGTTCAAGACATCGAGCCACAATTCACTCATCACCGGCGGGTTCGACACCTACACCCCCCTCGACGCAACCCGCGCGCAACACGTCATCCGATCCAGGCTAGTCGCTCAAGTCGGCATCGTCGGGTGCTGCAGCGACGGCAACCGCCTGCGTCGGATCCTTCCGGTGAATCTCCGGAGCCGTTACGAACTTCGTGACAATCGGCGCAGTGTCGCCAATCGCGAGTTGCTTGAACAAGAACGTGAATTTCTCGTCGTACGCGCTTGCAAGCGCCTTCGCGGCGTGCGCCGGCAAGTCCCACAGCTGTCGCTTGAACGGTCCGATCGCCTTTTTTCGCGTCTTGTAGAAGAACTGTTCGTCCGAGTCGGTCGATTTGCGCTCATCCTTGGCGTTCTCGAGCAGCCAGGTGTAGATCGCCGTGCGCAGCTCGGCAGGAATGTGGTCGTACATCATGTTCTGAAAATTCGTCGCGAGATGAATTTCCGCCGTCTCGCGCTTTGGGAAGTTATTGAACGCTGTATCCGGAAGCGTTGACGCGCCATGCTGCACGGCGCCGGACATGTGGTAGTCGTCGCGCGCGACCCTCGACAAGCGCTCCAGCGTGTCGAGATCGAGCTTCACGTCGGCAATGGAGCCGTCGGCGAGGACGATACCGCCGTGCGACGTGCCCGACTGCACGCTGATCTTCGACAGCCCTTCCACGCCCTTCGGAAGTCCGGCGTTGAACCCGTCCATGTAGGCGCGAAGCTCTTCGACCGTGCTGTTCTCGGTTCCGACTTCGCCAATCTCGCCGCCGACCGAGATCGTGATTCCGGGCGGCTGGAGCTCGCGAACGGCTTTGAGAATATCAATGCCAGTTTCGTAATTGAGGCGCTGCTGTTCTTC
>JBDTAE010000023.1:0-41388 GCA_039924785.1 Gemmatimonadaceae bacterium | reverse complement strand
GGCGCGGCTGCTGCGACGGGCGCCGGAACGGACGGGCGAATCTGCTGCCTGAATGGAGGCATTGCCGCGGCAGCAGCAGCATCTCGAGCCGCCTTTTCGACCTTGGCGATCGCGGCCTTTTCGGCGGCAATCGTCGTTGCTGTGGGACGCGCCTTTTCCGACTCCGGACGCTTTTCATGCGCCGCCTCGGCGGCCCGAATTAGCTTGTCGGCTTCTTCGGGCGTCATCTGTCCGCGCTTCACCATGTAATTCACGAGATCGCGCGCGCTTTCGATCGCGAAGCCTGCGATACCGGCGCCAGCGCTGATCACATCTTTCATCGCGGCGGCGACTTTGCTCCCGGCTTCCTCGCTGATGATCTTTGCACGCTCGGCCATTTCCGCGACTGTGTCACGCATGTCCGCGCCACGGTGTCCCGGGCTTCGTCGCGGCGGAACCGGGGTGGCCGGAGCTGCATCGGTCGGAACAGGAGCTGGCGTTTCCGGTGCTGCGTCGATCGGCTGCGGCTTGTCCACCATGTGAAGTAACCCGGGAAGTCGTGGGTGGGCCGCGCGGGGCCTGGGCGGCGGGACGGCGGAAGTATATGATTTTGCAGCAGCTACGCAAGGTAGCATGATTCGCGTTCGAGCCGCCAGGTGCGATCACGTCGCAACAACATTTGGCGCCTCCAAATAGCGACAGTATTATTCCATCATCCAATCATTCGATGCTCTCTGGGCTAAGAATACTCGATCTCTCGCGCGTGCTCGCCGGCCCGCTGTGCACAATGCTTCTCGGCGACCTCGGAGCCGACGTCATTAAAGTCGAACGGCCGGGCGCCGGGGACGACACAAGAGGCTGGGGACCGCCCTTCGACGCCGAGGGCCGCAGCGCATACTACCTGAGCGTCAACCGGAACAAGCTCGGCCTTGCCGCGAACCTCGACAGTGAGACCGACCGCGCCGTGATCGGGCGTCTGATGGCAGAAGCCGATGTCGTCGTCGACAACTTTCTGCCCGGAATGCTCAAACGCCGAGGTTTCTCCGTCGAGGACTGGCTCGCGCGTCGGCCCGAGCTGATTTGGTGCACGATCACCGGCTTTGGCCCGGCGATCGACCGGCCTGGATACGACTTCGTCGCACAGGCCGAGTCCGGTTGGATGGCGATCACCGGTGAGCCGGACGGTGATCCGATGAAGACAGGCGTTGCGTTTGCCGATCTGTTCGCCGGAAAGGATGCGGCGATCGCGATCCTCGCCGCCGTCGTGAAAAAGGCAAGAACCGGCGAAGGATCGCGCATCGTGATCTCGTTGTTAGACAGCGCCCGCGCGATGCTCGTGAACGTCGGACAGAACGCGATGATCTCGGGCAAAGAAGCGCGTCGGTGGGGCAACGCGCATCCGAATCTGGTGCCGTACCAGATGTTCCGCGCCGCGGATGCTCCTATCGTAGTTGCGGTGGGCAGCAACGCGCAGTGGGCGCCGTGCGCGCGCGCCGTCGGTCTCGATGAGCTTGCGAACAACCCTGTCCTCGCCACGAACGCGGGGCGAATCGCCAATCGCGAATTTATCATCGCGGAGTTCGCACGACGGATCGCGACGAAGCCGGCTGCGTTCTGGCGCGCGAAGCTCGATGAGGCTGGGGTTCCGAGCGGCGTGGTGCTGTCGGTCCTCGAAGCGTTGCGTGGAACGTCGGCGTCCGCGCTCACCGGCATGCCATCGAGCGTCGGCGGCTCCGTCCGATTTCCTCCTCCCGCGATCGACGAGCACGGTGACGAAATTCGCCGGCGCGGATGGGGAGTTTTTCATAGGGAAAATTTGTCGTGAATTGCATGCTGAAACACAACGTTGCACGGCGAAAATCGACTGTTACCAGTTCGCTTGGCCTCTCGTCCTACCAACGTGACGAGCACACTCGATCGGCACGACTCGACTGGTACCCTGTTCGACGCGCCAAAAGTGCGTTACTCTGTTGTAGTGAAGAACACGGAGCCAGAGTTGCGGGCTGATCAGGACGTGGTGGATCAGGACAACACTGATCAGCTCATCATCGCCCGTGTCATCGCCGGAAATCGTGACGCGTTCAAGACGCTGATCGCACGGTACAGCGATCCGTTGTACAGACATGCCCTGTGCATGACGGGCAGTCCCGACGTCGCAGAAGACATTCTGCAACTCAGCTTCATCAAAGCGTATCAGCATCTCGCCGAGGTGCGTGGTCGTTTCGATGCGTGGGTGTTCCGGATCGTCGCGAACGGTTGCAAGGATTGGCTGAAGAACATTCGTCGCTCGCACCTGAGCTACGATGAGGACGACCAGCCGTCGGGGTACGCGACGCCTGATGAGGAACTTGATCGTACCGAATTGCGTACTGATTTAGACCGCGCGCTTGCCACTCTCCCCGGGTCGCTGCGCGAGGCGTTCATCATGAAGCACGTCGAAGGCCGCTCGTACGAAGAGATGGCCGATTTGCTCGGTACGACTGTCGGGGCGTTGAAGATGCGCGTACATCGCGCGCGTGAAGCGCTTCAAGCACTATTAGAGGAAAAGTACGCCTAACATGGTAGACGATCTCCGCTCCGACGACGACCTCGGCGGTCTCGAAGGCCACCACACGCGATCAATTCGGCCCAGTGAAACACAGCGCCGCGTTGTCGATCGTGAGGTGCCGCTCGGTCAACAGGAGCAGGATGGTCGTGTGCTCGCGCCCGCGATACACGACTGGCTCGATGGCGCACTACCCGAAGCGAGTGTCCGCAAGGGTGATACCGCGCGTGACGTTGAGTTCTGGAAAAGCGTGACCGCTGAAACCGATCAGCGCCGCCGCATGCGCACGCCTGCCTATATGGAAGCGCGCATAATGGAAGCGTTGCCGCAGTCGGCGCCGCAGCTCATCACGCCGTGGTTTCGCCGCGAGTTCGTCGTCACGCCCAAGCGTGCCGTCGCCGCCGCGGCCGGGTTGGTTGCCACTGGCGCAGCAATCGCCGCCGGCATCATGGCTGCGCTCCGGTAAACGTCTCAGTTCGATATGGAAGGCAACGGCCGGTTCTCCTCAGGACCGGCCGTTTGCGTATCTTGAAGCCGTGATCACACTTCGCAGAAGGCCAACACGGTGGCTCGCCGCCGTCGGGCTGCTGTGTGCCGCGACGAGCCTGCGTGCACAGCGGATCTCGGATTCCGCATTTGCCTCGCTCGTTATTCACATCTCGGAGTCGGGCGGCTATTTCGACTCCGACAACATCATCACGAACGAAGCGTCGTACCTCCAGATCGCGAGCCAGCTGCAAAAGGTCGGCACGCATGGCGGCGTTTACATGGGCGTTGGGCCGGACCAGAATTTTTCGTACATCGCGATGATTCGCCCGCGCATCGCGTTCATGATCGACATTCGCCGCGACAATCTGCTCGAACATCTGCTGTTCAAGTCGTATTTCGCGGTGGCCAGGAACAGACTCGAGTATCTGTGTCTGTTGTTCGGCAAGCCCGTTCCAGCGGACATCGACAAATGGACCGGTCGGCCGCCTGGTGAAATCCTCGCCGAGCTCGCGTCGATCAAGGTCGATTCGCAAACTGTGAAGGCGACGGCGAAGGCGAGCAACGATCGCATCATGAGTCTTGGAGTGCCACTCGACGCCAAGGACCGCGAGACGATCGACCGCTATCGCGCGACATTTGTGTCCGAAGGGCTCGACACCCGGTACTCGAGCATCGGTCGCAACAATCGCAGCGACTATCCGTCGTTCGGCATTCTGATGCTCGAGAAGGATCGCGAAGGCCATGAGAGCAGCTACCTTGCGGACGAAACGGCGTTCCAGTTCGTGCGGTCGCTGCAGATGGAGAATCGCATTGTACCCATCGTCGGAAACGTCGCTGGCAAGAGCGCCATCAAGAACGTCGCGGACTACGCCAATGCGCAGCATCTCGTCGTGTCGGCGTTCTATCTGTCGAACGTCGAGCAGTATCTCATGGGGCGCAATGGCGGGTTCGATGCTTATGCGAAAAATGTGAAACTGCTTCCGCACGACAGCACGAGCGTCATCATCCGCAGCTACTTCGGGCGGCTGGGCCTTCCGCATCCGCTGTACGTGCCCGCGCCGGGCAACATCAGCACGTCGATGATCGAGCGGATGTCGTCGTTCTTGAGCGCGTACGCCGCCGGTCAGCTTCAGACATACGGCGACCTCACGTTCAGCCGCTACATCACGCCGTGGTAACACAGGCGCCGAACCCGCCGCAAGCGGAAGTGCGCTTCCTCGCGCTGGGTGATTCGTACACGATCGGTGAATCCGTCCGGGAATCCGAACGTTGGCCGATGCAGCTCACCGAAATGCTTCGCCACCGGGGAGTCCGCGTCGCCGACCCGACAGTCATCGCGAAGACCGGCTGGACCACCGACGAGCTATCGGCGGGAATCGACGCGGCCCTGCCGCAAGGGAAGTTCGACCTCGTCACGCTGTCGATCGGCGTGAACAATCAGTATCGCGGCCGCTCGGTCGACGAGTATCGCGAGCAGTTTCGCGCGCTCCTCGGACGGGCGGTGCGATTCGCGGGCGGCAATGCCTCGCACGTCATCGTGGTGTCGATCCCAGATTGGAGCGTGACGCCCTTCGCAGTGAAGAGCGGCCGCGATCGCGCAAAGATCTCGTCGGAGGTCGACGCGTTCAATACGGTCGCGAAGGAGGAAGCGGCGCGCGGCGGCGCGACGTACGTCGACGTCACGCCGGTGTCTCGCCGCGCGGCCACGGATGCGGCGCAGATCGCGGGTGACGGCCTTCACCCGTCCGGCGCCATGTACGCGGCCTGGACCGATCTGATATTTCCCGCCGCCGCCGCGATATTGAGGGTGTCCAAATAGACGAGCAGTGAACATCTTCAGGGCGGTCGTTTGCCTGCGTTCTAAATCCTTAACTTGGATTCTCTCATGCGTCGTCTTGCTCTTCTTGTGGCATTATGTGGTTGCGCAAGCGCTGGAACTCCTGAAGACACAACTGCCAAGCCCGACGTGATCTTTACCGGCGCCGACCGCGGCACGCTCATGACCGACGGGGCGCGACCCCTGGAGGCATCGATTGCGGCGACGCCGGCGGCGGTCTGGGAAGTCACCAAGAAGATCTACGCGCAGTTCGAAGTGCCCGTGACGCTCGACAATCCGCTCGGACACCAGCTCGGGAACAAGAGCTTCTACAAGATGCGGACGATGGCTGGGAAGCCGCTGCAAGATCTCGTCAATTGCGGGATGGGAATGGACGGACCCAAGGCCGCGAAGTACCGCGTCTTCATGTCGCTGGTCACGAGCGTGAATCCAGACGGAAAGGGCGGTACAACGATTCAGACGACGCTCGTGGCGAGCGGCGTGGACATCTCCGCCGGCGCGGGCTCCGATCGCGTCGTCTGCGGCAGCTCCGGCGTGTTGGAGTATCTCCTGAACGAAAAAGTGTCAGCGGCGTTGGCGAAGGGCCACTGAGGGTTTCCAATCCCGTGAGGTGTCTCCATCTTCGGGCAGCCAACCACTCTTTCCGACGGATACCTCTATGCGGCGAATCGCCCTACTCCTGGTCCTTTGCGGTTGCGCGAGCGCCGGGACGCCCGAGGATTCCACGCCTCGCCAAGCGAAAATCTTTCAGAGCGCCGAGACGGGGACGTTGCTCGGCGAGGCACCTCGCGCATCGAAAGCCGAGCTTGTCGCGCCGCCTGCCACCGTCTGGTTGGCGGCCAAGCAGGTGTACAGCACCTTCGACATTCCGGTCGCCGTCGATAACCCGGCCGCGCACCAACTGGGTAATGCCAATTTCTTCAAGGCGCGCCAGATGGCCGGCAAGCCGATGACGCAATGGGTCGATTGCGGTTCCGGCATGGACGGACCAAAGGCGTCGTCCTACCGCATTTACATGTCGTTGCTCACGACGGTCGTGACCGACGGCAAAGGCGGCACGACGGTTCAAACGACGTTCGTGCCGTTTGGACAGGACATGAGCGGATCGAGCTCCGACCGCATTCCGTGCGCAACGACCGGCAAGCTCGAGTCGCTCTTTCTCGAGAAGGTCACCGCGCTGGTCTCGGTGAAGTAGCGCGCCTGGCGCAGGCTCCTATCGAGACGACGACGCTCGATATCCTGGGCCGCGCAGCGCGCGGCCCGGTTTCGCACCGGTGTGCGAGCCATCGCGAATCACTTGCACGCCGTTCACCCACACATGCCTGACGCCCACCGAGAGCTGTTTGGGTTGCTCGTAGGTCGCGCGGTCGCCGATCGTGGCGGGATCGAAGACCACGACGTCAGCGAACATGCCTGGAGCGAGCACGCCGCGGTCGTGAAGGGAAAGCCGGTCGGCGACCGCCGATGTCATCTTCCTAATAGCGTCTTCGAGCGGAATGACGTGCTCATCCCGAACGTACTTGCCAAGGATGCGCGGGAAGTTGCCGAACGTTCGCGGATGGACGAGTGCGCGCACGCTGTCCGGGTCGGGGCCGGCGGCGTCGCTGCCGATCTTTATCCACGGCTGCTGGAGTTGCAGCTTGACGTTGTCTTCGCTCATCAGGAAGTACGTGGTTTCGACACGATTGCCTTCGCTCGAGATGAGGTCCATCACCGCGTCGAGATAGTCGCTACCCTTCATTTGAGCGATCTCTGATAGGCGCTTTCCGACGTATTTCTGATTTTCCGGCTTGCGCGGGCTCGTGATCAGCACGCCGGCCGGCGTCGCCAGGCCGCACAGGTCCTCCCATTCACTCGTGGGATGATCTACTTCGCGGCGAATCCTCGCGCGCATGGCTGCGTCCTTGAGATTCTCATATAACTTTCCCTCAGCGGAGTATTCCGGCGGAAGACAACTCGTGAGGCCCGTCGCGCCGGCGGTATACGGATACATGTCGGCCTGGATGTCGAGGCCGGCGGCTCGCGCCGAGTCGATCTTGGCGATGAGCGTGCGCTCTTTGCCCCAATTGCGCTGCCCCGCGGCTTTCAAATGATAGATCTCCGTCGGCACACCGCCCTCGGTTCCGATCTTCAACACCTCGTCGACCGCTTCGAGCAGCTTGTCCGCCTCGGACCGCATATGCGTGATGTACACCCCGCCATACGGCGCCATCGCCTTGGCTTCCTCCACCAACTCGGCGGTCGATGCAAACGTGTTGGGCGGATAGATCAGGGCGCTCGCCATGCCGAATGCGCCGTCTTCCATTGCGCGCCGCACCGCCGCGCGCATCGAATCGAGTGGCGCGCCCGACGCCGCACCCATCCGCTCGGCCATGCCGAATTGTCGAATCGTTCCTGCTCCAACGAACGATCCGACGTTCTGCGAAATGCCGTGCGCTTGCATGGCGCTGAGCCACGCATCGAACCCGTGAGGCGTCGCGAAGCGCTGCGTCATTTCCGGCGCGCTCGCGGGAAGGTTGGCCGGATTGAGCGGCGCCGGCGTCGAACCTTCGCCGAGGATGCCGGTGGTCACACCTTGGGTCAGTTTGCCGAGTTGGCGTCCGTCGCCGTTGAGCAGCTGTGCGCCCGATTGGTCCTGAATGTCGATGAACCCAGGAGCAACGACGAGTCCTCGCGCATCGACCCGGTTCGTCGCTTCCGCCGTATGAAGCATTCCGCGCGGAGTGATCGCGGCGATTCGGTCGCCACGAATGCCGACGTCGCCGTAGTACCACGCGGCGCCAGTACCGTCGACGATTCGACCATTCTCGATCACGACGTCGAATCGGCCGGGTGACGCGCCCGAAATGACAGCGGGTGTTGGGCTTCCCGATGCGCGACAGGCGGCGGTCAGCACCACGAGAGCAAGCGAAAGACGAGCGCGCATGATGACTCCGGAATCAGTTCGATTGAGATGTTTTCAACTTTCTAATAACGCGTCGCGGCGGACTACCGCACATCCATGTTCGGGCGCTGGAACGACCTGTGCCGCAAGGGGTATCTCCCCTTTCGGTCCACCGGGCTATTCCCATAGTTTTCGGGATCCGCGTAGTTCGTCTGCCGTACTCTCACTTCGAGGTATTGAATGCGCCGTATCGTTGCCCTCAGTCTGTTCGGGCTCGTGGCCGCGACGCCGTTGGCGGCGCAGTTCGAGGGAACCGTCAATATGAAGATGTCCGCGCCCACGGGCGGCGGCACGGGCGAGATAAACATGAAGATTTCGGTCAAAGGCGATAGATCCGCGACCGTCATGAGCATGCCGGCGTCCTCGGGCCCGATGGCGGGAATGGAAATCCACTCCATCTTCGATCCCAAGGCCAACACCATGACGACGCTCATGCCGATGATCGCCGGGATGGCGAACATCCCGGGCATGCAAAACGCAAAGGGGTTGAAGACCGTCGTCGATCTTTCGAAAGCCGGACAGATGAGCGCTGGCCGCGCCGGTGCCACGGGTGCGGTCCCCGAGGCCGACATCAAGAAACTCGGCACGAGCGAAACGATCGCCGGAATGTCGTGCGACGACTATGAGATCACGTCGAACGGACAGCCGATGCGCATGTGCATGACGTCGGCGCTCGGCCGCTTTACGTTGCCACAAATGGGTGGCGGCATGGGTCGCGGCGGTGCAACAACGCCGCCGGCGTGGTCGCGCGCGTTCGGCAGCAAGCCGATGTTCCCGCTCAAGGTGTGGAGCACGGACGGCAAGATGGCGATGGAGGTCACGAGCGTCCAAAAGGGCAGCGTGCCCGAGAGCATGTTCGAGATTCCTGACGGGTACGTCGACATGGCTGCGATGATGGGCGGCATGGGGCGTCCGCCCAAGCCGTAACGCTACAGCGCGAGCCGCAGAAACGTGAGCGCCACACCCTCACGGTAGAAATCGGGCACTCGCGCCTCTTCTCGAAACCCGTGCTCGCGCAACAAGGCGAGCACGGTCCCCAGAGCGGGATCGTCCGGCATTTCGGCGCGCAGATATCGCGCGCCTGATTCACGCGCCGCATCCGCCATGGCGCGCATCAACCGGATGCCCACATCATCCGCGCCAACACCGGGCGCGAGTGCCGCCGTGTGAAACCTGGCGCCGCCGATGGTTCCGGCGATCGCGCCGAACAACGCGAGAGCAGCGACGGTTCCATCGCGCGCAATCACGAGCGCGCGATGTTCCGGGTCATTGCCCCGCTCGGCGAGCGCAAGAACTTCGAGCGCTCGATCGATGTACGGCGTGACCCCGAGCGCACCCATGAGCAACACACGCGTGCCCTGGGTGTCTTCCGGAAGCAGCGGCCTCGGATCCTGATCGAAGTAGCCGGCCACGTCTGCGCGTTCCAGTGTCGTCGTTGTTGTTCGCGTTCTCAGATGTGCAGCGCGCGCCCGAGCACGGCGAGCGCTGCTTCCTTCGTGGTTTCCGAGAGCGTCGGATGCGCGTGCACGGTGACCGCAATATCCTCCGACGACCCACGATACTCGAACGCCAACACCACCTCGGCGATCAATTCGGACACGTTTGGTCCAATCATGTGCGCGCCGAGGAGCTCGTCGGTCTTCGCATCGGAGATGAACTTCACGAAGCCCGTCGTGTCGCCTATCGAGCGTGCGCGTCCATTCGCCGAGAACGGAAACTTCCCGGTCTTGTACTCGCGTCCACTCTCCTTCACCTGCGTTTCGGTCAGGCCAACCGCGGCGATTTCGGGCCACGTGTATACGACACCCGGAATCGACTTATAGTGCATGTGCACCGGCTTCCCGGCGATCACTTCAGCGGCAATGACACCTTCCTCCTCCGCCTTATGCGCGAGCATTGGCCCGGGAACGCAGTCGCCGATGGCGTAGACGTTGGGGAGATTCGTGCGCATCTGGTCGTCGACGAGGATCTCACCGCGCTTGCCGACGTTGAGTCCGAGCGTCTTTGCATCGATGCCGTTGAGCGATGGCTTGCGTCCGACCGAGACGAGCACGACGTCGCCTTCGATCCGTTCCGTTTTTCCATTTTGCTCGACTTCGACGAATACGCCGGTTTCGGTGCGGCCGCCGTTGGTGACGCGCGTGCCCGTGCGAATTTCGAGGCCCTGCTTCTTGAAGGTTTTGTCGGCTTCCTTGACGACGTCGTCATCCATGCCTGGAAGAATCGCCGGCAAGAGCTCGATCACGGTGACCTTGGCACCGAGCCGTTTCCAGACGGAGCCGAGCTCGAGTCCGATCACGCCGCCGCCGATGACGATGAGGTGCTTCGGCACGGCGGGAATCTTCAACGCGCCGACGTTTGACAGGATCCGTTCTTCGTCGAATTTGAGAAACGGGAGCTCGATGGGTACGGAGCCCGTTGCAATGATGACGTCTTTTGCCTGATATGTCGCAATATTTCCAGCGGGGGGGCCCCCCGCCGCGCCGTTCGATTCAACCTCGACGAGGTTGCCCGGCTTGAGCGTTCCGAGGCCCCTCGCCCATGTGATCTTGTTCTTTCGGAACAAGAACTCGATGCCCTTGGTGTTCTGGCCCACGACGTCGTCCTTCCGCTTGAGCATCGTGGCGAGGTCGAGTGTCAACCCGCCGATCCCGATACCGTGTGCGGCCGCTGCGTGCTGCGCAAAGTCGTAGTGCTCCGACGACGACAGAAGCGCCTTGGATGGAATGCACCCGACGTTGACGCACGTGCCGCCGAGCGTCTTGTCGAGCTCGACGCAAACGGTGTTGAGGCCGAGCTGCGCGGCACGAATCGCGGCAACGTAGCCGCCTGGTCCACCGCCGATGATGACGACGTCGGCCTGGGTGGGGGACGAGGGTGTTTCGGATGCGGTCATGACCGTTTTCGCTTGGGGACTTGGCTACCGAAAAGTAATCGGCAAGGTAACCAGGGCTTCCCCGGCGGGGCGCGGTCAGCGAGTGAAGACCGAAATTCCGGGATCGCGAATGCCATGGACGACGACGGGCCCGACCCTTTGGCGTAGGAATAGGACGTGTATGTCGCGACGGCGTCGGCGCGGAATTCGATTCCACGGGATTACTGCGCGCGTCCCGTGAGCGCGACCCCTGCGACCAGTACCGCCGATGCCACCAGCGAGCGCACCATCGTCGATCTCATACGCGTGTCCTCGAATGCGAAAAGAGTGACGCCCAAGCGGACAAGGCCAAAACGCTCAAATCGCCGAGCACCAGACAGGTCGAACGGACGCTTTGCGTCCGATTCAGGTTTCTCGTAGGAGCCCTTCAGTGCCAAATCCGAAGGCGTATGACGCAAATCGCCGCACACCGACACCCTCGATCAATCGAGATGCGTCGGTTGTGCGGCGATTCAAGAACTGTCAACATTGCGAAAGCGACTACGAGCGACCTCTTGTCACGAGATCAGCATCGACGCCGGTTCTTCCATCAACTCCTTGACCCGCACGAGGAATTGGACCGCCTGCTGGCCTTCGATGATCCGATGGTCATACGACAGGGCGACGTACATCATCGGCCGAATCTCGACCTTGCCGTTGATCGCCACCGGTCGATCCTGCGTCTTGTGCAGCCCGAGGATCGCGACCTGCGGGTAGTTGATGATCGGCGTCGAGACCAACGATCCGAATACGCCACCATTCGTAATCGTAAACGAGCCGCCCGTGAGATCGTCCATCGTCAGCTTGCCGTCTCGCGCACGCTTCGCCAACGCGTTGAGCTCGCGCGAGAACTCCAGCATGCCCATCTGATCGGCATCCTTGATGTTCGGAACCACGAGGCCCGCGTCCGCCGCGACCGCAATGCCGAGGTTCACATAATTCTTGAAAATGATCGAGTCGCCATCGACCTGCGCGTTGACGTTCGGGAACGCCTTGAGCGCCAGACAAGCGGCCTTCGCGAAGAACGGCATGAACGACAGCTTCACGCCGTGTTCCTTTTCAATGCGCTCCTTGAGCTTCTCTCGGATGGCGATCACCGCCGACATGTCGACTTCGTTGAACGTCGTCAGGTGGGCCGTGGCGTGCTGCGCCTCCAACAGATGTTCGGCGATGCGCTTGCGGCGCGTCGTCATCTTCTCGCGTACTTCGCGTTCACCGGCGGGCACGGCACGCGCTGCAGGGGCGGCCGGCGCAGAGCGAACTGGAGCGGGCACGGCAGGCGCTGCCGCAGCAGCCGGCTTAGAGGTCTGCTCGATCACGTCCGGCTTGCTCACGACTCCGCCGCGACCCGTGCCGGCAACCTTCGTGAGGTCGATGCCCGATTCCGCCGCCACACGCTTGGCAGCCGGTGATGCCTTGACGTCGCCGGCTGTCGACGCGGGAGACGCGAGAGCTGTCGGAGGTTGCGGTGCGGCGGGCGCAGGCGGGCTTGCCCCTTGTGTGACCGCCGGATCGACTGTCGCCGGAGCTGCGCCAACCGCACTCTCGTCGATCTCTGCCAACAGCTGATCGACTTTCACGACGTCGCCCTCGGCCGCCGCGCGCTTTGTCAGCACGCCAGCGCTCATCGCGGGGACTTCGACCGTGATCTTGTCCGTCTCGAGCTCGACGAGCGTGTCACCGGGTGCGATCTGGTCGCCTTCCTTCTTCAACCAGCGCGAGATCGTCGCTTCGACGATCGACTCTCCGAGCGGAGGAACTTTGATGGCCGTCATGCACGTGATGTGAAAGGGGCGTAACTTCCGCATCAATATAACTGCATCTTTGTGCAAGCACTCACGATCGCCGAACACGGCGGGCTGGATCGAATCGAGCTGTCGCGCGGCCTACCGGTGCCCGAACTGGGGCGCGCGGACGACGTTCGAATTCGGGTCCGCGCCGCCGCCCTGAATCATCTCGATCTCTTCGTGGTCGCCGGTCTCCCGGGCGTAACCATCACGCCGCCATGGACGCTGGGCGGCGACGCGTGCGGCGACATCGAATCCGTCGGCGCCGGCGTTACGCACGTGAAACCCGGCGACTACGTCGTCGTCAACCCGGGCATCAGCGACCGCGTGTGCGATTATTGCCTCGCCGGCGAGCAACCCCTCTGCCCGAAGTTCAAGCTCCTCGGCGAGCATTTGCCTGGGACGATGGCGGAGTTCGTCGTCGTGCCGGCGGCGAACGTGCAGGCGATTCCAACCAGCGTTCCGCCCGAACAGGCCGCCGCGTTTACGTTGGCGACGCTCACCGCGTGGCGCATGATGGTCTCGCGCGCCGAGGTGAAAGCTGGTGAGAATGTTCTCATCTGGGGGATAGGCGGCGGTGTGGCGCTCGCGGCGCTGCAGATCTGCAAACAAATAGGTGCGAAGGTGTGGGTTGTTTCAGGGAGCGACGAGAAGCTTCGTCGCGCGAGGGAATTGGGCGCCGACGAAACGTTCAATCGCAATGAGGTCGACGTCGCGCGGGAAGTTCGGGCCAAGACCAACAAGCGCGGTGTCGACGTCGTGCTCGACAACGTCGGCAAAGCGACTTGGAATCACTCCTTGTCGGCGCTCGGCCGTAGCGGTCGGTTGGTGACCTGCGGAGCGACGTCGGGTCCTATCGTGGAAACCGATGTTCGCCGCTTGTTCTGGAATCAGTGGTCCATCATGGGTTCGACGATGGGCAATGACGCAGAGTTCGATGCGATCGTGAAAGAGTTGTGGGCGGGGAGGTTGTTGCCCGTCGTCGACAGCGTATACGAGCTTGCGAACGGACGGGCGGCATTCGAACGCCTCCAGAGTGGCAAGCAGTTCGGCAAAGTGGTGGTGCGGATCTCGTGAGCGGTGTCGGCGAGGCGACCTTCGCGTCCGATGAGGAACGAACGATTCGCGCCGAGTTCGCGGCGCATGGTGCCGCGAGGTGTCCGCGCGACGGTGCGGCGATGACGACGCGAAGCATCGGCGGCGGTTCGTTCGGTCTGGGCTATTCGCGAAAGCGAGAGTGGCTCATTTGTCCGACGTGTCGGCGCAGTGTGATCTTCGACGCGAAGCGCGGGACGAGAAACTGAGACCGGTGGCTACTGGCTACGTTTGCTGCGAAGGCGGCAGGAACGCGCAATGGTCTGCCAGAAGACGATTCGCTAATAGCCATTGGCCAATAGCTGGATAGATTCCACCGCAATGATCCAGCAACCCGACAGCCTTACCAATTTCGCCGACCGCCTCCAGCGGAGCGTCGACGAGGTCTTCGGGCAAACACTGCCCGCGCTGATCGGCGCGGTGGTGATTCTGTTCGCTGGCTACCTGTTGGCGAAGGTGCTCGAACGGTTGACCGAACGCGGTCTGCGTCGCATTCGGCTCAATCATCTGCTCGAGCGCGGCGGTGTGACGCAAGCTGTCGAGCGATCGGGCACGCACATCAATCCGACGCGCGTGCTCGCCAACCTGGTGTTCTGGTTGGTGATGTTCACGGTGATCCTCCTTGCGGCGAACGCGCTCGGCTTGGATTCGCTCGCGAACGTAGTGTCGACGCTGGTGAGCTACATCCCGAGTGTGATTGCGGCGATCGTGATCATTCTCGTGGGCATCGTGCTTGGCGGATTCGTCGGCGGGTTGATTGCCGCATCGGCGGGGGCGGTGCATGGCGGACGCGCGCTGGCGCGCCTCGGGCGCGGCGGCGTGATCTTGCTCGCGGTCTTCATGGCGTTGCAAGAGCTTGGCATTGCGACCGACATCGTGACGACAGCGTTCGCGATTCTGTTCGGTGCGATTGCGCTTGCGCTTGCGCTGTCGTTCGGGTTGGGGAACCGCGAGCTTGCCGGTGAGATTACGCGCGAGTGGTACGAGAGCTATCGCCGAGAGCGGGCGGAAGCGCTGGCGCGCGAGAAGCAGGAGGAGGAAAAGGCCGAAGCTGAGTTGGACGCGGAGGACGCGCAGTTTCATGCGAATCGCTCTGGAATGACGCCGCCGACATCGTCGCCGTCGGTTCCGCAAACACCGCCGACGCCCCCCGCCGGAACGAAGGAATAGTCTGTCGCCGGGCGGGTATCGAGTGGTCGAGGGCGCCGGCGTTGGCGCCCTTTTTGGTCCGGCTTGACGCCGAGAAAGCCATTGTCGCAAACGCATTCATAACAACGATTTACGTGGATGGGTGTCGTTTGCGTTTCGCTATGTTTTCGGGTACATTTGTGAGTCTCCGAGCGGCGGGTTTCGCAGGTACGAATCGCACCGATTTTTTCGTTGCATCGGCCGCCACGATGACGCCCGCGTCAGCATGTGCGTTTGCTTTCGCGGTAGCAGCCGATCGCCGCGAATCGCCACTACCCAGCAGCCATTAGCCAGCCGCCAGAAATGACCGCTCCGAACAATCGCGAACGCATTCTTCCGCGCCTCATCGACGACGAGATCAAAGAGTCGTTCATCAATTACTCGATGAGCGTGATTGTCTCGCGCGCGCTGCCTGATGTGCGCGACGGACTCAAACCCGTGCATCGGCGCGTGCTCTACTCGATGTTGCGCACGGGATTGATTCCGGGACGCCCGTACAAGAAGTGCGCGACGGTGGTCGGCGACGTCCTCGGCAAGTATCACCCGCACGGCGACAGTTCCGTGTACGACGCGCTCGTGCGCATGGTGCAAGATTTCTCATTGCGCTATCCGCTCATCGACGGACAGGGCAATTTCGGTTCGGTCGAAGGCGATCCGCCGGCGGCGTATCGATACACGGAATCCCGGCTCATGGCGATTGCCATCGAGCTGTTGGCGGACATCGATAAGGAAACTGTCAACTTCGTTCCGAACTTCGACGAGCAGGACGAGGAGCCGTCGGTTCTGCCGTCGGGCATTCCCAATCTCGTCGTCAACGGCTCGTCGGGTATTGCCGTCGGCATGGCGACGAACATTCCGCCGCACAACCTCAAAGAGGTCGTGAGCGCGTTGGTCAAGATGCTCGACGAGCCCGACACGTCCGCAACGGAAGCGTTCAAGTCGCTGACGTCCAACGGTGAAATCAGAAAACTCATAAAAGGCCCCGACTTTCCGACCGGCGGATACATCTACGGCCGAGCGGGCATCTCCGACTATCAGGAGACGGGACGCGGCCGCATCGTGATGCGCGCGCGCGCCGTGATCGAAGAGAAAGAGTCTTCGAACAAGTCGCAGATCGTCGTCACGGAAATTCCGTATCAGGTCAATAGCGCGAAGCTCATCGAGAACATCGCCGACCTGGTTCGCGACAAGAAGCTCGAGGGCATTTCCGATCTGCGCAACGAGTCCGACAAGGACGGCATGCGCATCGTGATCGAGCTCAAGCGCGATGCGATTCCACGCGTGGTGCTCAATCAGTTGTACAAACACACGGCGATGCAGTCGACGTTCGGCGTCATCATGCTGGCGCTCGTGCCGGATGCGCGCACGGGCCAGCTCGTGCCCAAAGTGATGCCGCTCAAGGAGGTGCTCGAGCACTACATCACGCACCGCCACGAAGTCATCGTCCGCCGGACTGAATACGATCTCAAGAAAGCCGTCGAGCGCGAGCACATCCTCGAAGGGCTCAAGATCGCCGTCGACAACATCGACGCGGTAGTCAAGATCATCCGAGGCGCCGACGACACGCCGTCCGCACGCGCCGAGTTGATGTCGACGTTCGCGCTGTCCGAGCGGCAGGCGCAGGCGATCCTCGACATGCAGCTCGCGCGGCTCACCGGCCTCGCCATCGAGAAGCTCGAGGCCGAGCTCGCGGAAGTGCGCGCCGAGATCAAGGGCTGGCGCGCGCTGCTCGCGTCGAAAGACGCTCGTATGAAGGTGCTCAAGGACGAGCTGCTCGACGTCATGAAGAAGTACGGCGACGAACGTCGCAGCGAGATCATCAGCGACGAAGGCGAGTTCACGATCGAGGACCTCATCGCCGAAGAGGAGATGGTGATTACCATTTCGCACTCCGGCTACATCAAGCGCACGTCGGCGTCGACATACAAGAAGCAGCGTCGCGGCGGTCGCGGGAACAACGGCGCGACGCTCAAAGACGAAGATTTCGTCGAACACCTGTTCGTGGCGTCGACGCACGACTACGTCCTGGTCTTCACCGACGATGGACGCTGCTTCTGGCTCAAGGTCCACGAGATTCCGCAGGCGGGCCGCGCGGCCAAAGGCAAGCCGATCGTCAACATGATCAACGTGTCGCCCGACACGCAGGTCTCGGCGATCGTGACGGTGCGGGACTTCCCGGACGATCAGTTCCTGCTCTTCTCGACCAAGCAAGGAACGGTCAAGAAGACCGCTCTGTCGCAGTATTCCAACCCGCGCCCGAGTGGCATCAAGGCGATCAAGATCGAAGAGACCGACGAGCTGATCGACGTGCAGGTGACGACGGGTACGAGCGACATAGTGTTGGCTACGCGCCACGGTTTGTCGATTCGATTCCACGAACAGGACGTTCGCCAGATGGGTCGCGATACCACCGGCGTGAAGGGAATCCAACTCGGACCGCGCGACGAATTGATCGGAATGGTCGTGATCAAGCGAGAAGCAAACCTGCTAGTGGTGACCGAAAAGGGCATGGGCAAGTGCTCGCCGATCGACGACTACCGCGTTCAGAAACGCGGCGGGAAGGGCATTATTACCGTCCACCGCACGGATAAGACCGGCGATGCGGTGTCGATCAAGGAAGTCTTGCCCGACGATGAGTTGATGCTCATTACAAAACAGGGAATCGCCATCCGCATGCCTGTGAAAGGCATTCGCGTCGCGGGACGCAATACCCAGGGCGTGCGGATGGTAAACTTGGAGCCCAACGATCTGGTGATGGACGTGGCGCGAGTTGTGCCAGATGACGAGGCCGACACCGGCGACGACACGGAAACGGGAGACGCTGAAACCGGTGGCGACGACGAATGACGGTGATGTCATCCGTGTAATACAATTTTGCAGACACTCATCCTTTCGGGGTTTTCCGCTCACTTGTAGCTTGGGTTCTCTCCCGCAACCCGGTCGATGTCCAGCCCTGTTCAAGTCGAGCGTGAGTCGTCGCCGATGTCCAAGCGCGACTCGATGTCGATCAACCCGACGCAAGAGTTCTCCCTCCCGCCCGGCGGTGGGGAACTAGGGCTCGCGTTGAGGTCGGACAGGGCAACGCTTCGCCTCGAAGTGCTGCTCTGGCAGCGGTGGGTTCGCTACCTCGCGCTCGGCGCGATCGTGGTGATCACCATCATGTACGGCTCCAACAATCCGTCCGCGCTCGCGCCCCTCACGGCGATCGCGGTCGCCTATTTGCTGGTCGTGCTCTCGACGACGTACGTCCTCCGGCACGCGCCGCCGCCATCGGTGCAGGCGATCTTTCCCTCGATTCTGCTCGCCGCCGACATCGGCGCGCTCACCGGCGTTTGCTATCTCACGAGCCCGCCGCACGAGATGCATCGCGTGCTGGTCATCGGCCTTTTGTCGACGCAACTCGGCGTGTTCTACTTCGGACGCAAGCTCGGCGCCCTCTCGGCGGCGTTGACCGTTGTCGCCTATCTCGTCACCACCCTCGGACCGCCGTTCGTCGCAGGGCCGTCGCCGAGTCTGACGGCCGTCGCCGTGAACTGCTTGATGTTCGCGGTCGTGTGCGGCGTGCTCATTCACACGTTCGGCAGCTTCCGTGAACGCATGGAAGCGCTTCGTCTCTACTGCAAAGTGGTCGAGCGCGGCGAGTCTGGCCGCCTTCCCCGACTCGGCGGCGATCGATGGCCTGACGATCTGACGCTGCTGGCGCGTGGCTTCCACTCGATGCACGATCGGCTCGCGGAGCAAATCGGCACCGACCCGCTGACCGGATGCGTGAATCGACGTACGCTCGCGGTCCGGCTCCGCTCGGACCTCCGCCATGCGCGTCGTCGCGCGTCGAGTGTCGCCGTTGTCGCAATCGACCTCGACAACTTCAAGGAGATCAACGATTCACGCGGCCATCCGGTTGGCGATGTCGTGTTGCAGCAAATTGTGAGCATCATGATGTCGACGGCCCGCGATACAGACACTGTTGCGCGTTCAGGAGGGGATGAATTCGTGATCGTGTTGCCCGACACCGATTGGGAGGGGGCCGTGTCGTTTGCTGAACGTCTCAGAGTACGCGTTGCCGAAGAGCGGTTTGGTCCGCCGGGATCGTCGATCGAGGTGACCATTTCCATCGGTGTCGCACTCGCGCGCAGCCGCGATCAAATTTCCACCGATATGCTCCTCGCAGAAGCAGATTCCGCGCTGTACAAGGCCAAGTCCGGTGGACGCAACCGAGTGTCGTCGTGAGCCAGCCTCTCGTCACGCTCGAAGATCTCGAATCCGCCGCGCGCACGCTCGCGCCGGTGGCGGTGCGCACGCCAATTCTTCCCGCCGACGTGCTCTCCGAGCAGCTTGGCGCGCCGATCTTCGTCAAACCTGAAATGCTGCAACGCGGCGGAGCGTTCAAATTCCGCGGCGCGTACAACTATCTCTCGCGCATGGATCCCGACGCGCGCGCCCGCGGCGTCGTTGCGCCGTCGTCGGGGAATCACGCGCAGGCCGTCGCGCTCGCCGCCAAACTGTTCGGCGTGAAGGCGACCGTCGTCATGCCGACGACCGTCACTGCGGCAAAACGCGGCGGCGCGGAGCGACTCGGCGCGCGGGTCGAGCTCGCCGGGACCACGACCGCCGATCGCATGTCGCGCGCGGAAGAGCTCGTGCGGAGCGAAGGACTCACGCTCGTTCCGCCGTACGATCATCCATGGATCATCGCGGGCCAGGGAACCGTTGGGCTCGAGATCGCTGCTGATCTCCCGAGCGTCGCGACGGTGCTTGTTCCGGTTGGCGGCGGCGGTTTTTCCGCCGGCGTCGCGACGGCAATCAAGCTGAAACTGCCGAACGCGAGAGTGATCGGCGTCGAGCCCACTGGAGCCGCGAAGCTCAGTCGCGCGTGGGCCGCCGGCAAGCCGGTCAAGCTCGAGCACACGGGCGGTCTCGCCGACGGCCTGCTTGCGGTGGAGATTGGACATTTAACGTTCGCTCATCATCAGCAATACATCGACGATGTAGTGACGGTCGACGACGACGCGCTCCGACGCGCGATGCGTCTTTTGCTCGACCGAATGAAGCTTGTCGTAGAGCCGAGCGGTGCAATCACCGTGGCGGCGCTGCTCGAAAAACGTTTCTCGCCTAGCGGACCGACGGTGGCCGTGTTAAGTGGCGGAAACATTGAGTGGGACGGACTTCGTGAGCTCCTGGAAGAGTGAACTCACTGAAGGCCACGTCGTCGTCACCGAGTCTCACCCTCTGGTTGCGGGTGCACTGTCGTGGCTTCTGCGCGAGAACGGCTACGCCGTCACCACGGTGGCCGATCGTGACGCGCTGTTCGCGGCGCTCGACCACACCGTTCCCGATTTAATCCTCCTCGACGGCGACGTTGTCGAGCAGGACGTTGCGCTGATCGGTCGATTGCGCGACGAACCCCGCTGGACCGACGTCCGCGTCATCGTGACCGCGCCGTGGGCAGCCGTCGAGGATTCCGTGGTCTTGCCCCCGGGCGTCGACGACTGCGTGAGTAAGCCCTTCCGCGTGCCGGAACTTCTCGGCCGAATGCGCACGCAGCTTCGCGCGAGCGCACAGCTACGCGACGCGCGAACTGCGTTGCGCGAAGCCACGCTGGCGCTCGAAGTAGCTCGTGTCGACGCGGCGCACAACCGCGGGCTCGTCGATATCCTGCACGCGGTGACCGGCGAGGTGTCGGCGAACGAAATTTATCAGATTCTTTCGCGGCGCATTGCGCGCGCGCTGGGGATTACTCACTGCTCGGTGGTGCTGGCGCGCGCCGGGGATGCGACGGGGCTCGTCGTGGCGGCGGCCGACGACTATCTCATCGAGGACGTCGAGATCCGGATGGATCTCAACCCCGAGCTCGCGAGCGCGCTGGAGACGAATCGGTCAGTGCTCGGCAATGGAGGTCGGGTCGCGGCGATTCCCTTCTCCATTGAGCGTTGGAGATCGGGTGCGCTGATTCTGCGAAACGACAACGAGAGCCGAGTGCTGTCGAGCGCCGACGTCGACTTCGCGACGAGCGTGATTCGGGCGGCGATGGCCGCGATTCGGCGAGCCCAAGCGCTTGAGAATACGCGAGCCGATAACCGTCGTCTCGCGGCCCTCGCGACGACCGATCCTCTCACGCGGGTCCTGAACCGGCGGGCGCTGATTGACCGGCTCACGGCGGAGGTGGACCGAGCGCGGCGGTTTGATTCGTCGCTATCGATGTTGATGCTCGATGTTGACCATTTCAAGTCGGTCAACGATACGGTCGGCCATCTGGCGGGCGACGCCGTTCTTCAGGAGATCGGTGCGTTGCTGGAGGAAGCCGTGCGGAAGGTGGACATTGTGGCGCGGTATGGGGGCGAGGAGTTCGTGACGATCCTGCCCGAAACCGTTGAGGAAGGCGGTTTGGTGTTCGCGGAACGTTTGCGCGAGAGGGTGGCTGCTCGTCCGTTCGATGTGGGAACGGACACCCCGATGTATTTGACGGTAAGCATCGGGATCGCCAGTTTTCCATCCGCGCGAGTCTCGTCGACTGAGGACCTCTTCGCCCGCGCCGATGAGGCTCTCTACCGCGCCAAGTCCAATGGGCGCAACCAGGTGTGCACCTGAATGAATCGTTGCCCGGCCTGCGGGACGATGTATCCGGACGACGCGCGGTTCTGCACGCGCGACGGGAGTCGGCTGCTCGCGCCGTCTGGGTCGCCGGCGTTGACGCCCCCCCTCGGCGGCGATGCACTGGGCGGAACGACGTCGACGACGCGCGCCACGGCGCCAACGACTCGCGGCGATACTGAAGCTCCGCTCACGCATTTCAATCTCGTCGGCAAGACGCTTCAGGGTCGGTACGAGATCGTCCGAAAAGTTGGAGAGGGCGGCATGTCGTTCGTGTACTTGGCGAACGACGTTGCGACGCGCGAAAAATACGCGATCAAAGTTCTCTCAGCGGCATTGTCGCAGGACGCGAACGCCATGGCTCGCCTGCGTCGCGAAGCGGCGCTCGGCATGCGTCTCGCGCATCCGAACGTCTGCCACATCATTCGGCTGGGTGAGACGGAAGACGGATTGGTGTACGTCGTGATGCCGTATGTGGACGGAGAGATTCTCTCCGACCGAACGAATCGGCTTGGCGCGCTTCCGCTGCGCGAGGTCGCGAGTCTCGTCAACGACATGGCGCTCGGACTTCACGTCGCGCACGAGCTCAAGATCGTTCACCGGGATCTCAAGCCCGAGAACATCATGGTGTGCACGAGCCCCGACGGCTCGGATTACGCCGTCGTGATGGACTTTGGATTGGCGAAAGAGCGAAAGGCCGGCGCCGAGTTGCAG
Organism: Gemmatimonadaceae bacterium; assembly: GCA_039924785.1. Lineage (GTDB taxonomy): Bacteria > Gemmatimonadota > Gemmatimonadetes > Gemmatimonadales > Gemmatimonadaceae > JAQBQB01. Next base: position 19,305 of record JBDTAE010000023.1, on the reverse strand, counting down.
AAGCTCACGGCGACGGGAATCATCCTTGGCACGCCTGAGTTCATGAGCCCCGAGCAGTTACGTGGCAAGCCGCTCGACTCGCGAACGGATATCTATTCGCTCGCGCTGATGACGTACGAGATGCTGACCGGAAAGCTGCCGTTTCAGGGACGCACGCAGCAGGAGACGATGATCGCTCGGTTGCGCAGCGATCCAATTCCGTTGCGCCGCGTTCGTCCTGAGCTCAATCTTCCCGAGGCGATCGAGAGGGTTCTCGCCAAGGCGCTCGAACGAAATCAAGATGATCGATATCAGACGACGCTCGAGTTCGCGGACGCGTTCAACGCCGCGAGCTCGCCGTCGAACAGCCCAACGTCCGGCGGGCCGACCGACACGGGCGGCATTCTCGGAAAACTGTTCGGCCGTTGAGAGGTTTCTGATATGCGGTGGACGCGGTTCGCGACGCTGATTCTCGCCGCTTCGAGTTGGCACGCGGCATCGGCACAACAGATCAGACCGTACCGACCGTCGTTCGACGTCATCGATTACACCATCAATCTCGATTTGCCCGACACGGGATCGACGATTCACGGCGTCGCGACGTTGACGGTGACTCGCACGGCTTCCGCGGACGTGCTCACGCTCGACCTGCTCGACCTGAACGTGAACAGCGTAACGGTCGATGGGCGCGATGTGAAGTTCATTCGCAAGCCTGAGACGATCGACATTCCGATCGCCCGAAAGAACGCGACGTATAAGGTTCGCGTCGACTACGGCGGCGCGGTAACCGATGGTCTGATTGTTCGCACCGATACGGCGGGCCGCTGGACATATTTTGGCGACAACTGGCCGAATCGCGGACGGCATTGGATTCCGAGCATCGATCATCCGAGCGACAAGGCGACAGTGACGTGGATCGTGACGGCGCCGTCGAATCGCACCGTCGTCGCGAATGGAAAGTTGATCAGCACGCGACCCGCTCGCAGTACAACCGCGGGTGAGCGAACCGAGACCACGTGGCGCGAAAGCCGCCGCATTCCGGTGTACTTGATGGTGATCGCCGCGGCGCCGCTCGTGCGGTACGATTTGGGTGATACCGATTGCGGACTCGCCGAATTGCAGCGATGCGTTCCGCAGTTCGTGTACACCGCGCCGGAGCAGCGCAACGTCGTTCCGGGTCCGTTCGCGCGCGCGGGTGAGATCGTGCAATTGTTTTCGAGCCTCGTCGGGCCGTTCCCGTATGAGAAGCTGGCGCATCTCCAATCGTCGACGCGCTTTGGCGGAATGGAGAACGCGAGTGAAATCTTCTACTCCGACGCCGCGTTTCGTCGCGGAACGATGAACGAGGATCTCATCGCGCACGAGACGGCGCATCAGTGGTTCGGCGATGCAGTGACCGAGCGCGAATGGCCGCACGTGTGGTTGTCGGAAGGCTTCGCGACATATTTTGCGGCGTTGTGGGATCGCGCGGCGCGCGGCGACACCGCGTTTCATGCGACCATGCGCCGCATTCGCGGCACGGTGCTCAACGATACGATGTCGGTCACCAAACGACCGGTGATCGACACGATCGAGACGAACCTGCTGTCGCTGTTGAATCGCAACAGCTATGAGAAAGGCGGCTTCGTCTTGCACATGCTGCGGCTGCAAGTCGGTGAGCGCGCGTTCTTCGACGGGTTGCGCGCGTATTATTTGAAGCATCGTCATTCGACCGCGGTCACTGACGACCTTCGCGCGGAGATGGAGAAGTCGTCGAAGCAGAACCTCGCGTGGTTCTTCGACCAGTGGTTGCGAAAGCCCGGCTATCCCGAAGTCACTGCGACGTGGCGGTATGACGAGGCGTCGCGTGTCGTCGTTGTTGACGCGGTGCAGAGCGGGCGATTTGGCGCGTATCAGTTTCCTCTAACAATCGCCGCCGTCGACTCCACCGGTGTGAGTCATCGCGCGACCGTTCAGTTTACGTCCAATGCTGGCGGCGCGCAGCAGGCGCGAATTTCGCTACCGTCCGCGCCCGCCAGCGTCGTCCTGGATCCTGACGTCGACCTCCTCGCCCGGCTCACCGTTGCGCGCTAGACGATACATCGCGAGTACGCTGCTGCTCGCCGTCGGCGCCGTGACCTTGGGCGCGCAGTCGGCGCACGTTGCCGATTCTCTTCTCCAATCGGGCGCGCTGATTCGCGCGGAGTCGCTCTATTACGCCGCGGTCCGCAATCGCCCCGGCGACCCCAATGCGCGCTTCGCGCTCGGGCGCTATCTCGTGTCGCGCGGCGCCCCGCGTGTTGGCGCGACGCTGATGGAAGAGGCAATTCGTTTTGGCGGAGACAGACCGGCCATCGAGCGTGAGCTCGCGCCGATCTATCTGGCCGTCGGCGACTTCCATTCACTCGGCGCGCTCACCGCCGCGCCGCAAGCCGAGCGGGATCGGGCCAAGTATCTCGAAGCGCACGAAACGCGGACGATTGCGCCCGACTCCGTGGTGTCCGTGTCGTTCAAGGACGCCCAGGGCTCGGACATTGGGATGATTTCGCTTCGCATCAACGGGCGCGTGGTCGAAGCACCGATCAACTCTCGCGTTCACGGAATTCTAATTTCCGATGCTGCCGCGAGCGCGATGCATCTTCATGTGTTTCCAGGTGGCACCACCGGCGTGGCGGCTGTCGCGGATTCGATCACGATCGGTGCGCTCGTCGCTCGCAACATGCCCGTGACCATCGGAAAGACCGAATCGAAAGACGCCTTGATCGGGCTTGATGCGCTCGCTAAATTCTCGCCGACGTTCGACGGCCACGGTTCGAAGCTGACGTTGCGCATCGGTATCACGCCTCCGACGACGATCACGGGCGAACGACTCCCGACGCTGCTGACCGGATCGGAGTTTCGAGTTCTCGAAAACGGCGCGTGGGTCGCGATGACGAACGCGTCGATTGCGTCGATGTTGCGCGATCATCGCTGGACGCTTGACGCTCGCCGGGGGCAGATCGTCGTCGTACGCTGACGATGTCGCTGCTCGCGTTCAGTCAAAGTGGCAGTGATCGCGTCGGCAGCGACCGATGGGTCGTCGATCATGGCAGTGCACGTGTTGGCAACGACCGAGAGGTCGGCGATCATGGCAGTGCACGTGTTGGCAACGACCGAGAGGTCGTCGATCATGGCAGTGCACGTGTCGGCAACGACCGAGAGGTCGTCGATTATGGCAGTGCACGCGTCGGCAACGGCCGAGAGGTCGTCGATCAGCGCCGTGAACGCGTTGGCAACGGCCGACGAGTCGTCGATCAGCGCAGTGATCGCGTCGGCAGCGACCCATGTCCTTCCGATCGGAACCGCAATCGCGTCGGCGACAACCGGTATCGTCGCGGCACAAATTGACGAACGTCTGAAACACGGTTTGCTTGTCCTCGACGTGCGGTAGCACGTCGCGCGGACGATCTCAAATCCAGCACGCTTGCGTATTCGGGCACGTAATGCGCCGGCCGATCGGGCTCGACCTTGATTCCAAGCACAGCGATACGACGCGTGTCGGCGATCACCCGACCAATTCCTTCGTCGTCGTCGATCAGACGGGTGCGCCAGTCGGCGTTTTCGTTGTGCAACATAGTGAATCGCCTCGCGAGGACCGTGCGCGGCTGACACGACGGTCCGAGCGTTGTACGTTTCAAGAATATTTACGTCCTTACGGAGAGGGAACTGCATGCGGATGCTCGTTTTGGGTGCGGGATTGCAAGGGTCGGCGTGCGCGTATGACCTGCTGCGAGACAAGGATGTGAAAGAGGTGCGGTTGGGCGACGTACACATCGGAAGCCTTCCGCCGTTCCTGGCGCCATTCTCTGGCCCGCGGCTCATTCCGACCCCGCTCGACGTCCGCGACCATGAGGCCGTCCTCGGCGTCATGCGCGAGTGCGACGCAGTGATGAGCGCGATTCCGTATTACTTCAACTACGACCTCGCGCGGCTCGCCGTCGAGGCCGGAGTCCACTTCTGCGACCTCGGTGGCAATACCGAAATCGTGTTCAAGCAGAAGACGCTCGACGCCGAGGCGAAGGCGAAGAACATCACCGTGGTGCCGGACTGTGGACTCGCGCCCGGGATGGTCAACATCCTCGCGGAATATGGAATCTCTCAACTCGATTCCGTCGATTCGGTGAAAATCTTCGTGGGCGGATTGCCGCAGAATCCGGAGCCGCCGCTCAACTATATGCTCGTTTACTCCCTGGAAGGCGCGCTCGACTACTACACGACGTTGTCGTGGGTCCTTCGAAAGGGAAAGCGCACGCAAGTCACTGCGCTGTCGGAGCGCGAGCCGGTGAAGTTCGACGCGCCGGTTGGGACGCTCGAAGCGTTTCACACCGCCGGGGGCCTGTCGACGATGGCGTTCCGCTACGAAGACAAGATCCCGACGATGGAGTACAAGACGCTTCGCTATCCCGGGCACGCGGAGCTCATGGAGAGCATCCGCTCACTCGGCCTGATCGACAATCAGCCGGTCGACGTAAAGGGCATGAAGGTGATTCCGCGCGACCTCTTCATCGCCACCGTTGGTCCGCGTCTCACCAAGCCGGCGGGCCGCGATCTCGTTGCGCTCCGCATTATCGTCAGCGGGCGGAAGAACGGATCGGCCGCAACACGCACGTTCGAGCTCGTCGATCGATACGACGAAGAGCACGGCATCAGCGCGATGATGCGCACGACGGGCTATTCGTTGTCGATCACGGGATTGATGCAGGTCCGTGGAGAAGCGAAGCCTGCAGGTGTCCACACCCCCGACGAGTGCATCCCAGCACGCAAGTACATCGATGCACTGAAGGCGCGCGGCGTCGTCATCAACGAATTGTCATCCTAAGCGGCAAAAAGCACGGAGACATTCGAAACTGCTGGGAAGAAAAACGCGGGCGACTCGATCGAGTCGCCCGCGTTTGCTTCCGCTGAACCGCGCGGACTATTCGCGAACGAAGTCCGCCATCGAGTTACCGATCTGATCCATCGCGGTCTTGGCGTTCCAGCGATCGGCCCCGTTGTAGATCAGCGAGAAGGCGAGCACTTCGCCGTTTTTCGCGGTGACATAGCCGCCGAGCGCGGCGACGGTGTTCGTCGTGCCGGTCTTTGCGTGAAGGTTGCCGCGCGCCGGCGTTCCCTTCGCACGACGCTTCAGCGTACCCGATTCACCATCGACGGGCAGCGCCGCGTGAAAGACCGGACCCCACGTGGCCTGATGCACGTACCCGAGCAACTGCACCATCGACCGCGGCGTGACGTGGTCGTTGAGCGAGAGTCCGCTACCGTCGGACACGTCGACGACCATTGGCGACGTGCCGACTTTCTTTGATAAGAAATCTCTAAGATTTCCGAGTCCCGTTTCCGCCGACCCAACGGCGGCGCCGCCCGCGCGCGCCGAAGCACGGAAGAGAAGTTCGGCGACGATGTTGATGCTCTCGCGATCCATCTCGCCGATGATCTGACCAAGTGGCGGCGACGACAGCGCCGCGACGCTCACGGCGGTCGCCGGCGTCGGTCCGAGGCGCGTTTGGCCGTCGATCGCCACCCCCACCTTCTGCAGCGAGGCACGCAACGCTCCGGTCGTGAACAGCGGCGGATTGTCGACGACGAGCGAATACTTGAGCGGGCCGGAGCGTGCGCCGATCGAGCCTCGCACGCTCAGCGATCCGTCGGGGCGACGAGTCGCGCTGATACGACCACCGGTCCCACCAACAACGGACACCGATGCTTCGACGGGAATCGACGTCGTCGCCGGCTCCAGCGTGACGGACGCTTTGCCGCCCTCAGGCTTCACGACAACCCACACGAGGTTCTCATTCAGCGACAACGCCGAGACACGCGCCGCGTACGATGCGCCGAGGTAGCTGGTCTTCCACCCGTCTGGTACGAGCTTGTCGTCGAACGCAGTTGCGTCGCCGACAATGTCGCCGTGCACGCGTTTGATTCCCGCCGCCGCGATCTGCTTGGCGAGAACATCCATCGGCGCTTCCTCGTGCCAGAAACGCGGACCGAGTGCAGGATCGCCAACGCCGCGCAGATAGAGACTGCCCATCAATGTTCCGTCGGGGCCAACTTCGCCGTCGCGCAGAACCGGCGTGCGAAACGTGTAATCAGGTCCGAACCGATCGAGCGCTACCGCCGACGTGTACATCTTCATCGTCGACGCCGGCTGCATCATTACGTCGGCATTCTGCGCGTAGAGCGTATCGCCACGCGTGAGTGAAACGATCACCGCGCCCCACGAGCCGCCGCGGGTGTGGCTCGACAGCGCGGCGCTTACGGCCTCCGCGAGCGCAGGAGTTCCGCGGAGAACGGCCCAAGCATTGGGCGTCTTCTTCGTGGCGGCAACTGCTGTCGCCGGACGCTTCTTCGGCTTCTTGCCGCCGGAGGTCGCCGCAGCTGTGCTGGACACAAAAAGGCCCACGCTCGCGACAACGACGGCGCCGTGTCTGATAACAGAAAAGACTGAATGCGTGCGACGCGACAATTTCATACCGAAAAGAGGCGCAACAATGATACCGAATAGTCCGGCCCGCCGCTCAGACTCTGAAGAAGATTCGCTTCTTGTAAAGGACGGTTAAGACGGCAAACCACAACAGAACGAACGTGATCGCGAACGCGAGCGACGCGTTCACCGGTTCGAGCCACGACGCGAAGAGCACTTTGTAAATACCCGTCTCGAGCGGAACCGACTTGCCGTCGAGATTCACCGTGAAGATCGAGTAGATCAACCTCGCCAGCACGCCCGAGCCAACGAACGCCACCATCGGGTTCATCCCATACACCACGAACGGCTTCGTCCACCCTTTAATACCCCGCAAATCCACGACCCACATGATCGTCGCAATCGCGATCGTCGCCATTCCTGCACAGAACATCACATACGAGCTCGTCCACAGGCTCTTGTTGATCGGAAACGACCAATTCCACATTAACCCCGCCATCATCCCGATCGCGCCGATCGCAAACATCCCATTCAAACGTTCGGTGAGCGGCTTCCGCGTACCGATCCATTGCCCGAGAAGATTGCCGAGCATTGCGGTGGCGACCGCGGGGATCGTCGAGAAAATGCCTTCGGGGTCCCACGTCACGCTGCTCACCCACGTATGGTTGCCGAGTCCGAAGCGTGTCCAGTCGAGGAGCAGACGATCCCACCAGGCGGCCATCGTGTGCAGCGCGTTGCCGTTCGCCAGTTGGCCCATGACGCCGGTGTCGGGCACCGGAAGAATCGTCATCGCGAACCAATAACCGTACAGCAGACCGATGATGATCATCACTTGCGTCTTGAGCGACTTTCCCTGCGACAGGAGTGCGCCCACCATGTACGCGAGCCCGATGCGCTGGAGCACGCCCATGATTCGCCAGTGGTACAGGCGGTCGACAACCCGTGCGAGGAACGTCGGATCGGCGACACCCTGGATCGTCGACCACGTGAAGTACGGAAAGCCGTTCACCATGAAGCCAAACAGAAAGATCAGCAGCCCTCGGCGAATGATCTGCCGGCGAATGGCCGATTCGTCGTCGCCGCGCGCGCGTCGCGCCGACAGCGAGAGATGGGTGGTGACGCCGGCGATGAACAGGAAAAACGGAAAGATCAGATCCGTCGGCGTCCAACCGTTCCATGCCGCGTGCTCGAGCGGCGGGTAGATCGAGCCCCAGGTGCCCGGATCGTTCACGAGCAGCATGCCGGCGACGGTCAGGCCGCGAAATACGTCGAGCGACACGAGACGCTCACGCTCAATCGAAACACCGGCGCGGCTCGACGACTCGGCCATTGGTGTTCGGGATACCGGGGCGGAAACAGTCGTGCTCACGTCGCTCTGCCTTTGGCGAGAGGGTTAGCACCAACGAGCTGTCGGAGGACCTACACTAAAAAATACCGTCGGAGCGTGGAAACGAGCCAGCCGCGCCGCACGCGGGGTGCGACGCTCGGAACCTAGGCTGTGTGCCAGTCCACCTGGGCTTCGGCGCGCGAGTCGAGTCCGCCGCGCTGCTGCCATTTGTAGAACACGAATGAGATGATCGTGTAGAAGAAGAGGCCGCCGGGAATCCACATGATCAATCCGCCAATGAGCTGGTCGCTCATCGGCGTGATTCCCCAGACGCGCGGCGCGCTCGCGTACAGCGGATAGAGCACCGTGTCGGCGTACGAGATGTACACCGCGACGATCGCCATCGGGATGGTGATGAGGAACAGATACAGCATCTGTCCCGGATAGCTCAAGCGCGGCAACTCGGGCAGCGGACTCAGTACGGGCCACCACATCAGGACAGATGCCACGAGGAACATCAGGTGCTGCACGATGTGCACGGGGTGATGCGACAGGGCGTAGTTGTAGAGCGGCGGCAGGTGCCAGGCGGCGACGACGATCGTGAACAATCCGAAGCAATGTGTCGGCGCGGTGAGCCAACGCGCGACCGGACGGACTCCGCGAACCGCAAGCGCGGGGCGAAGCATTTGGCCCGGCGTTCCCATGATCAGGAATGGAGCGATCACCAGCGAAAGCATGAGATGCTGCACCATGTGCGCGCTGAAGAGGTACGAGTCGCTCAGATCGTGGAGCCAACCGTTGAGTGAGAAGAACATCACGACGAGCGCGGAGTGATAGAGCACGCGCTGGTTGGTCGTCGGCGGAACCTGCTTGGCGCGCCACTCGTATAGCACCGCCAAGCCGATGATTCCGATTACGGTGCTCATGTGCACCGTGAAGCCCGTTGGGCTCAAGCTCGCGCCGGTATGCAGCAGCGCGAGGACCTTCAAACTACTCAAAACGTTCACACCTTCACCATCGCGGCGCTTAGCGGCCGGAGAACTTTCCGAAGACGAACAGGAGCGCGGCGAGCGTGGACATCGCGATGATCAGCGGTCCGGTGAACAGCGCGCGGAACAGCTTGTGGTCGTACTTGAGGTGCATGTAGAACATCACGACGATCGCGAACTTCACCGCCGACATGACCAGCAGCACGGGCGCGAACAGCGGAGAATCCTTGAACGATGTGTAATAGATAAACACTTCAAGGGCTGTGATGAGCGTGAGGATGAGCGCGACCCACTTGTACTGCTTCCACGTGGGGTGCTCGTGCATCTCACCCATTGCATGGACGTCGACGTCTGCGTTGGTGTGGTGGAATTCCTGGTCAGCCATGATCAGCCGCTCCGGTATGGGCTACTTGATGAGGTAAACGAGCGTGAAGATCGCGATCCAGACCACGTCGACGAAATGCCAGTACAGCGCGCAGATGTCGACGATCAACGTGTCCTTCGGCCCAAGTCCGCGCTTGAAATCGATTGCCAGCAGAGTGCACAACCACAGGACACCGGCCGTGACGTGTGCCCCGTGGAAGCCGGTCAGCGTGAAGAACGACGATCCGAAAAGGTTGGTGCGGATCGTGAGCCCTTCGTGCACGAACGACGTGAACTCGTACGCCTGGCAGCCGAGGAACGTGGCGCCCATGACGATCGTCGCGAACAGCCAGAACTTCGATGAGCCGAGGATGCCGCTGTAGCCGGGCTTGCCTTTGTTCTCGACGGCCGCGAGCGCCAACACCATCGCGAGCGACGACATCAGCAGCACGAACGTGGAAAACGACGTGACCGGAATGTTGAGGATCGGATTCAGATGGGTCGCGCAGACGGGCGGGTTGCACGCCTCGTGCGGGAACGGTCCGACGACGCTCCGGCCTTTATAAATGAGATACGTCGAGATGAGCGACGCGAAGAGCATGCATTCCGACCCGATGAACGCCCAGATCGCGATCTTGCGATGATCGAGACCGGTGCTTGTCGGCGGATGAGCGTGGCTAGCGACGGCAGTGGCCATTTGGAGAGAGTGTAGAGGCGAGAAAAAATTTGAGGCTTCTAGCTACCGGCTTTTGGCAACAGCGTGACGAGTTTCGGATGAACTCCGGCTTCCGACCATCCGCTTCTGCTGTCGCCAGAAGCCGGGAGCGGGAAGCCAGTACCGCTTTAGTGCGACGGCTCCAACGGCGACGTCAGCCACAGATATAGCGAGAACGTCATGGCCGTGGCAAACGTCAATACGGCGACCAGGCCCATGGTCTCCTTGTTGACGTGTATCAGGAGCAACGATGCGAACATCAACACCATGAACAGCGCGACGAACAGCGGCTTAATCGTCGGATACGGCATAGGAATTCCGAGCTGCTCCGCCGTCTTGAGCGACACTTTCGTCGACGCCTGTCTGGCGTTTGGATTCAAGCCGCCTTCGGGCGTGCCGGCGGCCATGCTGTCCTGGAACGAGCCGACGGTCTTTCCTCCAATCGCGATGGTGTTGTGCTCATCGCCAACTCGGGAATGCGGAACATCCGTCGTCAGCTCGGGCGACTTCACGTCCCACAGCGGATAGCGCGATGTCACGGTCGGGATCACCGCAAAATTGTAGTCCGGCGGCGGCGACGGGATCGACCACTCGAGGCTCGGCGCACCCCACGGATCGTTGCCGGCAATCTCACCGCTCTTGCGGCTCTTGATGATGTTGTAAAGACCGACAAAGGCGGCCAACGCTTGAATCAACGCGCCGGCGGTGCTCATCTGGTTGAAGATTTCCCAACCCTGGCCGGCGTCGTACGTGTACACGCGACGCGGCATTCCATAGAGACCTGACCAGTGCATCGGCATGAAGGTGAGGTTGACGCCGATGAACGTGAGCCAGAACTGCCAGTTGCCGATTTTCTCGCTCAGCATCCGGCCGGTTATCTTCGGGAAATAGTAGTAGATGCCGCCCGACAGACCCATCATCGACCCGGCGACGAGCACGTAGTGAAAGTGCGCGACGATGAAATACGTGTCGGTCTGCTGCAAGTCGGCCGGCGGCGACGCGTGCATCACGCCGGAAATGCCGCCGATCGTAAACAGCGCAACGAGCGAGATCGCATACTTCATCGCGACCGTGAAGCGCAGGTTGCCGCCCCACATCGTGAAGATCCAGTTGAAGATCTTCACGCCGGTCGGAATGGCGATGAGCATCGTCGTCACGGCGAACACCGAGTCGGCGATCGGGCCCATGCCCACCGCGAACATGTGATGCGCCCAGACGCCGAAGCCGAGGAAGGCGATGAGGATTCCCGAATAGACCATGACCGGGTATCCGAAAATCGGCTTGCGGCTGAACGTCGGCAGAATTTCAGAGACCAAACCGAACGCCGGCAGAATCAGGATGTAGACCTCCGGATGTCCGAAGATCCAGAACAGATGCTGCCAGAGCAGAGGGTCGGCGCCGGCGGTCATCATGTAGAAGTTCGTGCCGAAGAACCGGTCGAACTGAAGAAACACGAGCGCGATCGTGATGACCGGGAACGCGAGCACGAGCAAGAATTGCACGATGAACGCCATCCACGTGAACATCGGCATGCGCATCAGGTTCATGCCGGGCGCGCGCATGTTGATGATCGTCGTGATGAAGTTGAACGCCGCCGCGAGCGACGACACACCAAGGATCTGAAGGCCGAGCATCCAGAAGTCGATGTTGAGGCCCGGCGAATACTGCAGCGCCGTCAGTGGCGCGTAGCCGAACCAACCACCATTCGGCGCCTGCCCAACGAGCCACGACGTGTTCATGAACAACGATCCGAACAAATACACCCAGTAGCTGAACGCGTTGAGTCGCGGGAAGGCGACGTCGCGCGCGCCGATCTGCAGTGGAATCAGGAAGTTGAAGAACGCCGCCGACAGCGGCATCACGACGAGGAAGATCATCGTCGTGCCGTGCATCGTGAACAGCTGATTGAACATCTCAGCCGTCACCACATGGCCGTTCGGTCCTTTGAGCTGCCAACGCATGATCTCAGCCTCGAGCCCACCGCAGCCGAACCAGAACAACGCCGTGTACATGTACAGGACGCCGATCCGTTTGTGATCGACGGTGGTAAGCCAGCTCCAGAGCCCACTGTTCGCGTAATCGTCAGCGACTGTGTAGGGGACTCCGACCGCAGCGGTTGCCATTATCTAATTCTCCGAGTCAGCCGGTTCGTTATTTCAGAGTTTGCAGATAGGCCACGATGTCCGAGACCTGCGCGTCCGTGAACCCAGTCTTCACAATGCCCTTGAGCGTGACGGGGTCATACTCGCCGATACCGAACGTCGGCATGATGATGCCCGGCTTCATGCTCGGCGCATTCTTGACCCAGCGCGCGAGGTGCTGCGCGTCGTTCGGGTAAAGGCCCGCGCCGATCGTGGTGCGCGTGGCGACGTGCGTCAGGTTCGGACCCAAGACGGCTTGCATCATCGGGTTGCCTCGAATGGTATGGCACGCGATGCACATGTTCGTATTGACGATCTTCTCGCCGGCCGCCGCGTTGCCGTTCGCCAGCAGCCCGTCGTCGAACTTGAGCTTTTCCGGATACGGCGTCTGCGGAACAGTGGATACCGGCATCTTTTCGCGCGGGAACATCACGAAGCCAGCCTGCACCACCGGAGCCGGTGTCGCGGCAGCTGCTGCCATGGCGGGCGTCGTCGCGGGCTTAGCCGTCACTGCCGGTGCGCCCGGCTTTGCCGGAGTTCCAGCGGCCGGGGCAACCGGAGCCGGCGGCGGCATCAAATCGACCGACGCAAGCTTCTGGTGCTCGATCCAGCTGTCGAAGTCCGCTTGCGTGACCGTGAAGGCCTTGAAGCGCATGTTCGCGTGGCTCGTGCCGCAGTACTCGACGCAGGCGCCGTTGAACACGGCCTCAGTCGTCGAATCCGGGGTGTACCACAAATAGTTCGTGTGATTGCTGACGACGTCGCGCTTGCCCGACAGCGCCGGCACCCAGAACGAATGAATGACGTCGCGCGACCGCAATGTGAAGTTCACCGTCTTGCCGATCGGCAAATAGAGCTCGTTGGCCGTGACGACCGTGTCGACCTTGCCGTTGGCTCCGGTCATCGTGTACTGCGGGTAGCGGAACTCCCACCACCACTGGTGGCCATAGACCTCCACCTGCAGCGCATCGGCCCGCGCAGCCGCCTGCGTCTTGAAGATCGTGCGCACCGTCGGAACCGCGATGACGCCGAGGATGAGCGCCGGAATCACGGTCCACATGATTTCCAACGTGGTATTGCCGTGCACGTGCTTCGGTTCAGGCTGTCCCGGACGCTTCCGGAACTTCACCAGCGCGACGATAAGGATCGTCTCCACGAAAATGAAGACGCCCGTTCCCGCTCCGATCAGGAGCTTGAACAGATAATCGACGTCGCGGTTGACGTCAGTTCGGTTGTGGAAGATCGAATCAGGATGGTCTTGGCCACAGGCAGCAAGCAATGCCGCGAAGGCGACCGTCAGCGCGACCACACCCGCTTTGCGGGTGCCTGGCCGGCGCAGGCGGGAGAGGAAATTCATGCGGTGTCCCTTTGACGAAACCGGTTGACCGGGAGGTCAGAGCGCCCGGGCGCACTACGCTCGGGGCGACGTGGGTTGAGCAAGCGGGAACCTACCGGCAATGGCGGGCCAAATCAAGCCAAAATCGCCGGTTCGCCCGATTGTAAGAAGACGCGATTCTCATAGAGCGCAACACGCCGAAACTGTCAGGGAATACTGAAGCGTCAATCATGCTTAGGCGTATGTCTGTCCTTGGTCTGCACCACGGCGATCTCGAGGGCCTGCTTGACCTGCGCCACGCCCTCCCGCATCGCGCGCACCTTCATCCCCTCGTTCGCCCCGCGGCTCGATGCAAGGTTGACCGCGGTGACCTGGTCGGAGATCAGCCCGAAATGCCCTTTCAAATTCGCCGCCAACGTCGGAAGCGTCCGGCGGATATTCGTCGCATACGCGGTAGTCGGCTGATGGTTTTTCACCGCCACCGCATACGTCTCGACGAGCCCATGCACGCGCTGCAGCAAGACGATCGCTTCCTGGAGTGTCTTCATCTTCGCGATACCTGCGCCGTCCAGCTGGGGCCCAGCCGCCATTATTTCACCCGCTCGATGCGTGAATTCTCACGTGCCTTTCGTCCGGCGCGCGCTTCGGCCTTTCCGTTCACTTCGACGACGTCCGCCGTGAAATCGAAACTTCCCTCGAACAACGCCGCGCCAACTCCATAGACGTCGACCGGCACGCCGTCCTCCTCGAACGCAACGATCCGCGGCAACGTGATGCCCCCAGATGCCACGATCTTCACGTCTCCAAACCCCTCGGCGTCGAGCGCATTGCGAACGGCCCACACGAGCGGGGCGTTCACACCTGCCGGGGGGAAACTCCCCATCTGCGGCATGACGGACTTATCGACCATCGTTTCGGGCGTATCGAGGCGCACGCCCCAGAGCCTGCCCTCGAGCGCGCGCGCGACCTCGACGCTCGTTTTGGCGCAGTCGTTGTCATAATCGACGAGCGCGATCACGTCGACGCCATCGTTTGCGTCGCAGAACCGCTTGGTCGCCTTCACCGTGTCACCGCCAAGCGCCGCGATCATTCCGTGCGACACCGCGCCAACGGCCTTGCCGCTGAATAACGACGTCTGCGCTTCAGTTGAAAACATCTTCACGCCGCCGGCCATCGCGCTGAACCCGTCGCCAGGCTGCGCCCAATACGGGTCCACGGAACTGCCGAGCAGCAGCACCGGCTTCGAGCCCGCGGCGGTGGAGATGAGCTTGGCGTTCGTGCATACGCGCGTCCGCCGGCTCAACGCGCCGAGACACGCGGTGGTCAGATGCCCAAATGCTTCGTACGGCCCCTCGATCGTGAGGACGGTATCCCAGTTCTCATACCGGTCGCCCTCGTACAGCGCATTCACGACGAGCGAGCTCCAGTCGTCGACGCAGAGTTTGAGGATGGCGATGCTCTCGTCGACGCCGCCGAGCCACCCTTCTCGTTGCCCGGAGAATTGCATCCGTACACTTTCAGCGCGCGACGCCTGCCGCACGACGTCGCTCGCTCGCACGGCATATGCGTCCGCAAAAACCCCGTGCTTGATGAGATCGGCGGGAAGCGCGAAGGCGGCGGGGTCGATTCGTTTACGACGGCGTGGGGGCATTGGGCGGCTAAACCATTTCCTCAGGATCGAGCGCTCGATCCAACTGCTCGCGCGTCATCAATCCCCGCGACAGCACGACATCGTAGACGCCCTCGCCGCTTTCCAAGGCCTCCTTCGCGATCGCCGTCGCCTGCTCGTAGCCGATCACCGGCACGAGCGCCGTCACGATGCCAATGGAATGCTCGACGAAATACCGCATGCGCGACGGATTCGCCGTGATGCCGGTGACGCATCGCTCGCGCAACACGCCGCAGCCGTTCGCGAGCGTCTCGATGCTCCGCAGCAGACGGTACGCGATGATCGGCTCGAACACGTTGAGCTGCAACTGGCCGGCTTCGGCGGCCATCGTCACGGTCACGTCGCCACCGATGACGTCGAAGCACACCTGGTTCATCACTTCTGGAATGACCGGATTCACCTTGCCCGGCATGATCGACGAACCCGGCTGCATCGCCGGAAGATTGATCTCGCCCAGTCCCGCCCGGGGACCTGAGCTCAAAAGTCGGAGATCGTTACAAATCTTTGATAGCTTCACCGCGCATCGCTTGAGCACACCCGACAGCTGGACGAACGCGCCCGTGTCGGCCGTCGCCTCGACGAGATCCGGCGCCGTGATCAGCGCGAGCCCTGAGATGCGTGAGAGTTCTCTACAGACAGTTGATGCATAGCCCGCTGGCGCATTGATGCCTGTGCCGATCGCCGTCGCGCCCATGTTGATCTCGCGAATCAGCGCCTGCGCCTCGCCCAATCGATCGACGTCCTCGAGAATCGTGTGGCCGAACGCCGTGAACTCCTGGCCGAGCGTCATGGGTACTGCGTCCTGCAGCTGCGTGCGTCCCATCTTGATGAACGGACTGAACTCCTGGCCCCTGGCCAGAAACGCTTGCGCGAGAGTACTCATCGACGTGCGCAGCGATTCGATCGCGTGGTGCAGCGCGATCTTCACCGCCGTCGGATACACGTCGTTCGTCGACTGGCTAAGATTGACGTGGTTGTTCGGATGCACTGCGGAATACTCGCCGCGCTCCTTGCCGAGCAGCTCAAGCGCCCGGTTTGCGATGACTTCGTTCGCGTTCATGTTGGTCGACGTGCCCGCGCCGCCCTGAATCATGTCGACGACGAAATGCTCATGATGGCGTCCAGCGCGAATTTCCTGCGCCGCGCGGACAATGAGATCCGCGATGCTCTTGTCCAACAACCCCAGTTCCGAATTTGCGAGCGCGGCCGCCTCTTTTACCGACGCGAGCGCGTCGATGAGCACCGGAAACTCTCGCAGCGGAATTCCGGTGATCGGAAAGTTTTCCATCGCGCGCAGCGTCTGCACGCCGTATAGCGCGTCGAACGGTACATCGCGTTCGCCGAGGAGGTCATGCTCCTTGCGAGTGCGCGCGCCGGTGAAGCCCATCGTGCGCCCGTGTCCCACCAGCGTCGCATCGTGCGCGGCAAGCCGCTGCGAGATCGACCGCGCGGCGCGGCCCACCAACGCGCCGTACGTCGCCGACGATTCCTTGGCCAGCTCTTTCACCTGTTCCGCGGTGATCACATACGCTTCCGTGCGCTGCAGCGCGCGGGCGGCTGTCCCGTGGCTGCTGTCGTCGAGCAGCAGGCCTTCGCCGACGGCCTGTCCCGTTCCGAGCGTCACGAGACGCACGCGGCGTCCCCCGGCGGCGCCACCCTTTTCAATCGCGACCGCGCCCGAAGCGATAATGGCGAACATCGCGCGCGGCGATCCCTCCTCGAATAGAAGCTCGTCGGGCTCGTAGGTGATCAACGTGACGAGCTTCGCCAACTGATGCAGCGCACTATCGGTGAGCCCCTGGAGGAACTCGGCTTGTCGGAGACGGTCGCGGACGGCAGCTGGTGACATGTGGTGGATGGAGAAGGGAACCGGCTATTGCCTGCGGTTGCGAAGTATTGTCTACCGGCTGCAGGCGTGCACCACGGCCGAGACGCGGATTTGCCGATAGCGGGTTGCTAGACTGATAGCGGATCGCCGATAGCCAGGCTAGGCCGATCTCTCAACGAAGCCAGCTCGGCGGCGAGTCCGCGGTTTGAATTTTGGCATTCGCCCGTTGTCGTTCGGCGCAGTAACATTCCATCCCCTTCCCGCGTGGAGCTTCCAATGTCCGTTTCCCGCCGCGATTTCCTCGGCGCCGGCGCTGCCGCTGCAGCCGGTTTGGCGCTGCCAAAGCTGGTGTCCGCGATGCCCGCAATCACGGTTCAAGACCGCGCCGAGCTCGCGCCGACCGCGTTCGCCGGCCGACCCGTGATCATTTCGGCCGCGAACGGCTTTGACAAGGATCCGGCGGGTAAACAGGGGATTAAAGTCGCGTACGACATGCTCGCCGGCGGTGCCGACCCACTCGACGCGGCGGTGGCGGGGGTCCAAGTCGTCGAGTTGAACCCGAACGACCAGAGCGTCGGTCTCGCCGGTCTGCCGAATGAGGATGGCGTCGTCCAGCTCGACGCCAGCGTGATGCACGGTCCGACAAAGCGCGCGGGTGCCGTCGGTGCACTCGAAGACGTCGCGGAGGCGGCTGCGGTCGCCAAAGCCGTGATGGAATACACCGACCACATCATGCTCGTCGGCGCGGGCGCAAAGAGATTCGCGCTGGAGTTGGGATTCAAGGAGCGGAATCTCCTCACCGACGAGAGCCGCATGGACTGGCTCCGCTGGAAGTCGCGCCAGAATCCCACCGACAACTGGCTCGACCTTCCGCCGAAGCGCACGCCGCCGGCCAAGCCGCTGCGCGAGTCGAGTACGAATCACTCGCACGTGTACTACGACGCGTACGGCGTTCCGTACACGTACGGCACGATCAACATGAATGCGGTGTCGGCTGCGGGCGACGTCGGGTCCGTCACGACGACGAGCGGTTTGTCGTGGAAGATCCCGGGACGCGTGGGCGATTCGCCGATTATCGGCGCGGGCCAGTATTGCGACAATGAGGTTGGGGCGGCCGGATCGACGGGACGCGGCGAGGCGAACATCAAAGTTTGCGGCGCGTTCCTCGCCGTCGAATTCATGCGCCAGGGGATGTCGCCGGAACAGGCGCTGATGAAAGTGATGGAGCGCGTCATCGCGATGACGGAAAAACGTCTGCTCAACGACAAGGGACGTCCATACTTCCAGCTCCAGTATTACGCCGTGAACAAGAAGGGCGAATACGCTGGCGCCTGCGCGTACGCCGGCTCGCAGTTCGCGGTCGCGGATGCGAAGGGGGCGCGTCTAGAGAATTGCGTATATCTGTTCAAGGCCGACGAGCAGCCGAGGGACAAGCCGATCAGCGGCGTCTTGATCAAGCCGTAACACTCGCGTCACCGGTATGGCCAGCGACGAACCGTCCGAACGGAGCAACGATGGCGCGCGGTCCAGCACCGGTGCGTGGCGTAGCCACCGCGGCGTGAAGCGACAGGTTCGCCTCGTCGCGTGGTCGGTGATCCTGGCGTTCGCCATTTTCCAGGCATACGCGCAGCGATTCATCGTCGGGCCTGACGGAATTTCCTACCTCGATTTGAGCGACGCGGTCGTGACCGGCCGCTGGTCGCTGCTGGTGAGCACATATTGGAGTCCGCTCTACCCGTTCCTGGTCGGCGTTGCGCGCGCCGTCGGCGGCGGCGTGGGTCCCGCGGGCGAGGTTCCGGTGATGCACGTCGTGAACCTCCTGGCGTTCATTGGCATGTCCGCAGCGTTCGAGTATATGCTGATGAGCATTCTGCAACTCGCGTCACGCGTCCGCGGGTCGGCGCTGAACTCGGCGACGGGGCTGGCGGCGGTCTATGCGCTTTTCGCCGTGGTTGCGCTTACGATGATTCCGCTCGAGCTGACGACGCCGGATTTGCTGTGCGCAACCACCGTGTTCGTCGCTTTCGGTGCGATGCTGCGTTTGCGAAATGGCGCCCAGCACGCTGGGCGGAACGCCGTGGTTCTCGGGGCCGCGCTCGGAATCGGCGCACTGGCGAAGTCGTTCATGGTGCCGTGGGCGATCGTGTGTCTCGCGTCGTTGGCGGTTGCGATGCGCAGGCGCGGCATGAAAGCCGTCTCCTTCGCCGGCGTGACTTGGGTCCTCATCCTTGCGCCGTGGGCGACGGTATTGTCCCACGCCGCGGGACACTTCACCGTCGGCGATGCCGGACGACTCACCTATGCCTGGTACGTCAACGAGCAGAACCCGCCGTCGCTCGGCGGCGTTCCCGTTGGTGCGCGAACACCTGCGACCGACGTCATCCTGCCCGGGGTGGGCGTGCCCGGCGACGCAATGGGGACGGACCCGATGTGGTTCGATCCTGGCCGGTGGAATCGCGGCGTCGTACCGCATCTGAATATCGCGCAGCAGATGGCGACGTTGCGGGTATTCGTGTTGTTCT
>JBDTAE010000022.1:0-2637 GCA_039924785.1 Gemmatimonadaceae bacterium | reverse complement strand
ACGCCGAGTGAATTCTGAAGCGCGACGTTCTTTCTGAACTGCGCGAGGTCTGTGTCCGTGTCCAGCATGAAGAGGTACCCGCAGCGCTTGAGGCCGAGCTCCTGGTCGAACTCCGCCGGAAAGCGTTCCATCATGTCGATGCTCATCTTCGACAGTTGGATGTTCACCGCCGTGGCGAATTGATATCGAATTCCTCCGGCATTGAGGCCTGTGGATCCGAGTCCGAACATCTCGCCCGCTTCGAGCACGACGACGTTGGTGCAGCCGCGCTTCGCGAGGTGGTAGGCGATGCTCGCACCCATGATGCCGCCGCCAATGATCACGACGTCTGCGGTATTCGTCATCGTGCCCTCATGAAATGCATGGCAATCGCGACGAGGGCGATGATCAGCACGACGTGAATGAGGCCCTTGGTCACTTTGAATATGAAGACGGCCAGCAGCCAGAATAGAACGAGAGCACAACCGGCGACGATCAGCATGAACGCTCCACGATGATTCCAGGAAAAGACGAAGAGGGAGAATACCAGGAGGGTCTACGCCGGCGCCAGCTATTGCGCTGGCGCGGCAAGTCTCCACGTCACGGTGGTGCTGGCGACGAGGTCGCCGGCGGCGTCGTGGATGTCTGCTTGGACCTGTTGCGAGATTTCGCCCTGGATTTTGGAGGGGACGTTGCAGTGGCACTCGCAGGTCAACAGCCCGCGCGCCTTTTTCAGATAGCTGATCGTGAGCCCCGTGACGATGCCGCGCACTCCGGGCGGAATCGACATCATCATCGCCGTCCCGCTCGTCACCTCGGCCAGATTGACGAGGGCGATCGCATGCACGGAGCGCAGGTGATTCCGGATACTGCGATGGTCGCGAAGGGTCCACTTCGCGTACCCTGGCCGTAGCTCCACCGCGCGCGCGCCAATGGTGCCCGTATACGGAGCCATGCGGCCGATGAGAATACTGAAAAGTATTTTTCCTCCGGGCAGACCGGAGAGGCGCGCCCACCATTTCGCGATCTTGCCGCCCGGTGCGTCGAGCGATCGTGCACCTTTTTGGGGCGCGCCCGTCACGCCCACTCTCCCAGTCGTTTGCCTTGCGACATCGCGCCGGTCGCGCTCTGGTGGCCGTTCAACTCCGAGTGGCCGATCGCGATTCTGCCGTATCCGGCGGCGACGACCTCGCGTGGTGGCGTCTTTCCATTCGTTCCGTAGAACCAGCCCGGCGGTTGGACGAGGCGCGCATGTCCCCATCGATTGAGAATGACGCCGGCCACGTCTCGCGTGACGTCGAACCCACCCGACGAGAATTGCCGCCGAAGTTGCGTCATGATCGTTTTCTCATAGTCGGCGTAAGGAGTGGCGAACAGCTTCGCTCGATTGAGCACGCCCTGCTCGTAGGCCGTGCGTCCCGGCGTGTACAATCCGATGTAGAACGTGAGCACCGCGGGTGCGTCGGGATCCACCGGCGCTTGGTATCCCCCGACGGTCATCTGCCGGCGAATGTTGGCGACGAACCCCAAGCCAGAGTCGTCGAACCAGCGCGCCGCCGCAATTCCCATGGAGTGCATGAATCGCCAGTTGTTCAACGCGACGTTCACGACGAGCGCGGGCGAATATTGAAACGTGGAATAGGCCTCGCCGATTTCCGACGGCATATCCGCGAGCACGCGTTTGTTCACCCAGCCGCCGCTCGCCATGGCGACCTTTCGCGCGCGGGCGCGGTGGAGCTTACCGCCCTTCAGGTAGGTGACGGTCACGAAATCGGCGGCATCGCGCGGCCCCGAATGTTCGACGCGCACGACCGTCGCGCCGACGCGAACTCTCGTCGCCCGCCTCGCACGATCGAGGGCGTGCCAGTTCACGCGCCCGTTGAGTACTCCTTCGAACGATGCGTCGCCACCGATCGAATCGGGAATCAACTTCTTCGCGAGGTGTCGGCCGTACGTCACGTTTCCGCCAGGAAACGAGAGTCCGAGTCCGCTGCTCTTCCCGCGCGGGCGACTGACGCCGGGCATTCCGATCTGCTGTGCGGCGTGCGCGCTCACCGCGTCGGGGCTCGCTCCACTGATCAGGCCAACAATAGGCTCGATCATCTTCGTCGCTTCGGGCCGGTGTCCAAGGACTCTTTCGAGGTAGTCGCGATAGCTCATCGTATCGAGGTACCGCGCAAATGCTTCGCCTTGCAACCCTTTCGTGTCCGGCGCGCCCGTTCTCCACGCGATCAGGTCACGTTTGACGTCGTCCGCGACCGGCACGTCGGCAAGATCGTTCTGCCAGATGTTCTTTCGCCACGTCGGCGTCGCCGACGGCGCGATTGAAGAATGCTCATCGAAGAAATAGCCGACGTCGACACCGAATTCGCCGACGCCTTCCATTGGCTGGTA
This sequence comes from Gemmatimonadaceae bacterium, assembly GCA_039924785.1. Taxonomy (GTDB): domain Bacteria; phylum Gemmatimonadota; class Gemmatimonadetes; order Gemmatimonadales; family Gemmatimonadaceae; genus JAQBQB01. The sequence continues at coordinate 264 of JBDTAE010000022.1, read as the reverse complement.
GTTGTCCTGCGCCATACGGATGTCCGCGGACCCGTCGCTCGACTTGGACCACGCGAACTCCCTCGGCATCGCAAGATCGTCCCACATGTCGCTCTGCCATCCGCTGCCTTGCCGCGGCACGCCAAAGTCGTTCGAGCCTTGCGGCGCGATTAGGCGAACGCCGTTGACGACGAACTCGTTCTGCTTCGCCTCGCCGCCAAAGATCGGATGATTGTCGAGGACGAGGCACGTCTTCGAGCCACCGTTCGCCTTCGCGAAAAAATA
>JBDTAE010000021.1:0-3453 GCA_039924785.1 Gemmatimonadaceae bacterium | reverse complement strand
CGCAGGACGTCGGCTTTGCGTTCGCCGGTGTGTGGCAGGGTGTGATCGACGTGGCGCGGTCGGTCGCGAATCTCAGGTTGCCGGTCGACGTGAACGTGGCGTCGTGGCGGTCGCCGTCAGAGTCGGGGGTGGCGGTGCAGTAGAAGAAGCGTCGACGTCGCCGTGGCGGAAGAGAACGAGAGCGGCCGACATATGATGGCTGCTCTCTTTTCGTTGAAAGTGTAGGCGAATGAGCGGCGCCATAACCGAACGAGCGGGCTCGTGATACATTTGCGGCGCATCCTGACCACGATCTCAAGGACGACCATGAAACGATTCGCTCTGTGTGCACTACTCATCGCCGCGCCGTTGATCGCCCAAGACTCGACGGCCGGTCGCGGTCGAGGCGGACGTGGCGGCGGACGGGGCGGCGGCGGTCAGTGGACCGGGCCAATGGATTCGGTGCGGGCTCGGCAATTGTATGTGAGTCGCGATACCGCAGATCTCTCGGGATGCGGCCGCGGTTGCGACCGCCAGATCCAGACCAAGCATTCGACTGACAGCGTATGGGCAGCGCACGCGCCGGGCCATTATGAGTTTCAGAAAGTCACGTACAAAAGCCGAGTGGACGGTCTCGAAATTCCTGCGTACGTGTACTCGCCGATCAACAAAGGAAAGGCGAAGCACGCCGCGATGGTGTGGGTGCACGGATTCGTGCACGGCGACTGGAACCTCGAAGTGTTTCCGTTCGTCCTCGAAGCGGTGAAGCGCGGGTATGTGATCGTTGCTCCGGACTATCGCGGCAGCACCGGCTACGGCAACGACTGGTACCGCAAGATCGACTACGGCGGCAAAGAGGTCGACGACGTGCTGTCAGCGATCGACTATCTCGCGACGGTTCCGTACGTCGATGTCAAGCGGGTCGGCGTCATGGGTTGGAGCCACGGAGGATTCATCACCTCGCACGTTCTCTTTCGCGATGACAATCCGTTCAAGGCGGGCGCGGCGATGGTACCAGTCACGAATCTCGTATTCAGGCTTTCTGATCACGGCCCGGCGTACGCGCGCGACTATGTCGCGGAGCAAGGAATCGGCGGACTTCCCTCCGACCGAAATTGCGGTCCCAAAAAGGATCGTGACTGCATCGACGTATACCTCGAGCGATCGCCCGTGTTTCATGTCGACAACCTCAAGGTGCCGATGCTCGTCCACGTCGCGACGAACGACTGCGACGTCTTCTTTCGCGAGGATCAGCAGATGGTCTACACGCTGCGCGCGCTCAAACCCACGCTCGCCGAAACGAAGATTTACAAAGATCCGCCGCCGGGCCGTGAGGGGTGCGGACACACGTTCAATCGCCGCGTGAATCCGGAGACACTCGAGCGCGAGGACACCCCCGAGCAGATCGATTCATGGAATCGCACGTGGGCCTTCTTCGCTCGGAATCTCAAGCCATAAAGCCAGCGACGCGTTGTACCGCGTTACGCGCCCCCAGCCTTCGCGGCGAGGGGCGCGTTCATTTCGGCGACGGACGACGCCGGGACCCAATCCTTCATTCCACTTCTCCAAACCAGCGTCGCCGCGATTACGCCTCCCGCGGCGACGAGCCCCTCCAGCGACGCCGTATCGACGGGACCGCGACGCTCGTTACCAATGGCGTAATACCACGCCACCGTCGGAATCGGCGGAGGCAGGTCGGGCGGTCCGCCGACTGACGATGAGGCTGGCGCGCCAGACATTGCGCGCTGCGCCATGGCCGCACCCATGCCGATGCCAACGCCAGCTGCCGCACCTCCGCTTGGATTTCGCGCCGCGTCGCGCAACGCGTCCGCTGCCTGCAATGCCGCATACTGATCGATGTTGCCGATCATTTGCATTTTCGAACGCTGATCCAGGGCGGCTTCGACTTCCGGCGGCAATGACACGTTCTCGATCACCAGTTGCGTGAGATCGAGGCCGTACGTCGCGAATTCCGGCGCCGCGCGATCGCGCACGCGAGCGCCAATTTCCGGATACTTCGCTGCGAGCTCGAGGACGGAGACACCGCCGTCGGCGAGACTCGTGCTGACTTTGGCGACAACGAGATCGCGCAGCTGATCGGTGATCTGATCGCCGAGGAAAATCGAGTTGGTGCCGGCGAGCTCGCGGACGAACTGCGTCGGGTCGGCGACGCGAATCGAATACGTGCCGAACGCGCGCAAGCGTGCCGGCCCAATCTCGGGATCGCGCACGATCACGGGGGTTGCAGTGCCCCATTTTCTTCCGACGAACTGCTTCGTGCTCGCGAAAACGATCTCCGCCTTGAACGGACTCTCGAACCCGTACTTCCAGCCGCGCAGTCGCGACAACAGCGGAAGATTCTCCGTCGTCAGCGTATGTCGACCCGGTTCGAACACATCGGCGATTTCGCCTTGTTCGACGAACACCGCGGTCTGGCCGGGACGCACAATGAGCTGCGCTCCGTTCTTGATCTCGTTGCGCGGTCGCGAGAATCGCCAGACCATGGTGTCGTCCGTTTCATCGAGCCATTCGATGATGTCGATGAACTCACCGGCGAGAAATTCGCGCATGGTCACGGTTGGTCTCCTAAAATGAATCGATGGAACAGAAATGAACAAAATACGAAATTCTCACGACAGCAGACCGTCGAGCAATTGACGAATCAACGAATCGCTCGCCGCGCCCTTGCCGGTCACGCTTCGAAAAGTGAACGGACGCGACGGGCCAGCCGGCGCGGCGTCGGCAAATGCTTGCTCGAGCTTCCTCCTATCCTCATCACGCTGCTTGGAATCTTCGGCGCGCGCGCGTTCAAACCCGCCGCCGTCGACAAACAGAAGCACATTCCGCAGCTCGCGCGGTTGGAACCAAGCGCCGTGGCCCTTGCACACGTCGATGATCACACCGGACCGATGCCCGAAGTTCGTGCGATTCATCAGCTTTTTGCACAGCGGACACGGGAGATAGCGGATGGCGCCGCCCGGCACTGCGGCTGACTCCTTCGATGCGCCCAGGATGCTGGCGACGGCGCCGCGTTCCTCGCGGTTAGAGCACATCGCCGCGAACGTCTCCGTATCGAGCCAGTTGCTTGCGCACGACGAGCATTCGTACATCGGCGTCGATCCCACCCGCACACGCCGCATCTCATTCTCGCAGCCGGGGCACGACAGCGATCGCGCATTTTCCTCGAAGGCGTGATCGGCTTTGGAACCGCACGACGGACAGAACTGCATGCCGGCGAACATCGCTTCGAAGCACGAGGGGCACGACACCGTCGCGAGCGCCGAGCCGCAGTAGTCGCATTGCGTAGAGTCGATTCCCGCGGACGCCGGGGCGCCGCACCTCGGACAGGATAGTGACGCCGTCATTACCTGAAAGACGGCTCGGTAACATCCGCGTAACCGTCATGGGATCGACCGTCGCCGCACGCCGGGCCGGCAACCACCTGCCGCGTGCGACTTCCGGAATTCCGTTTTG
>JBDTAE010000020.1:0-18797 GCA_039924785.1 Gemmatimonadaceae bacterium | reverse complement strand
TCTCCCACTCGATTCTCGTGAGGACACGTGGACGTGGACTTCCGACCTCGCCACGATTGCCGACAATGCAAATCGACTGTACCGGGGTAGCGCGGAGGACGTATTGCCGCAGCTCCTCGCCGGCGGCGGTTCGCCCGGCGGAGCGCGGCCGAAGGTGCTTGCGGCTGTCCGTTTTGGCGCCGACGGTAGTGCGGAGGTGGTCGCGGGAGTGGCCCCTGACCTTCGCGGAGTGGCGCCTCACTGGCCCGATGGATTCGAGCCGTGGATCATCAAGTTTCCGACCGACGAAGACGGCCCACAGGACGGCGTCGTCGAAGCGCTGTATTCCACCATGGCGGGAAACGCCGGAATCGACGTTCCACGGACGCATCTCTTCGCTGCGAACAACGGGCAGCGGTATTTCGGAATCCAGCGGTTCGATCGGCACGGGCCCGGCGGAAGCGGACGCCTGCACGTGCACACGTTCGGCGGCCTTCTTCACGCTGACTACCGCGTCCCGTCATGCGACTATCGCGAGCTCCTTCGAGTGACGATGCGACTGACGAGGGACATGCGGGCCGTCGAGGAGGCATTTCGCCGCATGGTGTTCAATGTTCTCGCGCACAACCGCGATGACCATGTGCGAAACTTCGCGTTCTTGATGGACGCAAATGGGGCGTGGCGCCTGTCACCCGCGTACGACCTCACTCATTCGCACGGCATGAATGGGGAGCACACGACGAGTATTGCCGGCGAGGGGCGGTCGCCGACGCTCGAGCATTTTCGAACGATCGCCCTCGAGGCAAACATTGCCTGGCCGCGGGCGAAGGAGGTGATCGACCAGGTCGACGCTGCCATCTGTGGGTGGCGGTCGCTGGCAACGGAGGCTGACCTGTCCGCGGCCGCAGCGGTGCGTCTCGAACGTGTCTTCGCCAACCAACGCGCGAGCGCGGGTCTCGCGCTGCGGTGATTCGCGCCGAGCGAGTTTGCTCATTTCCTTTCGCTCATGAGGTGATTGAAGCCGTTGGGCGCAGAAAGCCCCGGTGTCCAGCCTCGCCCCCCAATCGGTCTCCCTACGCGTCGTGACGACCGGCCCGCCCGTCGTCGCGCGGATTTCCCGTCCGCCGCCCGCGCCACCCGGCCTCGCGCCGCCTGGGGTCCCACCACCTACTTCCGCGCCCCGATTGAAATTCCTTCTGATGCATGATGTTTACCACTTTAAGGAATATCAACTGCCGTTCTTTTTGTCTGGGGATAATGCAAATAGACGAAATGGACGAAATATGAAAATATTTACAAAAAAATACCGCCACGACGAGTCGTGGCGGTTTGCGCGTATTGCGCGGACCTGATGAACTTTTACGAGAGCTTGCGGCGGCGCTTGAAGCCGATCACACCGCCGAGGCCGACGAGACCAGATGCCATCAAGGACATGGTCGCGGGTTCTGGAGTGACCGTGGGACTGTCGGGTTCGAAGTTGAACGTGGTCGGCTTTGCACCGGCGAATCCGTAGGAAATGTTGTCCACCGCGCCGTCAAACGATTTGCCAACGTAACCGAAACCGAGGAAGGCGTCCACACCACTGACTTGACCGGTCCCTCCGAGACAGTCCGAGTTGAAAAGCGCGAGCGACTGATACGTAGTAGAGTACCCGCATTCTCCAGCACCAGAACCCGTGTACCAGAAGTTTCCGTTGAGGATATCCGAACTCACCCATGTATTCTGTGGCGCGCCCCCGGAATAACCGTTATACGCACCCTCCCAGACCAGGTAATTACCATTGCTCAGCATGAGTGCCATTGCAGGCGTAGTGAACGCCGGCGTTGTAGAAGAACTCGAAACAAACCAGTCGAACGAGAAAGCTGTAATGTCGCTGAGCGCACGATTAGTCGCGAAGTTCTGAAGCCAATCAGCCTCGCTGTTACCTTCGTCACTGAGCCGGATCTCTGCCGATCCAGTGCCGGAACGCGCAAATGTGGTCGTGATACCAGAGAAAGCTCCGGCGCTAGGACCGTAGGTTGCCGACATCCAACCCTGGGGACTCGACGGCGTGACGACCACAGTCTGCGCCGAAAGCGACGTGGTGGACGTCATGGCTGCCAGGGCAGCCATGAGTGCGGCAAAACGATAACGCATGACGATACCTCTTTTCTGAAGTGGCTCTCACCTTGTCGCGAGAGTGTGCTATGGCCTTGCTTAGGCCTCTAAGATGTTTTCTCCTCAATAGAAGTTTTGAAATGACGAGCCATACCCTAGCTCATTTGGTATATTTTGTCAAACGACGGCGCGCCCAATCCAGCTATCCGCAGCTTCGTTCCTTTGCCCCACAAAGCCCCGCAGGCGCGCGGATCCCGTCGGTCCGTTTGCAACCCTCGGTGGCACTCCAGGAATTGCACGAGAACACGTAGGCCTGCGGCGCAATCGCCCACTCCGTTCTCTCGATCAGCGATACTGAAATCGCGCAACAATCACGGCCGCCGCAAGTAGCAAACACCATTCGTTGGGTTTGACGACGCGCGAGATCGTTGACGGATCGGTTCAATGACTGGACGTCTCCTTGGACAACCTTCAGCGTTTGAGTCATGCTTCCGACGCTATCCTGCAACTGCAGAAACGCTGCGCCTTCGTTTAGCTCGTCCCCGCTTCCGTCAAACCAATCCGGAAAGCGACCTTGCAAATCTCGTTTTCGCAAATCGAAGTAATTTGCCATCGCAAAATCAGACCGCCCGTCTTGCCGTCCCAGGTCCATGCAAGGGTGTTGAGGCGACACCTTTCCTGTGTGTCTCGTCAGAGCAGGTCGTGTGCAACGCTGATCTCACAAACTCCTGCCCATCCTTGTCGATGAACTCTGGCCAACTGACGAACTTCTCTGGTTCGAAGCGGCGATAGAGAAAGTCGCAGAGCCACATCGTCTGAATCCAGTAAAGCTCAATCCCCATAAATGAGGTCGCCAAGTCTGGTGCGGAGCGAGAATGCGGAAGAGAGCATCGGATTCGCCGAGTCTTCTTCGATCCGCCAACCAGCCAGAATTGTTTCCAAGTCCTTTAACGGCAACGGGCATGCTTTGCCCAACAAGATGTTGAGGACGCCTGCCCACTCCTCGTCGGCGGGCAGCGTACCGGCGAGACTCCACGCGGCCGAGAATACTCTATGGTACTTATAGTCGCTCCAACCGTTGCGGTGCCCGTCGTCGCTGTACGGGGTGGATATTCTCGCGTTGTTCCCGAGACACGCGAGCAAGAGCCTGTGGTTTCGGTCGGTGATTTCCGCGAAGACGCCTTTTCGCTCGATCATCGCCTCGTATACGAAGCTGTCGAGATGAGAGTTCAAAGCCAATGCGTTCAGCTCACTGCCGTTCCCTCGGCGAACCGCACTCGCAATCACGCCCGCTGTTGCACGCGTGCCGGCATCGCTCATTGGATCGAACGGCTCGGCCGAAAGGCCGAGCGCTGGATTGCAGAGTACAGCACATCGGATCCGGCTGAATTTTCTGAAAACTCCCGCCCGTTTTCCGCCGCTCGCAGGTGGCGGCGAGCGGGTGGACGCGGCGCGTACGCACACCTGCCAATTTCTTTTGCTTGTCCTTCGCGAGTCACTCGTGATGGCTCGCGGGGCGAAGAGTAACCGTACGGCGTCATGCCACCGTCATGTCGAGCGCGCGCAACACCCGCACGACGATCCTTTAAAGGGAGAGGTGTGTAGATCGGGGTCCGTTGCGGATATAGAGATGAGCCGGCGCAGTGCGTGCTGTCCGCGCGTCGGGTCACTCCATTCGCCGCCAGAACGCCTCCGATGCTCCATCACCAACCGCTGACGCTCGGCGAGACGACTCCGACGCTCGGTCAGCCGGCACCGATCGGTCGCGAGCTCTCCTCGATCGTCGATCAGCAAACTCCGATGGCTCGCGAGGCGAGTCCGATGCTCGGCGACATCGCCTCGCGCGGTGATGGACCCGCGCGCGCAGGTGCTCGAGGCGCGGCGCGTAGGCGTAGCGGCCTCAATCAGCGAGGTGGCGCGGCCGAACACCGACGTCATTCAACGAAGCACCGTGGTCACCGGGTCGCGTTCAAACGCGAATCGCTGATTCATTGGCGCGAGGCAGCGTCTGTCGAAGGTGCGGCGCTCCACGCGCTCGTCTCGCCCTCGCAGTATCATGGTGCCCTGGTCCGATCGCGAGGTCAGGCAACACATCACCGCCGTCAGTCCACTCCGATGCGACGTTAGACGACTCCGATGCGCGCGGCGGTTGCACCGATCTCCGAGCCGACCGCTCCGATTCCCCGCAACAGCACACCGACATTTTCGTCGGCCCGTCTGACGGACGCGAGATCCGCCAACGCCGGTCCTCGCGTCCACCTCCGAACGGACTGCAATCGTCTGGTCCCGGTCGGGATGAAGTGATGCCATAGCTTTTCGATCGGCCTCCAATATTGCGCGCCGTTGCAACACGGAACCGGAGGCTTGGTGGAACATTCAATAGACGTTGGCGTGGTCAGCGCGGTGGAACCGGTGATGCTTGCGAGTTCGCTCACACGCGAATTCCTGCTCCATCATCGCGTCTGCCCCGCTGGACTTGCCGGCGACGGCTCGGTCATCGTCGCCGCGGCGCATGACGCGCACTTTGTTGGCGTCGAAGACGTCGCGTTCGCGTACGGTCGCTCCGCCTCACGACAAACCGTATCGCGCGATGAGCTCGAACGACTGATCGAACGACTGACCACGCGAGCCGAACGCACGATCGAGCTCGCGCGCGCCGACACAGATACTGACGATCTCGCGACGGACGTGCGCGACATGGCGAATCAACCGCCCGTCATTCGCTATGTGAATCTTCTCGTGCGTGACGGATACGACGCCGCCGCGAGCGACATCCACCTCGAAGCAACACGGACCGGCCTCTCCGCGCGGTTTCGCGTCGACGGCGTCCTGATCGCGGCACCAGAACCGCCGAGTAGTCTGCATCTCGCCGTTGTGTCGCGAATCAAGTTGTTGGCGGAGCTCGATATCGCCGAGCGACGTCGCCCGCAGGACGGGCGTATTCGTGTTCGTCTCGAGGCCCGCGAGCTCGACCTCCGCGTCTCCACCGTTCCGACGATGTTCGGAGAAAGCGTCGTCTTGCGACTGCTCGATCACGGCGGACGACCGGTGACCCTGAATGAGCTCGGAATGTCTTCGAGCATTCTCTCAACGATGGCCGCGTTGTCTGCGCGACCACATGGATTGCTGCTCGTGACCGGCCCGACCGGCAGTGGCAAAACGACGACGCTCTATGCGGCGCTGCAGCGGCGCGACGCGCTGAAAGAGAAGATCATCACGGTCGAAGACCCGATTGAATATCAACTGCCAGGAATCACACAGATGCCCGTGCACCGACAAGCGGGTGTGACCTTCGGCTCGGCACTCCGCGCCATTCTGCGACAAGATCCTGATGTCGTGATGATCGGGGAAACGCGCGACGCAGAGACAGCGGAGATCGCGGTGCAAGCGGCGATGACCGGACATCTCGTGTTCACTACGCTCCACACGAACGACGCAATCAGCGCAGTGCCGCGCCTCCTCGACCTCGGCGTACCTGACTATCTCGTTGGCGCAACGCTCGAAGGTGTTCTCGCCCAGCGTTTGGTTCGGCAGATCTGCGCCGGCTGTCGCGAACCATATGAAGCAACCGCCGACGCGCTGTCCGTTTTCGCTGGGTCGAGCGACAGAACGGTGTGGCGAGGCGCCGGGTGCGACGCGTGTCGCGGCACGGGATATCGCGGCCGCATCGGCATTTTCGAATTGTTCGCGATGACCGACGATTTGCGTGACGCGATTGCCGCGAGAGAATCGCGCTCACGCCTTCGCGCGCTCACCGCTGACGCCGGACTCGTTTCGCTTCGCGACGATGGTTGGCTGAAAGTGCAAGCCGGATTGACGACGATCGAGGAGGTGATGCGTGTCGTCCAGGAATAGTCGTCCGCTTCGGCGGCGTGCGTCGAACAATCGCGACGGCTTCACTCTCATCGAGCTGCTCGTCACTATCGCGATCATCGCGACCCTCGCCGCCATCGTGGCACCCGCGCTGTTCGGCAACATTGGTGAGGCGCGCAAGAACACGGCGCGGAGCCAGGTGCAGATCCTCGCACTCGCGCTCGACGCGTACCGGCTCGACAACGACGCGTTTCCAACGACGGATCAAGGGCTCGAGGCCCTTCGCACACTTCCCGCGGTTGGCGACACGCCCAAGGGCTGGAAAGGTCCATACCTCCGCCAACTCGTGCCGCTGGACCCGTGGGGAAAGCCATACCTGTACGTATCGCCCGGCGTCGCCAATCCAACGGGATACGACCTCTACTCGCTTGGCAAGGACGGCAAGCCTGGCGGGGACGGCGAGGACACCGACATCACGTCGTGGAACGGCCCGGTGCGGTAGTCGCACGTCGATCGACAGAGCGCCTCTCTCACTCGCATCATCTTTTACTCATGTCCAATGTCTTCGCATATCAAGGATTATCGCACGACGGCGTCCTCGAAAGAGGTATGGTCGACGCTGCCTCCGACGACGACGCACGCGTCGTGGTTGCAGCGCGCGGGCTGCTCATCGTTTGGATAAATGCTCACGGCACCCGACGAGAACACCGTGAACCACTCTCCGCCGCGGATTTGGCGTTGGGGCTGCGCATACTCGCCGATCTCCTCGAGGCAGGCCTGCCGGTCTCTCGCGCACTCGGCGCATTCCATGACCTGGCACCGAAGGGCTGGCATCCCGCGCTTCCGGGGTTGCGTCAATCGATACGCGAAGGCCGGAGCCTCGCGACCGCACTCGCCGAAGCTCCGGTGGACATTCCGCCGCTTGTCGTCGGCATCGTTCGAGCGGGCGAAGCCGGCGCGGGTATCGGCCCAGCCATTCGACGTGCCGCGGAATTGACAGAGGCCGCGGCCGATACGCAGGCCGCGATCAGATCGGCTCTCGCGTACCCCGCGATCGTCGCGATGGCCGGCGCGCTCGCGGTGACAATACTCATTACAGTTGTCTTACCGCGCTTCGCGAAGATCCTCGCCGACCTTGGCCAGCAGTTGCCGGCGTCCACTCGGCTGGTCCTCGAGATTTCGCACGCGGCTCACGCGGCGCTGGTTCCGGCGACAATCGGCGGCTGCGTCATCGCGGCCGTCTGGCGCGCGTGGACGCAGACCGACGCCGGCAAGCGACAGTGGCACGGATTGCTGTTGCCGCTTCCGGTGCTGGGCGAGGTTCGCCGAGGCGCGGCCACTGCTCGCGTCGCGCACGCACTCTCCGCGCTTTTGGAAAGCGGTGTTCCGATCGCCACGAGCCTCGTGTATGCCGCACGTGCATCGGGAGACGCAGACATTCTCGCGCGACTCTCCGTTGCAAGAGAGCGAATCGTCGGCGGCCAGACGCTTTCTGCTGCCCTCCAAGGGACGAGCGCTGTTTCATCGACGACGATCAATCTCATCCGCGCCGGCGAAGAATCGGGTCGAGTGTCGGCGATGCTCGCGCATGCGGCCACGATCGAGCAGAAGCGAGTCGACCGAATCGTGAAGACCGCGGTGCGAATGCTCGAGCCGATTCTGCTGCTGCTGTTCGCGAACGTCGTGGCACTCGTCGCCGCGTCATTGCTGCAAGCCATCTACAGTGTGCGGCCGTCGGCATGATTTCGACTGCGCAGAAACGCGGCGTCACGCTGCTCGAGGTCACCATCACCGTCGCGATCATGGGAATCATCGCGGCTGTTACGGTGCTCGCGGCGCGTCATTTCGACCCGATCGATCCACTTGATCCGCACGTGATTCTCGCCGACAGCCTACGCGTAACGCTGGAGACCGGCGCCGCGCGCGGCATTCGACTCGTCGAGGGCGACGACGTGATTTCCGCCACTGTTCTCCCCGACGGAAGCATCGTCGCGGACTCGCTACTGCACACCGAACGACTCTCTGGAATGGCGCACAATGCGCGATAGAGCCTATCGCAGTGCGAGGAACGGTTCTGTGTTGATCGAAGTCCTTGTCGCGATCGTGCTGCTCGCGATCTCCGGCACTTCCTTGATCACGCTGCTCGGGCAAACGTCGTACAGTATGACCGCGACGCTTGCGACCGAAGATACCGTCCGTCGCGCCGGCGAAGAGATGGACCGCATCGCCCTCGCATCGCGCGCGGAGTTGCTCGCTCGGACCGGTCGCATTGCAGACCGTGGCTGGGCCGTTGAAATCGAGCCTATGTCAACCAGCCTCTTCGCGGTGAGCGTGTTCGAGCCGGACAGCACGAACGTCATCCTTCGAACCACCCTCTATCGACCACCCACGGATTCACTCGATGCGTCACGCTAGCAAGGGTTTCACACTTCTCGAACTGTCGATAGCCCTGTCACTCGTTGGTCTCGTGATGGTCGGCGCCATTCTTCTCCTCGACGAGATCAACGACGGCGCGGGACGGATCGCGCGCGCTGCAACACAGTCGACTCGCAAGGCGAACGGCGAACGGCAATTGTCGCAGCTCATCTCTAACGCCGAGGTCACGAGCGACACCTCAAAGAATTTTCATGGCGACGAATTCGGCGTCGCGTGGACCACGCGGTGCGTCGTTCCCGCGGGCTGGAGTGAACCATGTCAGGCCCGAGTTGTCGTCGATCGACGTGAGGACTCGAGCGCGCTCGTTGCTGAACTGTCGACCGGCGAGTCGTACGTGCTTCGCGCGTGGGGCGGACCGGTAGAGCTTCGGTATCTCAACCCCCGAATCGAGAGCGACACATTCTGGCTTCGGCGGTGGGCGTCAAACGTCGCGCTTCCTCGTGCCGTGGGAATCGTAACCGACCACGACACCATCCTTCTACCGGTCGGGTCGAATCGTGACTGAGCGCCGCGGGTTCGCGATGATCACCGTGCTCTGGGTGATGATGATCGCCACAATCGTGGCCACGACTGGAGCGCTTGCCGGTCGCAACGCGGTGAACGGCGCACGAAATCGCACGGAGCTGCGACGGGCATTCTGGATCGCGAACGAATGCGCATCGCACATCCGCGCGGCGATCGACGACAGTCTCGCCGCCGCGCTCGCACCCGAGGCCGCGGCGGAAACATGGCGCCTGCTCGGCCGTCAAGCCTTGGCGTCCACGCCGGACGAGTGCGATGCGAACCTCGACGCGGCGGGAACGCGGCTTGACGTCAACACGACCTCCGACACCGTGCTCACCGCGCTCTTTCGTGAGCTGGGTTACGGCGAGCGGTCGACCGCCATGGTCGATGCTTTAGAAGATTGGAAAGATTCCGACGACGTCGCGCGTCCACAGGGCGCCGAGCGGGAATGGTATCGGTCCGAGCGACGGGAACTGCCGCGCAATGGTCCAATCGCCAGCCTTCGAGAGCTCACACTCGTGCGAGGGTTCGAAGATCTGTCGACGCTCGACACGGTGGTGTCGACGGAACCGGGGCGAGTGTCGCTTGCGACCGCGAGTGCCACCGTTTTGAGCGCGGTGCCCGGTCTCACGCGAGAGACAGCAGATCGCATCGCCGAAATGCGTGACGCCGGCACACCGGTTCGAAGCGTGCTCGATGTACTCCCGATGGTCTCGCGTTCGTCAGCCGACTTGATCAGCGCCCACTATCCCGAGATCGCGCGGCTGACGACGCCCGATCCCGATGCGTGGACGCTCTCGGTGAGTGCGTCGAGCGGATATCCACCGAATCGCGCGACGATCGAATGGCGTTTGGTTCGCATCGAAAAGCGCGCCGTCATCACTCGAACAGTGAGCAACTTCTAATGGCGACGCTTGGGCTGTCGGTTCGTCGATCCGTGCTCCACGCAGTGTTGGTCAGTCGATCGCGCGTACGGTGGTCGGCGGAGTGCCCGATCGACCCCGGCGTAGATCTGCACGCGTGTGTGGCTCGCCTCCTCGAGCCCCTTCCCCGCCAGCGACTATTCGCGCCAAACGTGGTGATCGGCGTTGGAATGGCGCATTGCGCGGTGAAGCCCCTGATCGGAATACCCGCACAGACGAGCATCAAAGTGCTCACCGCGGTCGTACGTGAGAATGCATCGTCCTTCTTTCTACGATGCGGGACGCGGACAGTCATAAGTCCCGCCCAACACCGCGCGGATGGCTCGTATTGGGCTGCGGCGTTCGATGCCGACGTCGTCGACGCGATTGTCGCGGCGCTTCGCGCGCGACGCCTGACGAGAGTCGTGGTGATTCCTTCGATCGGACTCGCCGGCGCCGCGAACAGCACCACAGACGTGTGCGAGGACGGCGTGTCGTTGAGCATATCCCGCGACGAAGCCGGGCGCATCGTCAACCTGCATCGAAGAGCGACGACTCCACCCGTCGGCGATCAGGGCGCTTTCGAGGAATCGACGTCGAAGGTTGATCCCGGATCCCAGACTGCACTCATGGCGACGCGTGTCGGGCGCGCGTCGGATTTCATTTGGCGCCCAGAACCAGACAGAGCGCGACGCGAATTGGCCGACCGAACTCGGCTTTTCGTTGCGGGCGTGACGACGGTCGTCGCCGCCGCATTGGCGATTCTCGCGCCGGGCCTACACGCCGCACACCTCGTTGCGCGCTCCACCACAATTCGGGCCACGGTCGCCGAGCGTGAGCTCGGAAGTATGGAGGCGGAGTTGAGGCGGACCGGCGCGCAACTCGATCGGATCGACGAGTTCACCGCGGGTCGCGGAGCGATGATGCCGCTCCTGAGGGACATTGCCCGCGTGTTGCCGGAGTCCGTCGCCGTCGTGACGATGCGCGTCGACTCGCTCGAAGGAAGCATCGTGGTGCTGGGAAAACGAGTCACGGACGTTTTGCCGGAGATCTCTGCAATCGCGGGCGTCGTCGGGGCGCACTTCATTGGTTCCGTGACGCGCGAAACGGAGGGAACGGCGCAGCTCGAGCGCGCGACGATTCGGTTTCGTCGCCCGCGGGCGGTTGCGCAATCGAACCATGCGCCGGCTCGCCGCTCATGATGAAAGTCCAACTCGGCATCTCGGCGCGCGACAAACGGACGCTCACCGTGGGTGCGGTGACGGTGGTGTCGCTGTTCGTTTTGGCGAAGGGACTTCCGACTTCGCTCGCGTGGCAGAACGAGCGCATCGCGGACGCGATCGCCGTGGAGCGGAAGGTCGAACGGTCGCGGGTGAGCGTCCGCGTGATGCCGTCGCTACGCGATAGCGTGCGCGCCCGCCGGCTCCGCATCGCAACGCTCGACTCGACCATCGTGTCTGGCGGATCTGCAGCGGCTGCTGCGGCGGCAGTGTCGTCGTTTCTGCAAGACATCGCAGATTCGGCACGGATCAAGATCAGTGCAATGCAATTGCGGCCAGACAGTGCGAAGGCGGGTTCGCTTACGACCATCGCCGTACGCGTCACTGGGACGACGGACATCGCGGGATTGGCTGCGTTTCTTCGGGCCGTCGAGAGCAACGACACGCCCATGCTTGTACGGGAGCTCTCCGCGTCGCAGCCAGATCCCACGGCGGGCGACGCCAGGGGCGAATCCCTTCGCGTCGATCTGCTCGTTCAAGCCCTCGCGCGCGTGACATCCTCCACGACCGGACAGGGACGAATTCCATGAGTATTTCATCATTGACGCATGGGTTGTCGGCGGCCTCCGCGCTGTTGTTCGCAATCGCCGGCTTCCGCTGGGAGCATCTCACCGTGGCGTCGGCACCCGCCGGTATCGCGACGTCGATGTTCCGGACGACCGCCGCGCCGCCCGATGTGCAGGACGACGCGCTGAGCGACGCAGAGACGCTTACCGTCGAGAACGATCCGTTTCGACTCTCGCGGATGCCATCGACCACGCGGTTCGATGCCCCGGCCGCGAGCCCAATGCGCACTCCGGCAGGCTTGCCGCATCCGACGCTGGTACTCAAGGCGATCGTCGGCGGTCCGCCGTGGCAGGCAGTGATCGACGGATTGCCAGGGCAAACGGGGAGCGCCGTGGCGCAACCGGGCGCGCATTTCGAGGGGCTGGTCGTGCGGGTGGTTTCGCGCGACAGCGTCGTGGTCCAAGGCGCGGACACAACATGGGTGCTCAGCTTCAGAGTACGCTCATGAGACTCGCCTACTGTGTCGCCCTGCTCTGCGCCGGCGGGCCGGTATCGATCGCCGCCCAAACGCTCGCAGACAGCGTCACGATCCGAATCGTCGGAACCGAGCTGCGCGCCGCCGTGCAAATTATGCAGCAGTACCTGGACCGTCCGGTCATTTTCACGGGAGCCGGACCTGGTCCGCAGGTCACGCTCGAAACGCCGCGACCGGTGCCACGCTCCGACGTCGCGAAACTGCTTCGCGGATTGCTCGAGTCCGCGGGGTACGAGCTCGTCGCCGACACCGCATCGGGCGCCTACCGCGCGCGCGTTCGCGAGCAAATCCCACAGCCGCGCACGGGGCTGTCGTCGGCGTTGTCGTCGCAACAAGCGACGCCGAATGGCTCGCGACAATCCGCACCCGAGTTGTTCGTCATCGCGCTCAAGCACGCGCGAGCCGTCGACGTTGCTGCAACCGTGAACGCACTGTTCGGAAAAACCGGCAGCAGCTCGGCGAGCGGTTCCACGAGTTTTGGCCGAACACTCGCCGATGAATTGAAAGCGACGCAGCTCGCGCCAGTCGACGTCGCGCCACTCGCGCAGAGCATCGCCGGCACTGCGGGACGGTCGGCGGCGCTCGCCGGCGACATCACGATCGTCCCGGACGCGCGTGGCAACAGTCTGCTCGTTCGCGCCAGCCGACCCGACTTCGAGCTCATCAGCGCGACCGTCACGCAACTCGACGTTCGTCCGGCGCAGGCGCTTATCGAAGTGCTCATCGTCGAAGCACAACGCAACCGCAACTTCAGCCTCGGCATCGAGTCATCCGTGAAGGACACGCGCGTCGACAAGACAGAGAACACCACGATCGGCGGCGACTTCACGCCCGGCAGCGCGGGACTCGGCGACTTCACGTTGCGTGTGATGGGCGCGAGTGGTCTCGACATCGGCGCGACGATCAGCGCCGCGGCCGGAAGAGGCGAGGTGAAGATCATCAGTCGACCCGTCGTGCTCACCGCGAACGACGAGCAGGCCGAAGTCGTCGTAGGGAGCCAGCGCCCGTTCGTTCAGGTGTCGCGTTCCCTTCCGACGTCCGACGGCGCGCGCGATCAGGTCGTTCAATACAAAGACGTTGGAACCAAGCTTTCCGTTCGTCCGACGATCAGCATCGACGGCACCGTGCAATTGAACGTGACGCAGGAAGTCAGCAACGCCACGACCGAAACCGCGTTCGACGCGCCCGTGATTTCGACGCGATCCGTCCGAACCGACCTTCTCGTTCACGACGGACAGACCATCGTGCTCGGTGGACTCACCGACACCCAGCACGATGTTCAGTCGGAGGGCATCCCGTTTCTTTCGAGTATTCCAATCATTGGCGGCTTGTTCGGGCGGCAAGCACGGACGACGACGGAAACGGAGCTTTTCATCTTCCTCACGCCGCGCGTCATCCGCACCGACGAAGATGCCGAGCGTTTGACGGCGCCGTTGAGGAGCCGTGCGGACAAGGTGCGGCCGTGAGTTTGGGAGACGCGAGCGTCGTGCTGGTCGGTGAATCCGCGCCAGTGAGGGAATTGCGGGAGTTGATTCGCCGTATCGCGCCAACTCGGTTGCCGGTGTTGATCGAGGGCGAGACCGGCACGGGAAAAGAGTTGGTGGCCGCGCTGTTGCACCAGCAGAGTGGCCGAACCGGCGGTTTCGTTCCGTTCAATGTCTGCGCCATTGGCGAGTCGATGTTCGAAGACGCGCTTTTTGGTCACGTCCGCGGCGCGTATACCGGCGCGCTGAGCGAGTCGCTCGGATTTCTTCGAGAAGCAGATGGCGGAACTGCGTTCTTCGATGAGATCAGCGGCCTGCCAATGCCGCTTCAAGCCAAGCTGCTGCGCGCCGTCGAGACCGGCGTCTTTCGACCCATTGGCGCGACGCGCGACGCGCGAAGTAATTTTCGCGTCGTCGCGGCAACGAACGACGCGTTGAGCGCACTCGTCGACCGAGGGGCGTTTCGATCCGACCTCCGCCACCGATTGAGCGGCGTGGTAGTTTCAGTTCCGTCGCTCGCCGAACGGGTCGACGACATTCCGATTCTCGCGCGGCACTTCGCGCGGCAGTCGGCGGGTCGCACCACGCCGAAATGCATTGACGACGACGCGATTCGCCTGCTGATGGATGTGCCGTGGTCCGGGAATATAAGAGAACTGAAACAGGCTGTCGAAACGGCGCTGGTCTTCGCGCGCGGATCCGTTGACGCAGCCGCGATCCGCGGTGCGCTCGCGCATCGGTCGCGTGATGGGGCTCCTGTCGCCGCACCAGGAGCGGCAACGCGACGAGGCGATTTGGTCGCGACTCTCCGCGATGCCGCGTGGGACGTCGATCAAGCGGCTGCTCGACTCGGAATGCATCGCGCCACGTTGTACCGCCGAATGAAGCGGCTCGGAATCGACGCGCCGCGCTTTCACGACACCGCTGGGCGGCATTCGCTCTCTGGTGGCGTTCACGTCAGGGAATTCGAATCTCGCGAGACGTCCGCGCGTCCTTGACCGACCATCGATGACGCCGCGACGTGACCGGGCTCTTGGGGTGTCCCGCAGGCGGCGGGCGCGCTCCACACGACCGTGTCGAAGAGAGAGTACTTCAGCGTACCGGCGTCGCCAACGACGCGCGGGTGCGAATATTAGAAAACGTTAATATTCGACGTCATCAAACGCTAACGTGTGAAACGCTCCGCGAGCCGTAGGTTGGAAACGCAACATCCAACCAACCTTCTCATCAGGAGCATCACATGTCACGCAACATCACGCTGCTTTGCCTCGTCGCCGCCACCGTCTCCATCGCCGCCTGCGCGGACGTCACGGCACCGACGACCACTCGCGCCCTCTCGCCCGCAAACGTGCGCCGCGACTGGGACTGCCTGTCAGGGTACGAGAGCAGCACCGGCTTCGTCTGCACTGACAGCAGCGCGACCTGATCGCCGCTGACCCAGCCTCGTCACACTCCGCAGAGTTCCTTGAGGGCGGTATCGATTCCCTCGAGGCTCCGCACCGCGTGGCGAGGAACTGGCGTCGGACGAAAGCGATACACCGCGGGCACCACGTTCCGGCGAAGGTCGCTCAGCGCGGCTTCCGCCCGCGCGGCCAGCTCGGTCAGTCCTCGCTCCTCCGCAGCGTGCGCCATTCGCTCGGCGGCGGCGATGGCCTGGTCGAATTGGCCGTTCGTCGCGCGGTCGCGAGCCACCGCCTCGTGGAACTCCGCTTGCAGCACCGGCGGAAGCTCCGCGCGCTCGAGCGCGCGCTCATACACATGCGCATCCTCACGGTGACCCGCGTCGATCGCAAGGTTGTACAACAGAATCTGCGCGTTCTGACGTTGGTCGAGATCGACCGCCGCGCGTTCCACATGCGACGCGACCATCGCCGCCACTCTCCCCCGCCCCATCTCACGATATGCAAACGCAATGTTCTGAAAGATGCGATCCTGCATTCTCGATTCCTTCACGTACGCGAGCGACTCGAACGAATGCTCGACCACGCCAACCGGATTGCCTCGCACGCCGGCGAGTCGCGCCGCATCCGTCAAGGCTCTCCCGAGAAGCTCCCGATCGTTGCTTTCCCGCGCGCGCGCAATCACCTCGATCAGCGCCCCCTCGGCGCCCGGATAGTTGCCGCGGTCCATCGACGCCTTTGCTTCGCCGAGGATGCCCTCGAGCTCCAGTCGCGGAATCCGCAGCGATAGCCCCGCCGCTCGCAGCGCCGCGTACGTTTGCGACGCATCGTCGAGGCGGCGAAGCATGCGAAACGCGAATGCGCGGCCGAGCATCGAACGAAGGAGGAGCGAGGGGTCGCGCGCGCTGAGCCGCGCCGCGCAGTCGAAGACATCCGCCGCCACGGCGTAGTGAGCGGCGGCGTGAAGGTGGTCGCCATAGATGCACAACCGCCGAGCGACCGCCGACGAGTTCTGGCCCGTGATCGCCAGCAGCGCATCGCGCAGAATGGCCTGCGACGCGAGATCAGGCACGCGTCGCATATGGTCGTTGGCAATCCGCGTGCTGGCGAGCGGGCTCGTTCCGCGCGCGAGCTCTTCCGCCGCGAGCAGGACATGCGAACCGGCGAGATGGTACCTCCATTCATCGCTTTCCGGAGGTAGCTCGGACAACCGCTCGGCGAACGCGTTCGATACCATGTGTCGATGATACGGCGTAGAATGAGTCCGCGCAACGAGGCGGAGACTAACAAACTTTAATTAGATCCCTTTCTCTCTCGCGAAGGAGAGGCCTGTCCGCTGGCCCGTCTCGCTGTCGGGAATAATACTGGCGGGGGGCCGCGTCCGAACAGGTCAACCGTCCGACGTCGCAATCGAAAATGGCGCCGAAGCGACGGTGGGCCCGGTTGGGTGCGCTCCGCATGCTCGAGCTTGGCCGAACGGCGGTCGTCCTCGCATCCATGAAATTCGTGATTCGCGGGCGCCGTTACATGACGTGCAATCGCCCCCTCGACCCGGAATAATGAGGCTACACGAATCACACAGTTCTAATGTTGGCCCGCCAACGACGGTGCCTTGCCCTCGTTATTCGTTTGTTTATTAACGTTCTTTAAGTTTCAGAAACACCCACCGACCACAACCACTCCGGCCGTCGGCGCCCAGGCAGGCAGGGCCAGCGCCTCGCGCTTCAGTCGGCGCGAAGCGCGTCCGTTGGATCGATCCGCACCGCGCGGCGCGCCGGCACGTACGACGCCAGCAACGCGATCGCCACCACCAACGCGGTGATCGCGGCGAGCGTCCCCGGATCGCCCGGACGCACGTCGACGAGCAGCGTCGAAAGCATTCGCGTCGCCCCGAGTGAGACGACGACGCCGATCGCCGCTCCGGCTGCCGCGAGCCGCAATCCGTTTCCAATCACGAGCGCGGTCACATCGCCGGGCATGGCGCCGAGTGCGACGCGAACACCGATTTCGTGCGTGCGTTGCACTACCGAATACGCGACAACCCCGTATAGTCCGATCGCCGACAGGATGAGAGCGACCACGGAGAACGCGGCGAGAAGCGCCATCGCGAAGCGCGTTGGTGCCATTGCCTCGCTCACATACTTGTCGCCCGACGTGATCCCTCGAACAATCACGGACGGGTCGACGTCGGCGATGGCGCGGCGCAGCGCGCCGGCGATCTCGCGGTCGTTGAGAGAAGTATGAAGGACCAACCCGACCTGCGGAATCACCGGAAGCGTGAACAGCTGCATCGACTGTATTGGTTGCTGCGGGCCGGGCATCCGCACATCGCCAACGACGCCGACGACGGTATACTCGTCGCGCTGGTTACGCGGCCCGGGAGAGAACAGATGAGAGCCGATCGCGCCACCCTGCGGCCAGAAATACTGCGCGAGGCGCCGATTCACTACGACATCCGCGGTTGTGGGACGTTCGCCGCGTTGAATCGCGGCAGCCCAGACCAGCGAGTCGTACGCCTGCCCCTCGACGAACGACAACCCGGTCATTCGAAAATAGTTCGTCCCCGCGAAAACGACTGAGTGCTCCGGCAGGTTCAGCACGCGGCCACTCGGGTCGGGATCGCCTTCCAATCGGCCGATCTCCCCCCAGCCATCGCCTGGCAGCGTGCCGCTCGTCGCCGCATCTACCCCGGGAATCGTGCGTACACGCTCGAGGATCGCGCTTCGCAACGCCCACTTCGCCTCCCGCGACATCCGCGGACGCGCGAACAGCAAATCGGCGCTCACCAAACCATGCGGCGTGAATCCCAGCGGCCGGCGTTGCAGCGCCGTGAACGAACGCACGAGCAATCCGGCGCCCACGAGCAACACGAGCGACAGCGCAATCTCGAGCACCACAAGCACCGATCGCATGCGGCGCCCGTTGCCGCTCCCCGCACCGGCGCGTGCCTCCGACCGCAGCATGTCGCCGACGTATCGTCTACCGGCGAAGATCGCCGGCGCGCATCCGAACAGCACTCCCGTGACGATCGAAATCCCTGCGCTCCACAGCAGCACTGGGACCTCGATGTGGACAGAATCGAGATTCTGCAGTGCCGGCGGACGCAGCGCGACGATGACGCGAAGGGTGATCGCCGCCACCGCGATACCGAGCGCGCCTCCCGCGAACGCGAGCAGCAGGCTCTCCGTCAGAATCTGACGAACGATCCGCGCTCGCGCGGCGCCAAGCGCCATGCGCACCGCGAACTCGCGTCGCCGCGTCCACGAGCGGCTCATGAGCAAATTGGCAACGTTGCCGCAGGCGATGAGCAGCAGCACTCCGACGGCCACGAACAAGATCTCGACCGCCCGCGTTTCTTGGGGGTCGAGAAAGTCCTGCGACCGCAACGCGCGCGCATTGAGTCCCTTCATCGTCGGATTCGCGCCGTCCGGCTTGAGCGCATCAATCTCGCGCGAGGCGCGTTCCGCCGAATACCCATCGCGCAACACGGCGAACACGGCGCCGCCGCCGAGCTGCTCGAGACGCGCCGGCGTCCAGACCCCCGGAACCGCTTCGTGCAAGTGCATCCGAAAATTGTCCGGGGACATCGGCATTGCGAGCGTCGACGGCGCGACGCCGACGATCGTATAAGTTTTCGTATCGCTCGTTAGCTGTTTCCCCAACACGTCGACACGGCCTCCGTAGTGCCGTTGCCATACGCCGCTGCTGATCATCGCGACCGGCGGCGCGCCGGGCGACGCATCCTCCGCGCGAAAGCCGCGGCCGAGCACCGGATGCATCGCCACCAGGTCGAGAAAGTTCGGCGTCACTTCGGCGTGCACGCTGTCCTGCTCCTCGCGGCTGTCCGTCGCGATCGCGTC
>JBDTAE010000019.1:0-16157 GCA_039924785.1 Gemmatimonadaceae bacterium | reverse complement strand
GCGCGGCATCGCCATCCGGGTACACCTTGTCAAACATGGAACCGATGACGTGAAACGACGTCCACAGGTTCGGGCCGACGTCGACAAGATAGATGCGAATACGATCGCCCGCGATTGCCACGAGCGGACGGTCGCGATACTGAAACGCAACGCCGTTGAAAACCACTTCATCAGGGCGTTCAGCCAGCATCCTATCGTAGTTGGCCGTCATCAGATGACCGGAAGCCTGCTGTGTGTACCACTCGCTCTGCGCAATCACGAAACTCTCGGCGGCGGCCGGCAGCGGCGTCGCCGGATCCACAACCAGCACACCATACATGCCGTTCGCGACATGCAACAGGATGGGCTGCGTCTCGCAGTGGTAGATGAACGCCCCTGGTACCTCCGCCACGAACGAGAACGCGAGTGACTTGTTCGGATCGATATCCACGTAATTCAGATTGGGCTCCGTCTGTGCCGCATGGAAATCGATCGAATGCTTCATCGTGCCGTGGTTGGTAACTGTCACGTTGACGGTTTGCCCCTGTCGCACGTGGATCACCGGCCCCGGCACCGTGCCGTTGTATGTCCACGCCTGATAGTCGACGCCATTGGCGATGGCAACCGATTTATCTGTCACCACAAGATGCACATCGACACTGGCGCCGGTACCGATGAGCGGTGGCAGGTGCGCCTCGCGGGCTGCGGCAATCGGTTCGGTGGACGCGAGCGAAAGCGGAGAGACGGCAGCGGCGGCAGCGCCCGGCGATGCCGACATGACGTTCAACGTGCTGTGCAGGCCGCCGATCAGCATGATCAACAAGGCCAGGACGCCCAGCATCGCGAAGATCTGTATGCGCCAGGGTAGCCGCTCCGGCTCCCCCGCGTGCGTATCAGCCGCGCCCCATTCCGCAAAGCGACGCCACCCGGGCCACCGGCCTTCGATGAAATAGTCCAGGCTGTAGGGGCTGCGGCCGCCACGACTGTTAATGGCGATGAGCGCGACAAAGATCAGCACATAGCTGATCGCGGCGCCCATGTTAGTCGCGCCTACTGTGTAAGGACCACCAAACCCCTCAGCGGTACTCCAGATCAGAAGACTGAACAACCCGCCCGCGACGTACAATGTCTTGCGCGCAAAGCCTGTGAGCAGGGCGAGCGCGATCACAGTTTCAATGATACGTGTGAGCCACGTAAACAAGACGGCGTGCGGCGTTACGACTGCGATCCACATGGCGAACCAGCCGGCAAGCCAGCTGGGTTGGCCCTGCGCAGCATTGTGCAGATAGCCGACATAGTGAACGGCAAAATCGGGCGACCACGTCAGTGCGGCACCCACCGCCCAAACGACGCCGAAGGCAACGCGCAGGCCGGCACCGGCTACCGCCGGCCAGGTCCTGGAGATTGGGACTTCGGCCGGGTTTTCTGTCATTCGGTACTCACTTTTGTGATCGGCGTGCCAACCGAGTAGCTGCCGTCAGTGATTCACTCACCCGGTGATACTCGATGACCGTAGAGCCTTTTCCGTGCCTGAATCGATGCTCGTCCCGACATTCCGACGAGGCTTCAAACGTCGAGGTTCGTCACAAACCGCGCGTTCTGTTCGATGAACACGCGCCGGGGTTCAACTTCGTCGCCCATGAGCATCTGGAATACGCCATCGGCCAACACAGCCTCTTCGATGTTCACGCGAAGCAGCGTGCGGCGTTCCGGATCCATCGTCGTGTCGAACAACTGATCGGCGTTCATTTCGCCGAGCCCTTTGTAGCGCTGGATGTTGAGGTTGCCGCGGGCTTCGCCGCCGTTCGTCATGCGCTTGATGATCTCGTTGCGCTCGGCCTCATCGTAGGCGTAGTACGCTTCCTTGCCTTTGGCGACGCGGAAGAGCGGTGGTTGCGCGATGTAGATGTACCCCGCTTCGATGAGCTCCGGCATTTGACGGAAGAAGAACGTCAGCAGGAGCGTGCGAATGTGCGCGCCGTCGACGTCGGCGTCGGTCATGATGATGATTTTATGATAGCGCGCCTTCGTGACGTCGAATTCTTCCTTGATGCCGCTGCCGATCGCGGTGATGATCGTGCGGATTTCTTCGTTCGAGAGCACCTTGTCGATGCGCGCCTTTTCGACGTTGATGATCTTGCCGCGCAGCGGAAGGATCGCCTGAAATTCGCGACGACGACCCTGTTTGGCGGAGCCGCCGGCGGAGTCACCCTCGACCAGGTACAGCTCGCACATCGCGGGATCGGTGAGCTGGCAGTCGGCGAGCTTGCCCGGCAGGTTGCCGACATCGAGCGCTGATTTGCGGCGCGTGAGGTCGCGGGCTTTGCGCGCGGCTTCTCGTGCCCGCGCGGCCGACACCGCCTTTTCGATGATGATGTTCGCGGTGCGCGGGTGCTCGTCGAGATACGCGGCGAGCCATTCGTTGACGAGCGTCTTGACCGCTGATTCGACTTCGGAGTTGCCGAGCTTTGTCTTGGTCTGCCCTTCGAACTGCGGCTCGCGAACCTTCACCGACAACACGGCCGTAAGCCCTTCGCGGACGTCGTCGCCCGAAAGCGTGAAATCCGCCTTCTTGAGCATGTTGCCCTTGGCGGCATACGCGTTGATGACGCGCGTGAGCGCCGACTTGAGGCCGGTGAGGTGCGTGCCGCCTTCGTGCGTGTTGATGTTGTTGACGAACGAGAAGATGTTCTCGTTGTAGCCGTCGTTGTACTGCATGGCGAGCTCGATGCCGACGTCGTCACGCGACGTGTCGACGTAGATCACGTCGGCGTGCAGCGCCTTCTTCGACGCGTTGAGATGCGCGATGAATTCCCTGAGGCCGCCCTTGGCGAGGAAGGTCTCGGACTTCTGCTGGTCGACGCGCTCGTCGGTCAGCGTCACCATCACGCCCTTGTTCAGGAATGAAAGCTCGCGGAGGCGGTTGGCGAGCGTGTCGTACCGGTATATGAGATCTGTGAAGATCAGGTGATCGGGCTTGAACCAGATTTTGGTCCCTGTCTCCTTCTTTCCAACGTCGCGCACGACCTTGAGCTTGGTGGTGGTGTCGCCGCGCGCAAAGTCCATGTAGTACTCCTTGCCGTCGCGCTTCACCCACACCTTGAGCACCTCGGACAGCGCGTTCACGACCGACACACCGACGCCGTGCAATCCGCCGGACACCTTGTAGCTGTCCTTGTCGAACTTTCCGCCGGCATGCAGCACGGTCATGGCAAGCTCGACGCCCGGAATCTTTTCCGTCGGATGAATGTCGACCGGAATGCCGCGGCCGTTGTCTTCGACGGTGATTGAGTTGTCTTGGTGAATCGTGACGCGAATCGCGTCCGCGTACCCGGCGAGCGCCTCGTCGATCGAGTTGTCGACGACCTCGGAGACCAGGTGATGGAGGCCGCGCTCCGAGGTCGATCCGATGTACATGCCCGGTCGTTTCCGAACCGCCTCGAGTCCCTTGAGGACTTGGATTTGACCAGCATCATACCTCTGCTCGTTCTCGTCGCTGCCGTTCTTCGCCATTGCCTTTCCTCGACAAAAAAAGAGGGCGAAGACCGCCCGAAGCGGTCTCCGAAATATCCTGTCAAATTTACTGAAAAACGCGCCGTTACGCGCCCCCCCCAAGTAGCCATCTGATGCGCTTCACAGGGGTCCTTCCGGGCTTCACGTTCAGCAACTTCAGAAGCTCGGGCTCCATCAGGGAAAGCTCGTTCATCCAGGCGCTGGTGGTCACCTTCACGAACAGGGTCCCATTCGCCGTGATCGACTGCGGCGACGTCACCCTCGCGATCTGCGGCCCCACAAGCTTTGGCCACTCCGGCACGATCTCGGCCTGATCCACACGCTGCGCCAGACCCTTTTCCCCGAGGAAGCTGGCTACGATGTCGCCGATTGCCTCGGGTTTCTTCTTTCGGTTGCTCATTGAACGACCGCTAATGGCTGACAGCGAATGGCGAACGGTTTCCAGCTGTTTGGTGCGGGTACACGACTGGCTATTTCCTATTGCCGATTGCGCAATACCCTCCGACGACGGCCGCGCCCGATTGAATCAAACGAGTTCGCCGCCGTGCATCCGTTGGCGGGCCAAGCTCGTCAGCTCGATTGGAATGTCGTTTTCGCGGGGAACGGCCAAAATCGTTTGACCCAGTCCGTTGCGAGTCAACAACTCGAGAACGCGGGTCGAGCGTCGGACATCCAGCTCGGCGAACGGGTCATCGAGGAGAAACAGCGGCGCGCGACCGGTCCGCTCGGTAAAGGTAGCCGCTTCGAGCATGCGAAGGGCGATTGCCGCGCTGCGCTGTTGACCTGCCGAACCGAACGACCGCAATTCGCGTGGCGTGCCGCTCGGGTCTTCAAGGGTAATGCTCAGGTCGTCCCGATGCGGACCAACGCTCGTCAGTCCCCGCCGCAGGTCCCCTGCCCGTCGCTCGGCGAGCGCTCCGACCAACGCGGCAGCGGGATCCTCGGTGTCGTTTAGAGAACTTGAATAACGAATCACGACGCGGCCTGTCTCGCCGATTTCCCGGCACAACTCCGTGAACCGGCTTTCGATCGCCGTCACCCATGCACGCCGCTCCGCGAACAGCGCGGCGCCGTGTTTGGCCAGCGCCGGCTCCCACACGGACACGGCCGACGGGTTCGCGCGATTCGCGCGCGCGTGCTCACGCAGCGCCGCATTGCGTCGGGCGAGTGCTGCCCGATACGACTGAAGCGCTCCGAGGTAGCCGCGCGGTGCGCCTGTGAGCGCGAGCATGATGTCGAGGAAGCGACGGCGTGCTGACGGCGCCCCGCTGATCAACTCCACGTCCGTTGGCGAGAACATCACCGACGGAAGCGCGCCGAGTGCGTCGGTCAGCTTCTCTGGGATTGCGCCGTCGAGGCGCACGCGCTTTCGCTTCCCCGTCCGCTCGAAGCCGATGCCGATCTCGTGGCAGCGTTCTGCGTCGACCGAGGCGCCAATGTGAAAACTGTCGGCACCGAACCGCACGAGGTCCTGGTCGCGGGCACCGCGCGTCGAACGCAGGATCTGCAGGTAGTAGATCGACTCCAGCAGGTTCGTCTTGCCCTGGCCGTTCTCGCCAATGACGACGAACCCGTCGGCCGGTGCGTCGAGCTCGACGCGCGCGAGATTTCTAAAGTCGCGCAGCGCGAGGTGGAGCAACCGCGCCGGTCGCGCGCTCACGCGCCGGTGAACTTCGCGGGCCGCTTCTCCAGGAATGCGCGGGTGCCTTCGCGCTTGTCGTCGGTGCCCGCCAGAAGGCCGAACGTGGTCGATTCGAGCGTCAGCGCATCTTGTTGCGGGAGGTCATAGCCCGCGTTCACGACCTCGATGCACGCCGCGGTGGCCAGTGGACTATTGGCGAGAATCGTCGCCAGCATCGCGGTGGTCGTTGCGATCAACTCGACTGCCGGAACGACGCGATTCACCAACCCAATGCGGTAGGCTTCCGCCGCATCGATGATCTCGCCGGTGAGGAGCAACTGCAGCGCGCGTCCCTTGCCGACGAGACGCGGAAGGCGCTGGGTTCCGCCGTAGCCGGGCAACAGGCCGAGCTTTACTTCGGGCTGGCCGAACTTCGCAAACTCGGATGCGATGCGAAAATGACACGACATCGCCAACTCGCAACCGCCGCCGAGTGAAAATCCGTTCACCGCGGCAATGGTGGGTTTTGGGCAGGTTTCGAAGCGACGAAACACGACCTGCCCCCGCTGCGACAACGCTTTCGCCGCGACCGCACCGTGCTGTTCCAACTCGGCGATGTCGGCGCCGGCGACGAACGCGCGACCTGCGCCGGTGAGAATGACTCCGCCCACGTCGGGGCTCAGACGAGCGGTGTCGATCGCATCGCCCAGTTCGGCGATGACGAGGTCGTTAAGTGCGTTGAGCTTGTCGGGGCGATTGACCGTGATCGTCGCGATGCGGTCGGCGACGGCGTAGGTGAGCGTTTCGTATGGCATGGGCGGGAATCTACAGGAAACGGCAGCGGTGCGCCTCTTGCCTCAGCGCGTCGTATGCCTTCATGGATTCACCGAGTTGGGTCGCAGAAATCGGGGTTCCGGTACGTCGACGAAGACGGCCGCGTTGTGCGTGACAAGCGGACGTTGGAGCGTCTGGATCTGCTGCGCGTGCCGCCTGCGTGGCGCGATGTCCATCTCGCCACGACGCCTCGTACGGCCATTCAAGCGTGGGGGTTCGACGCGCGCGGGCGAAAGCAGTACCGGTACAACGACCGCGCGGTCGAGCGGCGTGAGTTGAGGAAGTACCATCGGTTGCGGCAACTCGCGAAGGCGATGCCGCGCGTGCGCGAGACGCTGCGGAAGGACGCGAAACAATCGGCGTCGGTGGCGTCGCTCGATGCCGACGTCGTGGCCGCAACCGTACTTCGTCTGATCAGCGAAACGTTTTGCCGTGTGGGCAGCGAACGATACGAGAAAGAGAACGGGACGTTCGGCATCACGACGCTGCGAAAGTCGCACGTGCAGGTGAAGAATGGCCTGATGTCCCTCGTCTATCGGGGCAAGGGAAGCATCAAGCAGCGACAGATCGTGCACGATCCCGAGCTCGCGAAGCTCCTCGGCAGGCAGATGAAAACGCCGGGGACGCGGCTGTTTCGCTTCAAGCGAAACGGTACGTGGCGCGTCATTACGGCGCGCGACGTCAACAACTACATGCGTCGACGCATCGGCAGCTACAGCGCCAAAGACTTCCGCACGTGGGGCGGCACGCTTCGCGGCGCGACGGTGCTCGCCGAGCTCGGCCCGGCGAAAAGCGACACGGAGGCGAAGCGAAACGTCGCGCTTGCGATGCGTCTGGTCGCGACGGAGCTCGGCAACACTCCGGCGATGACGCGCAAGTCGTACGTGCATCCGATTGTCGTCGCGCGTTACCTGGATGATGGCGAGACGATCGCGCTTCCACACGCCCGTCGCTTGGCGGCGAATCGTGGACGGGCGCACTCGCCTGAAGAGAAGGCGTTGATCGCGTTTCTCGACGAGCACTTTCCGGAACGGCGGCGCGCGCGTCGAGAGTAGCGGGTTGACCGTTAGCCTCAGCCTTAGCCGCGGAATTGCGCGGAATGGAAAAAAGCGACAACGCGCTGATCATCCCGCCTGGCGAAACGGCCGTCGGCACCGTGGATGCGCTGGAATGTTGTTTCTTTTGACGCGACTTCGACAAGAATGTGTGTGGTCGGGGCGCGAAAAAAACAACGACGGCACTCTTCCCCGGGAATACAATCATCCACGGGCATTGTGTTTCCGCTAAAGTCGTAGTCGAGTCCGTGCTTTTTCCGCGGGCGCAGGATCTCGCCCTGCACGGAACGATTTGCTTGCCCAGTCGCAGAATCGCCCGGAGACCCATAGGAAGCTTACGCTGCCACCGGTCGAATTCTACGTTTCGCGGCATGGATGTCATTCAACCCATCGCGTGGACCGAAGACGGCGGCGGACTTCGTATTCTCGATCAGCGGCTGCTGCCCTTGCACGAGACTTATCGCGATCTGCGCACCGTCGCCGAAGTGTGCGAAGCGATCTCAACGCTCGCCGTTCGCGGCGCACCGCTCATCGGAATTGCGGGCGCGATGGGGCTGACGCTTGCGACGGGTGAAGGCCGCGTGGCGGGAGAGCTGGAGGCCGTCTCACTCGCGGCGGAACGAATTCGCGCGACGCGACCGACCGCGGTGA
The DNA here is from genome assembly GCA_039924785.1 of Gemmatimonadaceae bacterium. Classification (GTDB taxonomy): domain Bacteria; phylum Gemmatimonadota; class Gemmatimonadetes; order Gemmatimonadales; family Gemmatimonadaceae; genus JAQBQB01. The sequence goes on along the minus strand of JBDTAE010000019.1, from coordinate 8,504 downwards.
ATCTTGGCTGGGCGCTCGATCGAATGCTCGGCTGCGCGGCACGCGCGGTCGACGGTGGACACGATTTGCGCTCGTGTCTCGTGCGAGAAGCGAATGAGATTCGCGCGGAGGACGTCGCGATGTGCAGGCGCATTGGGGAATACGGTGCGGAGCTCATCCCCGACGGGGCGCGTGTGCTCACGCATTGCAACGCCGGCGCGCTCGCGACTGGCGGCATCGGTACGGCGCTCGCGGCGATTTACGTCGCGGTGGAACAAGGCAAACGCGTCGAAGTGTTTGCCGACGAAACGCGTCCGCTGCTGCAGGGTAGCCGGCTCACCGCATGGGAATTGCGCCGGGCGGGAATTGCCGTCACCGTGCTCGTGGATGGAGCGGCCGCATCTCTCTTTCGGGCGGACAAGGTCGACCTCTGCATCGTCGGCGCCGATCGTATCGCGGCGAACGGTGACGTCGCGAACAAGATCGGAACGCTCTCCGTTGCGACGGCGGCCGCGTACTTCGACCGACCGTTTTACGTCGCTGCTCCGTCGAGCACGTTCGATCCCGCGACCGCGCGCGGTGAGGATATTCATATTGAGCAGCGCGCGGCTGAAGAGGTGACGGAGTCGTTTGGCTTCGCGACGGCCCCCGCCGGTGTGGCCGTGTACAACCCCGCATTCGACGTCACGCCCGCGGAGCTCGTATCGGCGATCATCAGCGACGCCGGCGTGTTCCGCGCGCCATACCATTTCTCACATTGCGCGCGATGAGATACGTCCTCGCCATCGACGAAGGAACGACGGGCGCCACCTGTCTCATGATCGGCGAAGACGGTCACGTGGCCGGTCGCGGCTACCGCGAGATTCCTCAATATTTTCCGCAGCCGGGTTGGGTCGAGCACGACGCAACCGAGATCCTCGACTGCGTGCTGGGCGCGGCGCGAGACGCGATCGCCGAGTCGGGCGGGACGCCGGCGGCGATTGGCATCACGAATCAGCGTGAGACCGTCGTGATCTGGGAGCGCGCGTCTGGAACGCCGGTCCATCGCGCGATCGTCTGGCAGGACCGACGAACGGCGCCGCGCTGCCAGGAGCTCGCACCGCAGGCGGACTGGATTGCCAAACGTACGGGCCTCGTCGTTGACGCGTATTTCTCGGCGACGAAGCTCGAGTGGCTGCTCCAGGAGCAGAGGCTGCTCTACCGATATGATTGCGAGGAGCTCGCAGCGGGGACAATCGACACGTGGCTCGTATGGCAGCTCACCGGCGGCGCGGTGCACGCGACCGATCCGACGAACGCGTCGCGCACGATGTTGTACGACATCGATCGTCTCGAGTGGAGCAAGGAGCTGTGCGACCTGTTCCGCGTTCCGATGGAGATTCTGCCGGAGGTTCGGCGGTCGAGCGGAAGCTTTGGATCGGCGTTGCCAAGTTTTTTCGGTACTGAAATACCAATTCTTGGAATCGCCGGCGATCAACAGTCTGCGCTGTTCGGACAGGGTTGCTGCGATCGCGGCACGGGAAAGAACACGTATGGCACCGGCGCGTTCCTTCTATTGAACGCAGGTGGCGAACGACCCGCGGGCGGAAAGGGTTTGCTCACGACGATCGGATGTGACGCGACGGGCGGTCCGGCATACGCGCTCGAAGCTGCGATCTTCATCGCGGGAGCAGCTGTCCAGTGGTTGCGCGACGGGCTCGGCCTCCTCGAGAAGGCGAGCGACGCGGAGGTTCTCGCACGTTCGATCGACTCGACCGGCGGTGTGTATTTCGTCCCCGCGCTGACCGGACTCGGCGCGCCGACATGGGAGCCCGACGCGCGCGGGACGATCGTGGGCCTCACGCGGGGATCGACGCGCGCGCATCTCGTGCGCGCGGCACTCGAGGCAATGGCGTATGGAACGGCGGAGGTGCTCGAGAGCCTGCGCGACGCGAGCGGTGCGTCGTTCGAGCGACTTCGAGTCGACGGCGGCGCCACCGTCAACGATTGGCTCATGCAGTTTCAGGCAGACGTACTTGGCGTTCCCGTCGAGCGGCCTGACATGGTGGAGACGACGGCGCTGGGCGCGGCGGGTCTCGCTGGACTGGCCGCCGGCGTGTGGCCGGACGTCGATGCGTTTCTCGCGACGCGAACGTTCACGACCTTTACGCCGAGCATGTCTCGCGACGACGTTGCACGTTTGATGAACGGCTGGCAGCGCGCGGTTCGCGCGGCGGTGTCCTGGGCGCGCGACGGCCGCGGTGATGCGTGAGTAAACTCTCAACACTACTCGACGCGCATTGCATGTCGCTTTCGGCGTGCCGCGCCTGCAATCACGCGCCGGGCATCGTGCCGATTCTGTCGGCGTCGCGAGCTCCGCGCGCAATGCTTGTCGGCCAGGCGCCTGGAAAAGTTGAAGCCGTAGGCGGCCGCGCGTTCGCGGGTCGCGCGGGGAAGACGTTGTTTCGCTGGCTCGAGCGAGCGGGCGTCGATGAAATCACGGCGCGTGAGCGTATTTATATCGCCGCCGTCACGCGCTGCTTTCCGGGGCCGAACAGGAGCGGGCGAGGCGATCGTGTTCCGTCGCCGCAGGAGCAGGCGCGTTGCGGCCAGTGGCTGGACGCTGAGTTGGCGATCATTCGACCGAAGCTCGTGATTCCCGTTGGGAAACTCGCGATTCTTCGATTCCTGCCCAATGTTCCGCTCGACGAGTTGATTGGCAGGGAGCATTCGATTCAAACCGCGGGTGGCAGCGTGAACGTGATTCCACTCCCGCATCCGTCGGGCGCGAGCAGCTGGATCTATCAAGGCGATCATCCGAAGCTGCTCAACCGAGCGATTCGGTTGTTAGGGCAGCGCTTGCGCGACGCCGGCATCACGAAGGAACAGGTCCAGGAGAGCGCGACCACAGCCGGCAATGGTCCCGCAAAATCGAGGAGTGTTGCGTAGATGCATGCATTCGTTCTCGTCTTCGCGCTGCATTTCGGCGACGAACATCCGCGCGGCGACAGCTGGTTCTCGTCGGACAAAGCGAAGCATTTCTTTACAGCGGCGCTGGTGCAAAGCGCGTCGTTCGGCGGCCTGCGCGCGACCGGTCTATCGCGCGGGCAGGCGCTCGCCGGCGCAACGTTCGTCGCCGGGAGCATCAGCGTCGGGAAGGAGTTGTCCGACCGGCATGCAGGCGGAGAGTTCAGTCTCAAGGACCTCACGTGGGACGCGGTGGGAATCGCGTCGATGACCGTGTTGTTGCGACGAACGGATCCGTGAGCGAGCGGCAGGACGCAAACGCTATATTGGGGCTTGGTCGAGTTTTCAGAGGCGCTCCGCGACAATACGACGCGCGAGGGAGCGAGTCTTCGCGAGGGCAACGCATGAAGCCACGCACGAAATTTCTCATCGGAGCGCGATCGTCCTCGGCGCCGCGGCCTATCTCATCGTGAGTTCGATCAACGACACCGGCGTGTACTGCCTCACACCGGCGTACAAGACGCGCGCGAGCGGCTCGTGATTCTGATCGGCGAGCTGTCGCTCTGGGTCGCGCTTCTCATGGCGGTCTGGTCGACGACGGTGTCGTTCGCGGGCGGCGCGTCGCGCCGCGACGATCTGATCGACAGCGGAGTGCGCGGTTTGTACGCGACGTTCGCGATGGTGCTCCTCGCGTCGGTCGGTCTGTGGACAGCGCTGCTCTCGCGTGACTTCTCCCTCGAATATGTCGCGGGGCACATCAGCTCCGACATGCCGAGCGTGTACGTGTTCACCGCGTTTTGGAGCGCCCAGGCCGGATCGATGCTGTTCTGGTCGCTCATTCTCTCGATGTACGGCGCGACCGCGATCGCGACGAGTCGTTCAAAGAATCGTGAATTGATTCCGTGGGCGACGGGCACCATTTCGGCGATCCTCGTGTTTTTCATTGTCACCACGTGCGTCAAGACGAATCCATTCACGCGCCTGCCGTTCACGCCGATCGACGGCCGGGGAATGAATCCGCAGCTGCAGAATGCCGGCATGGCGATTCATCCGCCCATTCTGTATCTGGGCTATGTGGCCACGGCGATTCCCTTCGCGTTCGCGATCGCGGCCCTGCTCGCGCGAAAGCTCGACGCCGAGTGGCTGCGGGTCGTTCGGCGCTGGTCGCTCCTGTCTTGGTTCTTCCTCACGATCGGCATCATCATCGGCATGTGGTGGGCATATGCGGAGCTCGGATGGGGTGGCTACTGGGCGTGGGACCCCGTCGAGAACCTTTCGCTCTTGCCATGGCTGACGACCACCGCGTTCCTGCATTCAATCATGGTTCAGGAAAAGCGCGGCATGCTCAGAAAATGGAACGTCGTGCTCATCGTCGTGAGTTTTCTGCTCGCGATCTTCGGGACGTTCATCACGAGAAGCGGCGCGGTCGAGAGCGTGCATTCGTTTGCGCAATCGCCGGTCGGGCCGTGGTTCGCGACGTTCTTTTTCATGGCGACCGGCATCACGATCTATCTCGTCGGGTCGAGTTTGCACGACCTCGAGACAACGGCCGAGCTCGAGAGCATGGTGAGTCGCGAGGCGGCGTTTCTCTACAACAATCTGATGCTGTGCGGCATCGCGTTCTCCGTGCTCTGGGGAACTGTTTTTCCGATTCTTTCGGAGTGGGCGGGCAAGCCGAAGATCGCTGTCGGCCCGCCGTTCTTCAACTCGGTGAACATTCCGCTCGGCCTGCTGCTTCTCGCGCTGACCGGCGTTGGGCCCCTCATCGCCTGGCGAAAGGCGTCGGTATCGAATCTGAAGCGACAATTCGTGTTGCCAGCGGCAACGGGCGTCATCGTCGCCGTTGCGTTGGTTGCGATGGGCATGCGCGCCCCGTACCCGCTGGTTGCTTACGCGCTCTGCGGCTTCGTCACCGGCACGATCGTTCAGGAGTTCTATAAAGGCGTACGCGCGCGACGGTCGATTCACAATGAGCCGCTGGTCACCGCGTTCTTGCGGTTGGTCGGCCGAAATCGCCGCCGGTATGGCGGCTATATCGTGCATGCCGGAATCGTAATGCTGTTTGCGGCGTTCGCGGGAATGGCGTTCAAGGGAGAGCACGAGGTCACGCTCAAGACGGGCGAAGCGTTCGATGTCGTCGATCCGTACGGCCGACGCTGGCATTTCGTCAGCCAAGGTGTTTCGACGGGGAGCGAGCGGGATCGCGACCTCATCGGCATTGCGCTCGAAGCTTTCGTCGACGGCAAGCGAGTGGGTCTCATCTCGAGTGAGAAACGACAGTATCTCGACTCGCAAAGGAACGCGCTGTTTCAGCCGATCACTGAAGTTGGAATTCACTCGACGGCCAAGCTCGACACGTACGTGGTGCTGGCCGGCGTCAGCGGGAACGATACCGCCGAATTGCGCGTGACCTTCAATCCGCTCGTCGTCTGGGTGTGGGCCGGCGGTCTCGTCATGATGTTCGGCGGTCTGATCGTGATGTGGCCGCAGGCCGAGAAGCGCCGCGTGCAAGCGGAGTATGCCGCGGCCATGGCGCCCGGTCGCCAGATGGCCGCGTTGAGCGACATTCCAGTTTCTGTATGACGTCGCGGGCTTTGATAGTTCCCCAGATGACACGCCGCGGCTTTCTCGCCGGCGTTGTCGCGGGGGCGACGAGCATCTTCGTGGTGGCTCGGAGCGCGCGAGCGCAAGGTGGCGGGTCACGTCCGGGCGCGACGATGCGCGATTCGAGCATGGTGCGCGACACGACGAATCTCTTCGCGATGGATCAGAGCGCCGCGAAACCGGTGACTCTGCCTCCGAAGCCGGGCGCGACGTCGTTCCTGACGAATGACCAGCGCGACGATGTCGAGCACCACATTCGCTGTCAATGCGGCTGCACGCTCGACGTGTTCGCCTGTCGCACGACGGACTTCTCCTGCCAGGTGTCGCCCGCGATGCATCGCGACGTGATGGCGCTCGTCAAAGGCGGGTATAACGCGCAGGAGATCATCGATGCGTTCGTCGGCGCGTACGGTGAACGGGTTCTCATGGCGCCGAAGAAATCGGGCTTCGGCCTGCTTGCGTGGTTCGTGCCTGGCGCCGCGGTGGTCGTTGGAGGAGTTGTTGTTGCCATTCTGCTCAAGAGCTGGAAACGCCCGGCGTCTGGCGTGTCTTCCGGCAGCGGCCTGACCGGTCTCGGTGCCATCGTCGATGCGACGCCGGACGAGCTGGCGCGGCTCGATGCCGCGGTAAAGAGCGGCGACGACTGATGACGCCACTCATCGTCGGAACCGTGCTTGCGTTTGGCGCGCTGGCGTATGTTCTCTATCCGCTGTTTTTCGGCGTGACGCGACGGCCCGCCGCGCGAATTGCTCCGGCGGGCGCCGGCGATCGAGACGGAGCAGTGACGGCGCTGCGCGAGATCGAATTCGATCGCGCGACCGGAAAACTCTCGGGTGCCGACTACGACGATCTCAAAGCGCGGTACACCGCGGAGGCGATAATGGCGATGCGACGCGATGCGGCTCCCGGCGGAGCCGAGGTGGACGACGAGATCGAGGCGGCGCTGCGAGCGTATCGCGCGACGCACAAGTCCTGTCCCGAGTGCGGTCCGCGACCAGAGACGGACGCTGCCTTTTGCTCGAACTGTGGACGGTACTTACACGACAGGTGCGCCGGTTGCGGCGCACCTGTCGACGCGCGAGACGCGCGGTACTGCGTGAACTGCGGGGACCAGCTTCTAGCGAGCTAGCAGCTTAGAGCGCCGCCTTCTTCGCAGTCGTGTCCTTCTTCATGCCCTTCTTGCTGCTCTTCTTCTTCATGGCGGACTTGGTCGTGTCCTTGGCCATGGCGGGCTTGGCGGCCATCTTCGTCGCGGTCGGCTTGGCCATCGAGGTCGAAGCAGCCTTCCTCTTGGTGGTGTCCTGCTTGGTGGTCGTCTGGGCGTGGAGCTGGGCGCCGGCGACGAGCAACGCGGCCGCGGCGACGAGAGAGATGCGCTTCATGGGACTTCCTCCGGAGGGGTGGGGTGGTTCAACTCACACTGATCGACCGAGTGCGAGTATTGTCCTGGCGTACTGACGAGGTCGCGAACCTTTTCGCGAATCCGGCAGAAAGACCCGGGCATCCCGAGGCGCGTCACACCCGTTTTAAAGAACCTGAATCCACCGTTTCCGCGTGCCAACACCCGCCCGTTCAACGGTTAATCAGGTCTCGCCCTGGTCCAACCGGCGCAGCGCAACGCGCACCGGCGCGACAGTGGCCGTTACGCACAAGGCCAACGCCAGCCCGAAACCGAGGATCATCGCCACGGGATCCGTCTTGGTGCCGAAGGCTTGTGCGCTGAGGTACGAGTAGACCGGACGTGCTTCGAGCATCACGATCCCGCCGATCAGCGCGACGGAGCTCATCATGAATAGGAGTCCACCGAAGGAGGTCGGGATCTGTGCGGCGTTCTCCGTGGCGTACTGCGGGAACAGCGTCCCGAAACCGATCGCCAGCCCCGCGAGCGCCAGCGTCATGAAGGTGATCGTGAAGATCGAAACGACCATCATGAACGGCGTGACCTTGAGCAGAAAATCAGTCACGCCGACGATGCCAAGCGCGAGAATCAGCAGCGGCAGCGTTCCGACCCAGAACTTCGCCCATAAGAGTTCGCGCATCGACATCGGGCTCGATCTGAGGAGCCAGAACGTGCGTCCCTCCAAGCTCACGCCAGGGAAGATGAACCGCGCCGCGATCGACGCCAGCACGAACCCCGCGAGCACCAGATTCAGAAACGGCACGACGTTCACGAGAAAGAACGTCATTCCCTCGCCGCGCAACGGAAGGAACTTGATATTGAATACGTACACCATCACCAGCACGGCCAGCAGAATGAGTTGCGACCACTGGGTCGTATCCCGAAAGAAGACGCGGATCTCCTTGAGCAAAAGCTCACGTCGCACGACACCGAATGGCGAGAGCGCCGCACGCCCGAACCGACCCATCGCGCCGCTCCGCACCCACTTCTCGGCGCCTTCCTGCGCCTTGCTGAAACCCTTCGGGTAGAGCCACCAATGCAAGCCGGCGCCGAGCACAAAGGCGGCAGCCGCGGTCGACCACAGCAGATAGTACGGGAGCAAATCGTTCCTTGGCGCCAGCCACGACATCACCGCTTGCTGCACCCACTCACTCGGCAGCATCGGAGAGGTGGGTCCGCGAAGGATCGTGATGAAGTCGACGAGTGAGCGGAATCCTTCGGGCCGCGCGAGTCGCTCCGGTCGTACGAGTCGGAACATCACGACGATCCCGCCCGCCGCGAGCACCGCGATGACGCTCAGAATGTCGCGCGTGCGCCGCGCGGGGAACACGTTCACGAGCACGAGCGTGATCGCGCTGCCGATGATTGCCGGAACCATCAGGAACGGAAGAAACGTCCCGACGACGACGAGCGGAAAGAGAAATCCGCCGGAGTACACCACGCCGTACGCGGAGAATATCGGCACGGCCATGAGCACGACCATCCAGCTCGAATGGACAAGCGTCTCCGACAATTTGGCGAGATAGAATTTCAGCCAATCGACCGGCGCCGCAACAAGCAGGTCGAGATCGCGCGC
>JBDTAE010000018.1:0-34524 GCA_039924785.1 Gemmatimonadaceae bacterium | reverse complement strand
TGCGACGGAAGATCCGCCGCGAGCTCGACTTCCCAACCGACCGCGAAACGCAAAGAGTCGACGTGCACAGCTCGCGCGCCGTTTCGTCGAGCGCTAGTCACCGGCACGTCGAGCTCATTGCGCGGTCTCGAGCCACACTTCGCCGTTCAACAGGCCGCCCTCACTGGCGAAGCGCCTCGGCCGAAAAGGAACGATCCGCTCGCAATCAATAGGAGTTTCTACATCAATCGCTCCGCATCGGGCAAAATCTCGACGTACCCTCAGCGCGTGCCGGACTGGCACCAGGAGCGGCCGCGCCGCTGCTCAGCCGATACATTCCGCACGAGGGGATTGGCACTCTTTCGGCGGTGGATCTCGCTCGAGTTGATCGCCCGATGATTTCGTTGTATTCAACCAGAAACACATTCTCCCGCCGGGCGACGCGGCCTGAACCCACGGACAGGGACATGCACATGCACATGCACTCGTTCGTCGTCTTCACCGCCCGGATCGCCGCGGCGCATGCCGCTGTGCCCGGGTGTTACGCGACGCCGGCTTCGCTGACCCCGCCGTCATGGCACGCGCCGGCGCGCCCCGCGCAGCCGATGCCAAAGTCCGGTCTCACGCTGCTGCGCGAGGTTCCACTGCCCGGCCCCGCGAATCGTTTCGACTATCAGAGCTTCGATGCCGGTACCCGCCGCATCTACATGAATCACATGAATGCGGGGCGAACCATCGTCTTCGATACCGACAGCGGCCGCGTCATCGCCGAGATCATGGATCTCGCGCGAGCCACCGGCGTTTGGGCCGTGCCCTCACACCATCAAGTATATGTCTCGGCGGCCGGCACGCACGAGGTGGCGATCATCGATGACAGAACGCTCAAGGTGACGTCGCGTGTTTCAGGGATTCGCTTTCCCGATGGAATCGCCTTTGCACCGGGTGTCGACAAGGTATTTGTCTCCGATGAATCGGGAGCCGCCGACGTCGCGATCGATGCCAAGACGGGAACGAAGCTTTCCACCATCGAGCTCGGCGGCGAGGCGGGCAATACGCACTACGACTCCGTGTCACATTGCATTCTCGTGACGGTGCAGACGACCAAACAGGTGGTCGCGATCGACCCGGCCACCGAAAAGATCGTGCAACGATACGATCTCGCAGGGTCGGCGCATCCGCATGGCTTCACGCTCGATGAGGACGGCCGTCTCTTGTTCATGTCATCCGAGGGTAACGCCGCGCTGCAGGTGATCGACCTGCGCACGATGAAAGTGGTCGACGAGCACCAAGTGGGTGAAACACCCGATGTCCTTGCATGGGACGCCGCCTGGCGGCGCCTGTACGTCGCATCCGAGGGCGGAGTGCTGTCGGCGTTCTGGCTCGACGGAACGACGCTCAAACCGATCGGTGAGGTTCGTGCACCACACGCGCATACGGTGGCCGTCGACACGAGGACGCACTACATCTACCTGCCGCTCGAGAACATCGACGGTAAACCTGTCCTTCGAATCTATGAACCGGTCCGGTGACGGGAGACCCGGACGGCTCGCGCGGCGAGCGCTGGATGTCATTCGGTGAAGTCGTTCTCGTCGCCTTCTCGTCATTGCGATGGAACGCGATGCGCTCGCTTCAGTCGTTCGGGTGGGAAACGACGATCAAAGGCGCAGCGATCTTGATCGCGTTCTTGTTCGCCGCGGGCGTTGGAGTGCTATTCGGCGTATGGCCGGCGCGCCGGGCCGCGCTGCTCGATCGGATCACCGCGAGTAGCCGGTATGAGCATGGGCAAACGATCGATTGACTCAACCGCCGCGATCACGCTCGATGGGCGCCACCGTGGCGGTGCTCACGGAGACCCGCGCCGCGGGAGGACGATTCGCCAGTACGGGCGATCGTCGCGCTGCTCGACGCCAATGAACGAGGAGCGTGATAGAGGCGCGCTCAATCTATGCCGGCGGCACAACAGAATGACGTCATGAAGGGCACATTCCGATCGCTCAACAACTACAACTATCGCGTGTGGGCCGGCGGCGCGATCGTCTCGAACATCGGCACGTGGATGCAGCGCGTCGCGCAGGACTGGGTCGTGCTCACGCAGCTGACGCACAACAACGCGACCGCCGTGGGCATCGTCATGGCGCTTCAATTCGGGCCGCAGGTGCTCTTGCTGCCGCTGACCGGCTTTGCCGCCGATCATTTCAACCTTCGTAAATTGCTCATTGCGACGCAGGCGTCGATGGGGGCGCTGGCGCTCGGGTTGGGCATCCTCACGATCGCGGGCGTTCTGCAACTTTGGCACGTCTACGTGTTCGCACTGCTGCTCGGCTGCGTCGCCGCGTTCGACGCGCCGGCGCGGCAGACCTTCGTGTCGGAGCTCGTCGCCGAGGCACACCTGTCGAACGCCGTCGCGTTGAACTCGACGTCGTTCAATGCAGCGCGAATGATCGGTCCGGCAATCGCTGGTGTTCTCATCGCCATCGTCGGGTCGGGATGGGTGTTTCTCATCAACGCAGCGTCCTTCGCCGCGGTGATCGCGTCGCTGTTCTTTCTGCGTGTTCACGAACTTCACGTGCAAACGAGAGCAATGAGAACGCGCGGCAGTTTGGCCGAGGGGTTTCGCTACGTGCGCAGGCGGCCGGACCTGATGGCTATTCTGTCCATGCTGTTCCTCATCGGCACGTTCGGTCTTAACTTTCCAATATTCATATCGACGATGGCCGTCACCGTGTTTCACGCCGGCGCGGGTGAGTACGGCGTGTTGACGTCGACGATGGCGATCGGGTCCGTCTGCGGCGCGCTGCTTTCCGCCGGCAGAGAGAAGCCGCGCATGACGTTGCTGCTCGTGGGCGCCACGTTCTTCGGTGTTGGATGCGCGCTTGCCGCAATCATGCCGAACTACTGGTTGTTCGGGATTGCCCTGATGATCGTTGGCATCTCGGCGCAGACCTTTAGTACGACGGCGAACGGGACGGTGCAGCTATCCACCGACGCGGCAATGCGTGGACGAGTGATGGCGATTTATCTCGCCATCGCGTTGGGAGGGACGCCAATTGGCGCGCCGATCGTCGGGTGGGTTGCCGACACGTTCGGACCCCGATGGGCGCTCGGCGTCGGCGCAGTAGCGGGGTGGGCGGCGGCGATGGTTGGCGTTCACTATCTGGTGACGCACCGAAACCTGCGGGTGACGTTTCAGCGCGGCCGACCGCGCATCACTCTGGCGGTGCAGCAACCTGAACTCGCGGAGTCGTCGGCCTCGAGGATGTAGTTGGCCCGTGAGCCAACATCCGCGACTCGTTCGAGTGGCTCTGCATAACCGCCGAAGAGTGGACTCCCATCATTTTGTCGGTATGGGCGCCTCGCAACCCCAAGCCTTGCGCAACCTTTTCTCTCCCCAGCCGTAAGTTGTCCCTGTGGAACCCCGCCATTTATTGGTCGTCGCCGCCTGGGCCGCGCTCTTCGCCGCCCCCGCCTCGGCCCAGCAGTCAACCGACATCATCCGCGGCCGCGTCACCGGCCCCGACTCGCTTCCCATCGTGGGCGCGCGTATCAACGCGACCTCCTATCAAGGAAGCATTTCTAAAAACGCTGAAACCGACAAGAACGGTCGCTTCCAGCTCATTTTCGTCAACGGCGAGGGCGACTACTGGATCGAAGTCGGAAAGCTCGGCTTCAACAAACGCAGATTCGAGATCCGGAAAGTCGGCGACGAGCAGATCATGCTCGCCGATGCCCGCCTGACCTCGGCTGTCGTCACGCTCGACGCGGTCAACGTCACGGCCGCCAATCGCGCGCTGGTGAATCGCGCTTCCACCGGCGCCGACGTCAGCGGAGGCGACAAGCCTCTCACGTCGAACTCGGCGGCCGTGCCCCCCGATCAAGCGGGAAATCTGGCGGCAATGGCGGCGACGGTCCCCGGCATTCAACGCATCCCGGGAATGGACGGTCAGGCCGACATGTTCTCCGCGTTCGGACTCGGAGGCGATCAGAACAACACGACCTTCAATGGACTCGGTTCTGGAGTGAGCTCGCTGCCGCCAGACGCGCAAGTGCGTGTGACGTTCAGCCAATTTCCGGCCGATCCGGCGCGCGGCGGATTCTCCGGCGCGCAAATCAACGTGCAGTCGATCCCCGGATCCAACTATTCCTTCCGTGGACTGAGCGGGTACGGCACGGGCCCCGATCTCCAGTGGACGGATCAGGGAGCGGATTCGTCGGGCCAAAAGTCGACGACGCTGCGGTTCGGCGGAAACCTTCGCGGGCCCATTCAACCCGACAAGGCGTTCTACAACGCCTCGTACTCGGCGCAGCGAACGTTTGCCGACATGTTGACATTGTTGAATACCAGTCCTCTCGGGTTGCAGTCGGCCGGCGTCGCGGCAGATTCCGCGTCACGGCTGATCGGGATACTTCGGCGCAAGGGAGTGCCTGTCTCGATCGACAATGCTCCGACGCTGCGCGCGACCGACAACTTGAATTACCAAGCGAACATCGACTTCACGCCCAGCTCGTCGGGCACCGGCAACTCGGTTACGCTGGGCCTGTTCGGCGGCCACGTGCATGTGCAGCCGACCGGCGGCGGCGTGCAGATGCTCACGAGGACTCCGGCGCAAACCGGTGAGGCGGAGGGCTGGTCGACGTCGGCGTCGCTGCAACACTCGAACTATTTCGGGTTCGGCGTCCTGTCGCAGACCACGCTCGGCGTCGCGCTTCAGCAGCAGTCGCAGGCTCCCTATCTCGACTACCCCACCGGGAACGTCCGCGTCGGATCGCTGCTCGCCGACGGCACGACGTCGATCAAGACGCTGTCGTTCGGCGGCGGCGCGCAGCCCAGCGACGTGTCGAATCAGGCGCTGCAGCTCAGCAACCAGCTCCAGTGGTTCAGCAACGACAATAAGCATACTATAAAGATCGCGTCGAGCGTCTCGCGGGAGCACAATACCTCGGACGTCGCCGCGTCGCTCGGGGCATTTTCGTTCAATTCGCTCGCCGACCTCGATGCCGGCTCACCGGCGGCGTATACGAGAACGCTCTCGTCGATTCACTTTCCGAGCGACCAAGTCACCGCGGGTCTCTCGGTCGGCGACGCGTGGCGTCCGACGAGCACGGTCCAGGTGCAATACGGCGTTCGCGCCGATGGCAATCGGTTTCTCACGCGGCCCAGCTTCAATGCCGCGGTGCGCGACACGTTTGGCATTCGCAACGACGTCGCACCCAACCGCGTCAATTTCAGCCCGCGCGTCGGCATGCAATGGACCTACGGAACCGCGCCGACCATCGCGTACGTTCCTGGCGCCGCACGGGCACCGCTCGCGGTGATCCACGCGGTGGCCGGCATCTTTCAAAATGTCGGTTCGGCGAACTTGCTCTCGGATGCCGTGTCGCAGACCGGATTGCCGACGTCGACGCGCACGATTGCCTGCGTCGGCCCCTCGGCGCCGATTCCGAATTGGAGCTCGTACGCGCTCGATCAAAAGACCATTCCGGGAGCATGCGCGGACAACAGCGGCGGCAGCGTCTTTTCAACGAGTACGCCGAGTGTCGTGGCGTATGACCGGCAGTTCGAGCAGCCGCGGTCGTTGCGGACGGCCGCCGATTGGTCCGCCCCAGTGCTGGACAGCCGCTTCGTGCTCGGCCTCCAGGGCGTGTATTCGTGGAACATGAATCAGGCGGGCATCGTCGATATCAATCTCAATCCGGCAGGCGGCTTCACGCTCCCCGCTGAAGCGGGGCGTCAGGTCTTCGTCGATCCGTCGGCGATCGTTCCCAGCACCGGCACGATCTCAATCGCCAACTCGCGCCGGTCGGCGGCGTTCCAAAACGTCGTCACGAACCGATCGGATCTGCATTCCGCATCGACACAGTTCGTGCTGAAAGTGACGCCGGTGACGACGAACAAGTATTGGCATTGGGACTTCAGCTATTCGCTGTTGAACGTCCGCGATCAGTTCTACGGCTTCAGCGGCGCGGGAAGCACCGCCGGCAATCCCTTCGATCGTCAATGGGGACCGCACACGGCGGAGGGCAAGCACCAGTTCACGGTTAACTGGAACACGATTCCGGTCGCCGACCTGTTGTACATCACGGTTGGCACGACCGTACGATCCGGAGCACTCTTCACCCCCATGATCGCCGGCGACGTCAACGGCGACGGGTACTTCAACGATCGCGCATTCATCTTTGATCCGGCGCGCACAGCGGACACCGCCCTTGCGTCGTCGATGCGGTCGTTGCTCGCCAATGGCGCGCCGGCCGCGAAGAGCTGTCTCGCGTCACAGTTGCAGCAGCTCGCCTCGCGCGCGACATGCCAGGCGCCGTGGAGCACGACTGCCAATCTTCGCGTCAGTCTCAATCCGCAAAAGGTGCGATTGCCGAAGCGCGCGAACATCGTCATCAACTTCACCAACCCGCTCGCCATCGCCGATCTCATCGCGCATGGCAACGCGAACACCCGCGGATGGGGGCAGGACATCCAACCCGATCAGAATTTGCTGTTCGTGCGTGGCTTCGACCCGGTGTCGAAGCAATTCAAGTATTCTGTGAACGACCGATTCGGCTCGACGCGACCGCAACAGTCCGCGTCGCGCTCGGCGGCATTCGTCAGCATCAACGTCAGCTACGACATTGGCTTCACGCGCGAGCGGCAGATGCTGACGCAGCAGCTCGACAACGGCCGAGGTCGACCGGGCACCAAGCAGACCGCGCAGTCGTTCAAGTCGTTCGGCACATCGTCGATACCGAATCCAATGTCGATGATTCTCGCGCAGCCGGACTCGCTGAAGCTGACCCGAAAGCAGGCGGACAGTCTCGCGACGCTCAGCACCAAGTTCACGCGGTATGCCGATTCAGTATGGACGCCGGCGGCGAAAGCCCTTGAGGCAGAGCCCGATCAATACAGTCACGGGGATGCGTACCACCACTACGTCGTGGCGCGCGAGCAGACGATGGACTACCTGTTGGCGATCGTGCCGAGCGTGCGCGAGCTGCTCACGCCGGAGCAGAAGCGCAAGCTGCCAAACCTCCTTCTCAACTATCTCGATGACCGGGTGCTGAAGTTCCTGCGCTCATCGACCGCAGGCGACGGTGGCAATTTCTTCATCCGTTGAGCTTCACCTTTCCCACACAGAGATTCTCTCGTGCGCTACTTTAGAATTCTTTCAATCACGCTTGCCGCGACCGCCGGTGCGCAGGCTCCGATTCCCATCCGGACCATCGGCCCAATCCTCGCGACGAGCACGGAGGACGTCGGGCAGGCCGTGAGCGTCCGCGCAACGTCCGACGGGCACGTGATCGTCGGCGCGGCAGGCCGGCAGCGCGTGTACGCGTTCGATTCGACGCTGAGGAGCTTCACGCTCGTCGTCGATTCCGGAGCGGGCACGGGTTCGATCCCCATTCGCACCACGGGTCTCATTCCGTATTTGGGAGATTCGACGTTGCTGCCGGATTTCGGTGCGAACGCACTCCTCGTGCTCGACGCCACCGGAAAGCAGGTGCGGTCCATGGCACCGCCGCACGCGCAGGATCTCATCTATTTGGGAACCCCGGGCGCGTTCGGCCGCCCCGGCTTCGACTCGAAGGGACGCCTCATCTATCGGACGATGATCCGGTTGAACCTTCAGGCGGGGCCAGCGGCGTCCGGCGGTCAAGGGCCCAAGCTGACTCCAATCAACCCCGACTCGTCGCCAATCGTACGCGGTGACTTCGACACCCGAAGCGTCGATACACTCGCTTGGCTAAGGACGCCGAGCCAAGGGCGTGTCGGAATGGAGATGAAGGAGAATCCGGCCGGCGGCGCGCCCAGCATCACGATGCATATGGTGATGAATCCGTTCAGCATGGCGGACGAGTGGTCGCTGTTGAGCGATGGATCGGTCGCGATCGTGCGCGTGCACGACTATCACATCGACTGGATCGATCCCGATGGAACGAAGCGGTCCAGTGCGAAGATGTCGATCGACTGGCGTCGTTACACCGACGCCGAGCGACAGCAACGGGCAGATTCTTTGAGACGCGTTGTTGACGGGCAACTCAAGAACCTCGCTTCGCGTCCGGGGGGACCGCAGATGAAGGTGGACTTTGGAATCGTCCCCGACAGCGAATTTCCGGAGTTCTGGCCGCCGATCGAGGCGGGATCAGTGATGGCGGATCTCGACGGTCACCTTTGGATTTTGCCGACGACATCGGCCAACGCGGGGAATGGCTTTACGTACGACGTGGTGGATCGCAAAGGCGACATCGTCGAGCGCGTGCAACTCCCGAAGAACCAGGTGCTCGTGGGCTTTGGGCCGCACAACGTCGTGTATTTGACGAAGGCCGACGGCAAAGCGACGTACCTCGAGCGCGCGCTGCTCATGGGTCCGCCGAAATGAGGCGAGACGGCTGAAGGCAAACCGTCGCTCGCGGCCGGAAACGCGGAGCCATTCGATTGCGGATGCAGCGGTCGCTCACGATGGCTTTAAAAATCTCCAATAGAAGGCCGCAAACACTAAGACGATGCCGATGTTCACTATGAGCCGTTCCCAGAATCGATTCGCGAGGAACCGTAAATCCACACCGACGATCACGGCTATCATCGCCAAAATGTAAAGCACGACAGACGCGTTCCTTGTCATTTCAATCACCAGTTCAAATGGACCAAACCCGCTTGCCTACGGAGTTGCTGGATTGAATCCCAGTATGACACGTCAAACGAAACCGGTACGCGTGTCGCGGCGTTCCAGTCACCCAAAGGTATTCCAGGAGCGCTTTCGTCACCCGGCATGACGGATGAACTGGCCCGTCCGGCGAAACGTGAGATCGGCATCGTCGGGTCGACGTTCAGTGACTCGAATGGCGGCGTGGAACCGCCGACGTCTATCGCGAAGCGGTGGGTCCTTCATGATACATCGATATTGTGCGAAATAAGGCTTAGGAATTCTCATATCGACGCCGTACGGCCGTGCTGACGATTTTCATCAAGTGGCCGCCAACGCAACAACCGCAGGTCGCGCTCGAGGTCGATGCCGTGATCCCGGAGGCTGAACCGGTCGCGAATAGGTGCGTTAGTTGCATCCAGTCAGCGCGTGAACACTGCGAGTTTGACACCAGCGCAGAAACGGAGGTCTCCTTCCGACCCCGTTGCATGATCTCGGCGCTTCTGGCGACGCCTCGCTCCTCTGAGAATCGTCATGACCGTTCGGACTTCGGGACGCCGGCGTGGATCGCCGTCCTCTTTGACGCTTGCGAACGACCCGCCGCGGTCGGAGGACGGCGGCAATCGCGAGCAAGTCTCAGGCGCGAGTGCGCGGCTGCGCGCGCTCGCCGTTTTGAGCGGATCCCTTACGGACGCGCCCGGACCCGATGAGGCCGCCGTTCTCGTGGAGAAGGAGGCGCTCTCTGCACTAGGAGCGACGAGCGCCATTGTCGTGACGCTCGGCGCGTTCCCCCCGCCGACTCGGCCCGCGAGTGGCCCGGATACGCCGCCGCCAAACGCAACGCTTCACGTCGTTCACGCGATCGGCGTTCCTGCCGAGGCGAAAACAGCACTGGAGGAACTACCGCTCGACGCGCCGGGACCCTTCCAAGATGTCGCACGCCGCGGTGAACCACTCTTTATGGAATCCGCAGAGGCGTTGGAGGAAAGTGGTGATTGGGGGAAAGCGATGCTTGCCGCAGGCGCAGGTGCAGCCGCAGTGGTGCCGGTATGGGCGAACGGCGAACTGCGAGGCGTCCTCGGTCTCTCGTGGACCGAACGTCGCACATTCGACAAGGACGAACGTGCGTTCGTTCTCACGCTTGGAGTGATGTGCGCGCAGGCAATCATGCGCGCGTATCTCAAGGCGGCTGAACGGCGGGCGCGCGAAGGAGCCGAACAAGCAAATCGGTCGAAGGCAACATTTCTCGCGACCATGAGTCACAAACTGCGCCCGCCTCTCGAGGCCATGATGGGCTACACTGACCGGCTCGCGAGCGGCGTCTCCGGCCAAACCAACGCGGCGCAACAGAACACCCTTGGGCGCATGCATACCGCCGGTGCCCACGTGCTCGAACTAGTCGACGAGTTGCTCGCACACGCGGACATTGGCGCTGGTGAGGACGCAGCGAACGTTTAAACGGACGCGCCACGCGAGCGCACTGCGCCAAGCGGCTCATAACCCCCGCCGCCAGCCCCCACCTACTCGCTGCGGAGCGCTTCCACCGGATCGATGCGAGTCGCGCGCAGCCCGGGGATCAACGCCGACAGCACTGCCACGCCGAACAACAGCGCACCCATCGCGGCAAAGAGCGGCGCATCATACTTCGCATCTTCGAGTGAGAACGCGGCTAACCAATCCACAGTCAATCGCGTAAGGATTAGACCCACCGCGAGGCCGGCCAGAGCGAGCGCGTTCCCCTCGCGCAGCACCGCCTGGAGAATGTTTCGCGGAGTCGCCCCGAGCGCGATGCGTACGCCGAGTTCGCGGCGGCGCTCCGCAACCGAATGCGCAACGATGCCGTAGATGCCGAGCGCCGCGAGCGCCAGCGCCAACGCGGCGAACGACACGAACGTTGCCGCCACGAAATTGTGGCTCTCACGCTCACGACGAATCCCTAAAAAGACGTCCATCCGCTCGGCAAACAACAGACGGTACGGAGCGAAGTTCTTGGCGTTCGTTTTGAGCGTGATCGGCATGCGGTCCGGTTCGAGCTTCGACCGGACGGCAAGGAAGAATGCTTGATTGCGATTGCCCCGCAAGTGAAGCGTGTCGCGCGTGCTGGGCAGATAGTAGATCGTCCCGAGGCGCGCCGCCTTTGCTGTTTGACCCAACAACGTCTGATACGTCGCGTTGAAGCCGGTGCCCATCTTGGACTGCTGCCGGACCACGCCAACGACACGCACCCACGGCGAATTGTCGCCGACTGGAGCGAACTTGACTTGCTTCCCAATCGGGTCCACACCCGGCCAGAGAACATTGGCGGTTTCCTGATCGACGATGACTTCCGACTCCGAGGGCATTCCTTCGATGAAATCGCGCCCTTTTGAGACTGTTAATTGAAAAGTTCTCAAATACGACGGTGTGACCATTTTGTAGCTGAAGAGCGGGACGGCAATCTGCCGCGGGGCATTGTCGGGCCCGTACACGGACACGGTGTCCTTGTTGACAATGCCTCCGCCGTAGACGGTGGCTTCGGCCACATCGGGCAGCGCCCGGATACGCGTGACCAATTGTCCAAAGACCTCGGCCGCAAGCACCGCAGTGTCACGTGGCGGTATCGCCATGACCCATGCAGCGGAGAGCGGCGTGAGATCATAGTCGGTCTTGAAGGCGGATTTCACATGGAGCGCGCTGCGCACGACGATGCCCGCGCCGCTGAGCAGCGCCAACGATAGCGCAATTTCCACCATCACCATCACGCCATACTGTTGCCGGCTCTTCTTGTTCGCGCCCGTGCCCGCGCCGGATTTGAGGAGCTCATTTGGATCGACGCGCGACACGCGAATCGCCGGGAGAAGGCCAACGAACATGACACAGAACACGCACGCCGTCATCGCGAACGCGAGCACCCGCCAACTGGTCTGCGGCGCAATCACATATTCCGCGACACTCGGCGGAATGCGCGACGCGAGCAGATGCACTCCCCAAAACGTCAGCAGCAATCCCGCGACAAGGCCCGCGCCGCCAAGTAGCGCGCTCTCCAGAACCAATTGGAGGATGATGTCGCGGCGGGTTGCGCCGAGTGCAGTGCGTAGTGCGAGTTCGCGGCTGCGACCAATGCCACGCGCAAGCTGAAGGTTCGCGAGGTTGGCACACGCGATGAGGAGCACCGCCACGACCGCCGCGATGAGCGCGATATGAAAACCTCGATAGTGGAATTGCGGAACGGACGCCGGCACGAGTTGAAACCACGCGTCCTTCGGCAACTCTCCCGCCAGCGATGCAAACCGCGTGGACAGCACGTGCAAACGCTGATCGGCGAGCTCGGCGGAAACTCCCTTTCGCAGGCGGACGAGATTGAACGCAATCGCCGACAGTTGCGTGCCCGGCGGGAACGGCATCCAGACGTCGACGTGTTCGCCGGGGAACTGCGAGTTGTTGCTGATGACGCCGATGATCGGATGCCACACGCCGTCGACGTCCAAGGTCTTCGCGATTGGCGATTTGCCTTCGGCAAACAGCACCCCGGCGAGCCGTTCGGTGATGACGACCGGTTGCGACGACGCGGTGAAATCCTCGTCGAGAAAGAGGCGTCCGGCGAGCGGACGCACACCGAGCACGCGAAAGTAATTTGTTGGAACGAATTGGGCGTTGGTCTGTTCGAAGCGCTTGTCGTGCTCGACCGCGACTCCGCCCATCCCGCTGGATTGCGAGAACGTCGACGATTCGTAGGTGTCGCCTCCCTCGCGAAGCAAGGACGCGCTGGTGGCCGCGTCGACGCGATGGTGGGTATCGCCCCACATCACGATGTGGTAGAGTCGATCGGGGTCCTGCATCTCGACTTTCGGGTTTACTAAAGCGTCGATGACGCTGTACATCGTGGTGTTGAGCGCGATGGCGAGCGCGAGCGACAGCACCGCAGTCGTGGTGAAGCCGGGATGACGGATGAAGGACCGGGCGGCGAGCCGAACGTCGTGTCGGGATACGGGCATCGTTCGTAGCGCTCGAGGGCTATGGGTTCCGTCGCGGGTGGCGGTCGCGAATCACATCCCTTCTATACTGTATCAGAATACTGATACGTGCAATGTGCTCACCCCTGGCTCGAGAAACCCCGTGATGAAGGTCGCGTGAGCGAGCCACGACTCATCCCGCGTCACGAAGCCGGGCGGCCCCTTACCTTCGCCACCGCAAGTAATACCGCCCCCGCCGCGACTGATATCACCACATCGCGCGTCGCGCTCCACGACGAACCCGCGAGCAGCCACGCGATCAACACCAGCGCGAGCACCGGAATCACGACGCCGCCCGGCATGCGCACCAACGCAGGCAAATCGGCCTCATGCCTGCGCAGCACCGGCAGAGCGACGCAGCACACCGCGAAGATCAGCAGCCGCGCGATCGTGCTCACCGTGAGCAGGTAGACGAACGTGCTCGAGAGCGTCAGCGCGAGCGAGACGACCGCCGCGAGTGCGATGGACGACACCGGCGTCAGATACCGCGGGTGAACCGCGGCCAACCCGCGCGGCAGCTGACCCGCGTCGGCCATCGCGAACGTCAGCCGCGAAACGGTCAGCACTCCGCCGTTGATCGTCCCGAGCATCGACACGACCGCACCGACGACGATGAGCGTCGCGCCCGCGGGCCCGAGCGTCGCCCGGGCGGCGTCAGCGAGCGGACGCGTTGACGTCGCGAGCGACGGCACCGCGTCGACACACACGACCTGGATCGCAACGTACAGCAGCGCGACCGCGGCCAGCCCGATCGCGATCGCAAAGGGCATGTCGCGCCGCGGATCGCGAAGTTCGCCCGCGGCCACAAGGGCGCTCTCCCATCCGACGAACGCAAAGCCGAGCAACAATACGCCGTTGGAGAAGTCGTGGTTCGACGGGATCACGGTGAAGTCGAAGCGCGCCGGAACCATGCGGAACATGCCCACACCCACCAACAGCAGGAGTGGCGCGAGCTTCAACACCGTGAGGACATTGCCGACGGTCGCCGCGCGCTTCACGCCCGAGACGTGGAGTAGCGACAGTCCGGCTATCACCGCCACGACGAACGCGACGCGTGGCGTACCGGTCGCCACACTCGGCGCGAGGTACGCGACGTACTCCACCATGATGCCCATGATGGCGCAGATGCCGGTGATGCGCGATAGCCAGAGCAGCCAGCCAACGAGGAAGCCGGTTGTGGGTCCGAACGCCGTGGCGGCGTACAGGTAGGGTCCTCCTGTGTCGCGGAACCGGCTGCTGACCTCCGCGAAGCACGCAATGATGACGCCCATCAGGAGCGCGCACGCGATGATCGCGACGATCCCCCAGGCGCCGAGTAATGCGTGCACCTTGGCCGGAAGTCCGAAGATGCCTGCGCCGAGTATGCCGTTGATCACCAAGGCGACGAGGTCCCAGCGCCCGAGGGCTCGGACCAGACGGGGTGCGGTCACGCGACCGCCGTCATACCGCCGTCACGTCACCGGCGCCACGCCTTCACTCCGTGCGAATTCCGCGCGGGTCGTGGCAGGCGACGCGCCGGACGCGCGCAGGCGCGGCATCACGAGCTCGCCGAATCGGCGGCATTCTTCGAGGTGCGGATAACCGGACAGGATGAACGTCGAGACGCCGAGCTTCTGATAGGCGCGCAGCTTCTTCTCGACCTGCTCGGGATTGCCGACGATTGCCAAACCGACACCAGTGCGTGCGAGACCCACACCTGCCCAGAGATTGTCCTCGACGACCAGCGACGCTCCGGTCGAGAGGGCGTTCTGTCGGCGCTGCCCCTCGGAGTCGGTGCGGCCCGCCGCCTCGATGAACGCGGCGCGCACCGCCGGGTCGATGCGACTGATGAGCCGGTCGGCGGCGGCCCATGCCTCCGCCTCCGTCTCGCGCACGATCACGTGACAGCGCATTCCGTGCGGCACCTGCCTTCCCGCGGCCGCTTCGACCGCTCGCATCGACGCCAGCCGCGCGGCGATTCCGTCGAGCGTGTCCGCCCACACGAGGTATACGTCGGCCAACTCGGCGGCGAGCCGCTGCGCCGCCTCGCTATGACCACCGAGGTACACTGGAATTGCCGGGTCCGGCTTGGGCTCGAGCTTGGCGCCCTGACATTGATAGAATTCGCCGGCGAAGTCGACCACCGGCTCCGTCCAGAGGCGGCGCATGAGCGCGATCCACTCGTGGGTGCGCGAGTACCGCATGTCGTGCGTCTCGTGGTCGCCGTACATCGCGTTCTCCGCGGGATTTGAGCCGGTGACCACGTTGATCCGCACGCGCCCCGGAAACAGCGTGGCGGCCGTTGACGCCATCTTCGCAAACACCGCCGGGTGAAACATCCCGGGACGAACGGCGATCAGTAAGCCGGCCCCCTCCGTGCGGGCGAGCGTCGCGACCGACGCCGTCCACGCATCGTTCTCGGCGTGAAAATTGGTCGCGGTGAGGAGACTGGAGAATCCCATCTCAGCCGCGGTTTCTACGAGGCTCGAGAGATACGGCAGCGTCGGCCGGCGTGTCGGCCCGCTGCCGATGAATTCGCCGTCGGACGCCAGTTGGCAGAACCAGAGCAGATCGAGATCGGACGCGGCGGCCGAGCCTATCGTTGACGACGCGGGAAGAGAATGATCGACCATGGTGTGTCCGGATTTGTGACGAGCCAGCCGTTGACGATGGCGGCGGGCGAACGTACCGGTCGCCACCCTGAATGGTCAAGGACTACCGGCGAGCAGCGATATAGTCACCAATTCTGGCGTGAGCTCCGGCTCTTTTGCGCTTTTGCGCTTTCGTCGTTTGTTAGTTGCGAAGTTTGGCAGTCGCGTCGTTTTGCGATTTGCGTCGTTCTAAAGGTCGATGAGTATGTCTCGCTCCGGCCTCTCTCGTAACCGTGGCCCGTGCGCATGCCTTAGTATGTCCATACCCAGTATCTCCCGGCAGTTCGGCTGCTGGAAATACAACTTGTCTAATACCGCGCGCTGAGTCGTGTGCGCCTCGATCGTCTAGCGGAAACCAGCGGGGATCCGCTGCTTTCGCAATGGCGTCCGTGGCGGATCGGCTCAGCGCAAAGTGATCAATGGATTTGCGCGGCCGTTCGCGTCGAACGTGATCACGACCAACGGTCGTTCGCGACGAACGCGGTCCACGTGGCGGCAACGCAACCTCGGCATTCGTTCGCCGCGCGCAGCCTCGGACACTGCCGTCGACCGAATTTGCGTGGTAGACCATTGTGGTGTACAATGGGGCGCCTACGCCTCCTCACGCTTGATTTTGTTCAATGTCGGACCTATATCGCTCGATGCGGTCACTCCTCGCGCTAGCAACTTTCTGCACAACAAGCGTCGCTCCCTGCCTGGCTGCGCAGCAGCACGCCGAGGGAACGCCGCCAGTTGCGTCGTTCGAGAAGACCGAGACGACGATCGCGACGCGCGACGAGGTGACACTGCACAGCAACGTATTTGTCCCGAAGGAGTTCGCGGGAAGCCATCCTATCCTCCTCGTACGCACGCCGTGCGGCATCGAAGGCGGCGGGCGCGCGATCGACGAGAGCACCGATACCTGCGGCTGGTATCTCGAGCTCGGGTCGCTGGCCCTTCTCCCGGATGGGCCAAGCGGCAGGTCGCGGGGATCACATTCGTCCGGTCCATCCATTGAATCCGCGGAGTTGAGATGAATCGTCCTGTTATCGCGATGCTCGTCGCATCGCTCGCTGGCCTGAGCCAGGCACCCCCCGCCCACGCGCAGGACTCGGTGCGCGCTGAGGCCCGATACGCTGAGGTTGGGCGAATGCTGTCGACGCTCGTCGAGCATGAACGGATGCAGAAGGGCATCCCGGCGATTTCCGTCGCCCTGGTCGACGGGCGACACATTTTGTGGGCCCACGGATTTGGTTGGGCGGATTCGGCGGCGCATGCGCCGGCCACCGCATCAACGGTCTATCGTGTGGGATCGGTGTCGAAACTGTTCACCGACGTCGGCATCATGCGGCTGGTCGAGAAGGGTGTGCTCGATCTCGACGCACCGGTGCAGCGGTACCTGCCCGACTTCCATCCGCGCAATCCGTTCGGCGGCGAGATCACCATCCGCGAACTCACGTCGCACCGGGCCGGGCTCACGCGCGAGCCGCCGGTGGGAAACTACTTCGACGACACCGCGCCGTCGCTCGCGGCGACGGTGGCGAGCCTCAACAACACGACGCTCGTCTACAAGCCCGGCACGCATACCAAGTATTCCAATGCCGGCATCGCGGTGCTCGGCGAGATTCTCGAACGGACGCAGAAGCAGTCGTTCTATCCGTATCTCGAGAACGCCGTGCTTCAACCGATGGGGCTCGAGCACAGCGCGTTTCGACCGTTGCCGGCTGTCACGGCGAAGCTCGCAAAGGCGAGCATGTGGACGTTGGACGGCCGCCGGTTCGACGCGCCGACATTCCAGCTCGGCATGGGGCCGTGCGGCAGCATGTACACCACGGTGCTCGACCTCGGCCGCTTTCTGCAGATTCTGTTCGCCGGCGGTACGTCGCCCGACGGGAAACGCATTCTGACGCGGGCCACGCTCGACTCGATGTGGACGCCGCAGTTCGCGCCCGCGAGTGCAAAGACAGGCTACGGCATCGGCTTCGCGCTAGGCCAACTCGATGGACACCGCACGATTGGACACGACGGCGCGATCTATGGGTTTGCGACGGCGTTGCTCGCCCTTCCCGATGACTCGCTCGGCGTAGTGGTGACCGCGACACTCGACGGCGTGAATGCGGTGACCGATCATATCGCCCAGGTTGCGCTTCGGCTGCTTCTCGATGCTCGTGCCGGAAAAACATTGGCCGCGCTCGACACCACTGCCGCGTTGCCTGCCGGACGCGCGCTTGCGCTGATGGGCCGGTATGAGAGCGCCACCGAGACCGTCGACCTCGAGGAGTTCGAAGGCACGCTGTTGAGAATTCCAGCACGCGGCGGGTTCCGCGCCGAGTTGCGAGTGCCGGTCACGGCGGGCAAGGTGACGCAGACGAGCGGCGCCGCGCAGACCTTTGTGGTCGACGACCGCTTGGCGTTCGGCGAGCGAGCGACGATCGTGAATCACAGTCTGCTCGCTGGGCGCGACACCATGCGCCGCGTCGCGACGCCAGGCTCGAACATCGTGCCGATGGCGGCGCCACGGCCGCCGGCGTCGCCGGCGGAATTCGCACCGCTCATCGGCGAGTATGGTTGGGATCATGATGTCTTGTACATCCGAGAGAAGGACGGAAAGCTCAACGCGTTGATCGAGTGGTTCTACGAGTATCCACTCGAGCGGGTATCGCGCGACGTGTACCGATTCCCGAATTACGGATTGTACGACGGCCAGCAGATCGAGTTCCGGCGCGGCGCGGACGGGCGCGCCACGGCGGCGGTCGCGGCGACGGTTACGTTCAAGCGTCGTCCGCTTCCCGGCGACGACGATGCGATCAACACCCGAATCGCTCCGGTGCGCCCGCCCGCGGAATTGCGCAAGGCGGCGCTCGCCGCGACGCCGCCCAAGGAGACCGGTGAGTTCCGGAAGGCCGATCTCGTCGAGCTTCACACGCTCGACCCGTCGATCAAGTACGACATCCGCTATGCGACGTCGAACAACTTCATGGGCACGCCGTTCTATACGTCGGCACACGCTTTTATGCAGCGTCCCGCGGCCGAGGCGGTGGTTCGGGCGTCGGCAGAATTGAGAAAACTCGGATTCGGGTTGTTGATCCATGATTCGTATCGCCCGTGGTACGTGACAAAGATGTTCTGGGACGGTACGCCGCCCGACAAACACATCTTCGTCGCCGATCCGTCGCAGGGGTCGCGGCACAATCGCGGCTCCGCCGTGGATCTCACGTTGTACGATCTCGCGACCGGCGCGCCGATCAACATGCCGGGCGGCTATGACGAGATGACAGATCGCTCCTATCCGATGTACCCCGGGGGGACGTCGCTGCAGCGCTGGAATCGCGACTTGCTGCGTCACGCAATGGAGGTTCAAGGCTTCAATGTCTACGAAGCCGAGTGGTGGCATTTCGACTACAAGGATTGGCGCAGCTATCCAATCGGAAACCTGACGTTCGAGCAGTTGTCATCGCAGAGACAATCCCCACCTGGAGGAGCGTTATGAGAAACGTTGGATGGACGCGCGCAGCTTGGCAGTCGGCCGCACTACTTGCGGTGCTGCTATCGGCGCCGCGACGGCTTCATGCCCAAGGGGGCTCGGTCGCCGGCACCGTGGTCGTATCCGGATCGCAGCGAGGACTGTCGGGCGCACAGATCTCCGTGGACGGCCAACCCGGTCATGGTGCCGTCACCGACGCCTCGGGCCGTTTCCGTATCGGCGGAATCACCGGGGGCCAGGTCATGTTGCAAGCGCGACTGTTGGGATTCCGGCCCGATTCGCAGAGCGTCCGTGTCGGCGCCACCGACGTGCGCTTCGTGATGAGCGAGCGCGCGCTCGAGCTGAATGAGATCGTGGTCACCGGCACGGCGGGCGGTGAGCAGCGCCGCGCAATCGGCACGTCGATCGCGTCGGTGGACGTGGCCGATGTCATGGCAAAGACGGCGGTGCCGAGCGTCGACGCGTTGCTCAACGGACGTGCTCCCGGCGTGGTCGTTCTGCCGGGCACCGGCCAAATCGGCTCTGGTGCGCAGATTCGCATTCGCGGCATCAGCAGCTTTTCGCTGTCGAGCAATCCGCTCATCTACGTGGACGGCGTCCGGGTCGACAACCAGACAGGCACCGGCATCAACGTACAGTCTTTCAGCTCGGGCATCATCTCGCGCATGAACGATTTCGATCCGGAAGAGATCGAGAGTATCGAAGTGCTCAAGGGACCCGCCGCGGCAACGCTGTACGGCACCGAGGCGGCGCGCGGCGTGATCAACATCATCACCAAGAAGGGCGCCTCCGGCGCGACGAAGTATTCGTTCACGATGAAGCAGGGCAGCAATTGGTTCATGGACGCGGCCAACCGCCTCCCGACCAACTACTGCAACTCGTTCACGAACTCGGCGTGCTCGTTGCACCCGGGCGACACCACGCTGTACAGCGTGAACGTCTATCAGAGCGAGAATGCCCGCGGTACGCCGCTGTTCCGCGATGGCGGCGTGCACAACTACGCCGCGAACGTGAGCGGAGGGTCGCCGCTGTTCCGCTTTTTCGCCTCCGGCGAGTGGAACGACAACCAAGGCGTAGACTTCGCGAACGAGCGCATTCAGCAGAGCGCACGCACGAACCTCTCGGTGACGCCGAACGACAAATTCGATCTCGAGTCGAGCGTCGGTTACGTCAAGAGTCACACGACGTTGAGCTGCGAGGCGGGATGCGGCGGTACGATGTGGGGCTCGCTCTATTCGAACCCCGCCAACACCTCGCAATTCTGCGTTGGAAGCACCGATCCGGCGTGCGGATGGGGGCGCGGCTTCAATAGCTCGCCGCCGGAATCCGACCGGTCCGAGCAGTTCTGGCAGGACCTCAACCGCTTCACCGGAAGCGTCACGCTCAGGTACAACCCGTGGAGCTGGTTCACGAATCGGCTGTCAATCGGCACGGACTACACCCTCGAAGACGACGTGGACTTCCTGCCGTACATCACCAACGACACGATTGCCTACTTCTGGGGTTCGAGCTTCGACGGCTTCCGGTATCAGAATCATCATCAGGCGTTCTACAACACGTACGACTACAGCGCCTCGGCCAACGCGAACGTCAGGCCGACGCTCACGTCCAAGACCTCGGGCGGCATCCAGTACTACACGAACTACAATACGTTCTTCAACGCCGAGGGCGATCACTTTCCGGCACCAGGGCTCGAGACGATCACCGCGGCGGGAACGAAGATTCCCGCCAACTCGAACAACACCCGCAACAACACCCTCGGCTTTTACCTGCAGCAGGAGTTCGGCTGGCGCGATCAGCTGTTCGTCACCGGTGCAGCGCGCGTCGACAACAACAGCGCCTTTGGCAACGACATCAAGTGGGTGACGTATCCCAAGGCAAGTCTGTCGTGGGTCGCGAGCGAAAACGAGAGCGTAAAGCGTCTTTTGCCCTCGTTCATCAACAACCTTCGTCTCCGCGGCGCATATGGCGGATCCGGCCAGCAGCCGGCCTACAACACGGCGCTTCGCACACTGGCGCCGGTGGCCGGGCCGAACAACCAGGCAACGCTGACGCCGAGCACATTCGGAAATTTGAATCTCAAACCGGAACGGGTCTTCGGCACCGAGCTTGGCTTCGAGTCAGGCCTGTTCAACGATCGTTTCGGCATCGACTTCACCTATTACAACGACGTCTCCAGAGACGCGATCCTGTCGCGCGGCGTCGCCCCGTCAACCGGCTTCGGCGCGAGCACGCAATACTTCAACGCCGGCGAGATCCAGAAGTCCGGTATCGAGCTCGGGCTCAAGGCGCAGTTGATCGAGCGCCGTACGTACAGCTGGGAATCGAACTTCAACATCTCGACGAACAACGGCAAAATCAAACGCCTGAACGGCAAGGACACGACGATCGACAACGGGTCGTACTCGCACCGTGTGGGGTACGCGCCGTATTCATGGTTCTCATATCGCGTGTTGAGTGCCACCTACGATCCGGCGCTGCGCAAGGCGATCAATCCGATCTGCGACAACGGCAATGGCGGGTCGATGCCTTGCTATAACGCGGCCGGTGTGGTGCAGGCACCGAAAGTCTACTTGGGTCGCGGTATCCCACCCGTCGACGGCTCGTGGACGAATTCGATTCGGTTCCTCAACAACTTCCGGGTGTATGTCATGACGGATTTCGCCACCGACTACGAACGTCTCGACAACAACCTCCGGATCCGTTGCCAGATCTTCCATACATGTCTTCAGTACGTGCAGCCGGCCAACACCGATCCGCGGCTCCTCGTGCAGATGCAGAGCAATGGCGTGCTGCGCGACTTCGTGATCAACAACGCATCGTATGCCAAGCTCCGCGAGGTGTCGATCTCATACGACGTGCCGGAACGTTTCTCGAGCCGCTTCAGCGCACACGGCGTGACGTTGACGGCATCGGGTCGCAACCTCCACACGTGGTCACCGTACACCGGCCTCGACCCCGAAATGCAGTTCCTGTCGGGGGCGAACCCCGGATCGAATTTCGGCGTCGATCAGGCGGAGTACCCGCCGCTCGCGTCGTTCGTGTTCACCATCCGCGCCAACTACTAGACCTCCCGTCGGAGCCGCAGATGCTCGCGGCTCCGCCCCACATACGGATGAATTGACTATGATGAGAATTGCGAGAATCATCGGTGCGGCGGCCGCGGTCGGCCTGGTCGTCGCGTGCAATACGAGTCGGTTGCTCGACGTGAATGCGCCGAACGCGGTGCCCGTGACGGTGTTCGACTCGCCCGGCGCCGCGAACCTCATGGTCGCCAGCGCGATCGGCGACTTCGAATGCGCCTTCGGCTCGGCCGTCACGGTCGAGGGGATCATCTCCGACGAGCTGTCCGACTCCCAACTCGGCGCGGCGGCGTGGCCCTATGACCGCCGGGATGCAAACACTCAGACTAACGGCATCTACGGGACTGCAACGTGCAGCAGCAATCAGAACCCGGGTATCTACACGCCGCTGTCGACGGCGCGATTCGACGCCGACAACGCGATCACCAAGCTCACCGCGTACAGCGACGCAGAACTTCCGAATAAGAAGACGCTGCTCGCGCAGATGAATCTGTACTCGGGATTCTCATATGCGATGCTCGGCATGTCGATGTGCGGCGCCGCGTTCGACCTCGGACCCACGGTTGACCAGAAAGGCATGTTCGCGCTCGCCGAGAAGCGTTTCACCGATGCGATCACCAATGCCCAGGCGGCGGGTCTGTCATCGGTATTGAACGCCGCATACGTGGGACGAGCGCGGGTAAGGCTGTATCAAGGCAACTCCGCCGGCGCGATCGCTGATGCGCAACTCGTGCCCAAGGGCTTCGTCTTCAACGCGAGCACCGATGCGAGCGACGGCGGCGGACGGCGGTCCAACCGTGTCTACGCGGCAACGCAGCAGAACGGCGACTACACCGTGGAAGCAGCTTCGCTCAGTCTCAAGACGGAGAATGGCGAGATCGATCCTCGGTCGGCCATCGTGACGACGACCACGCGTCCCGCGGACTCGAAGTCCGTGATCTATGTGCCGGCGAAGTACTCGTCGGGGCCGACGCAGAATAACACCGTCGGCGAAGCGATCCCGCTGCCGATCGCGCGCTACGAAGAGGCGCAACTGATTCTCGCCGAGGCCCAGGGCGGCACCGCCGCGGTGACGATCATCAACACGCTCCGCGCCGCGGTGCCGCTCAAAGCGTACACCGGTCCGACAGACGCCGCGTCGATCAAGAACCTGGTCATCGACGAGCGGCGGCGGACGCTGTTCGTCGAAGGCCTGCGCAACTACGACATCGAGCGCTTTACCCTCACGCTCAACCCCGCGGTCGGAAGCATCTATCCGCGCGTGGGCGGCACGTACGGGACAACGACATGCCTGCCGTTGCCCGATGTCGAGCGCTTCAACAACCCCAACGCGACCTGAGAAGCCGAGTAGACATGACGATGTTCACAAAGCGCCATCTCATTGCGCCGCTGTGCACCGCAACGTTGCTCGTTGGCGGGCTCGCGTTGCCGGCGACGTCACAGACGGCACGCACAGCGCCCGATTACGATATTGTGATCCGCAACGGCCGCGTGCTCGACGGCCAGGGGAGTCCGTGGATCCTCGCTGACGTTGCGATCAAGGATGGTCGCTTCGTGAAGATCGGAAAAGTGAGAGAGCACGGCCGAAAGGAAATCGATGCGGCCGGCAAGTACGTCAGTCCCGGCTGGATCGACATGATGGATCAGTCGGGCGGCGTGCTGCCGCACAGCGGGCGCGCCGAGAACAAGCTGCAAGAAGGCGTGACCACAGCGATCGGCGGCGAGGGCGGCACGCCGGTCGCCGCCGCGCACGTCCATCAGTATTTTGCAAATCTCGAGAAGAGCGGGATCAGCATCAACTTCGGCAGCTATTTCAGCGAGACGCAGGCGCGCGAAGCAGTCTTGGGCGAATCCGCGCGCGCACCGACCGCCGCCGAGCTCGCGCGGATGCGCGCGATCATGGATACCGCAATGCGCGGCGGCGCAATGGGGATGACGACGGCGCTCATCTACCCGCCGTCGAGCTACAGCACCACCGACGAGCTGGTGGAGGTGGCGAAGGCGGCGGCGGTGTACGGCGGCATCTACGCGAGCCACATTCGCGGCGAAGGTGCCGAGGTCGTCGACGCGGTTCGAGAAGCCATCGCCGTCGGTGAACGAGCGGGAACGCCCGTCGAAATATTCCATCTCAAGGTCGCGAACCAGCCGAGTTGGGGAATCCTCATGGATTCCGTGGGCAAGACGGTGGACGCGGCGCGCGCTCGGAACGTCGACGTGGCCGCCGATCTGTACGTTTATACCGCGGGCGGAACCGGTCTCGAAGCGACGATCCCGAGCTGGGCGCACGAGGGCGGAACGGACTCGCTCAAGGCGCGTTTAGCGAATCCTCAAATTCGCGAGCGTCTCAAGAAGGAAATCACCACCGGCTCACCAGGTTGGTGGAACATCATTCAGGCGGCCGGCGGCTGGGATGGCGTGGTGTTGGTGAATGCGCAGAACCCCGCCAACGCCAAGTACGAGCAGAAGACCATATCGCAGATTGCGAAGGAGACGGGCAAGGATCCCGCCGACGCTGCTTGGGACATCGTCGCTCAGGGGCACGGTCGCGTCATGGCGATCTATCACATGATGAGCGAGCAGGACATCGAGACCGCGCTGCGCTTTCCATGGACGAGCATCGGCAGCGATGCTGGGGCGGTGGCGCAAATCGGCGTACCCGATGAGACTGGGTTGCCGCACCCGCGCAGCTTCGGGAATTTTCCGCGGGTGATCGCGAAGTACGTGAAAGAACGACACGTGCTCACATTGCCCGAAGCGGTGCACAAGATGACCGGCTGGCCCGCGACGCGCATGCGTCTGGCCAGGCGCGGCACGATTGGCGTGGGCAACTGGGCCGACGTCACGATCTTCGACTATGACGCGCTGCAAGATCGCGCGACCTACGAGAAACCAATGGAATTTCCGAGTGGCATCGAGTGGGTGCTCGTCAACGGTGTCGTGACGATCGATCACGGCAAGCACACGGGCGCCAAGGCGGGAAAGGTCCTCTGGGGACCGGGAGCGGCGCGATGAATCAGACTATTCGTATGACGACACTCGCGCTGCTCAGCGGCATCGCGGGCGCGTCTGGCGTCGGCGCGCAGAGCGCGGCGCTCACCGCAAAGATCAACGAGATCAACGCGCGTCCGGCGTTCGTGCACGCGACGTTCGGCGTCGCGGCGTACGACCTCGATAGCAAGCAACAAATCTTCGGCTTCAACGCCGAGCAGCTCTTCACCCCCGGTTCGACGACGAAGCTCCTGACGACCGGCACCGCGCTGGGACTCCTCGGTGCCGATTACCGTTTTCATACGCCGGTCTATCGAACGGGTCCGATCGAGAACGGAACGGTGAAAGGAGATATCGTGCTCGTGGGTTCGGGCGACCCAAACCTCTCCGGCCGCGCGCTTGGCGACACCCTCGGCTTTACGAATGAGGATCACTCGTACGCCGGCGGCGGTGACTCGGTCGCGAAAGCAATCGGCGATCCGCTGGCCGTGATGCGCGAGCTCGCGACGCAGATCGCGGCAAAGGGCATCAAGCGCGTCGATGGCCGCGTTCTCATCGACGTCAGCCTGTTCCCGCAAGGTGCACGTGACCTCGGAACGGGCGTGACGATTTCGCCGGTCATCCTGAACGACAACATCGTCGACCTGCTCATCGGCCCGGGCGCAAAACCGGGTGACCCGGTTTCACTGCGTATATCGCCCGACCTCGGCGTTTTCAAGCTCGTGAATGAATTGAAGACCGGCGCTTCGCACTCCAAGTCGACCGTCGAGAAACGCATCAAGCGCGACTCCAGCGGCATGATGACCGTTCAACTCACCGGCTCATACGCGGCCGACGCGAAACCGATCGTGATGAGCGTGAATGTTCGCGACCCCGCCGATTACACGGCGCGCGCACTCGTTGCCGCGCTGAAGGACAAAGGCATCACGGTGCGCGACGGCGCGGCCGGTATGCACGCAAATTTTGCACGCCTTGCCCCGAAATACAGCGAATCGACCCGCATCGCCGAGCACGTATCGCTACCGTTGGCCCAAGCGATCAAGGTCATTCTCAAGGTCAGCCAAAATCTGCACGCCAGCACGATTCCATACATCATCGGCGCCGTCGCCGGCAAGAAGCCAGGCGAAGACGCCGAGCAGGCCGGCTTCGACGCGGAGCATGATTTCCTGACGCAGGCTGGGCTGGATCTGATGGCTGCGGGACAGGGAGACGGCGCGGGCGGCGCCCAGAGCGCGTTCTTTTCGCCAACCTTCATGACGCAGTATCTCGCCTACATGGCCACGCGGCCCGATACCGCCGTCTTCCGCAAGGCGCTCCCGATCCTTGGTCGCGACGGCACGCTCTGGAACATTGAGCCGGAATCGCCCGCGGCGGGCAAGGTGTTCGCCAAGACGGGGACGTTTGCCGTGGAAGATCCGCTCAACCGCCGATTGATCATCACCGGCAAAGGCCTGGCGGGGTACATGACGACGTCGAGCGGGAAACGACTATCCTTTGCTATTTATGCAAATAGAATTCCATTTCCAGCAAACTATCCTGGCGACGAGGCTCTGCTGGTCGGTCAGGCACTGGGCGAGATCGCGGTCGCCATGTGGGGAATGTGACGCGGGCAGTGCTACTGCCGCCTCACGGCTTCTTTGACGCCCGGTCGATCGCGGCTGGGCGCGCGATGTGTGCGACCTGATGTTGTCGTAGCATTTTCGGGGTTTTCCGTCTCAGCGGTTGCCCGGCCCACCCCAGACGTGCCAGCTCCCCCGCTCGCCGTGCTCATCGATCACGCGTGACAGGCGGACGGCGGCGTTGTGCCAATTTGTCTCGACGGCGTGCTGCGCCTCACGCGGATCGCCCTTGGCAATCGCGGCGGTAATCGCTTCGTGCTCCTTTACAGAAGTCGGAAGCTCGTCGAGCAACACGTTTACGTAGAGGCGCGCATAGCGCTCGCTCTGCGGCTTGATCGCCTGGTGCAGCGCCAACACCCGCGGGCCAGCGCCGCCGTCGACATACGTTTGATGAAAGCGCAGGTCGAGCTCGAACAGTCGCGACGGTGGTGCTTTGGCTCGCGCCGCGACGGCAAGTTCCTTGTTCACTTCGCGCAATCGGCGGACGAGCTGTTTGCGGCGGTCGCCGGTCAGCGCTGCGGCCTCTCGAGCCGCAAGGCCTTCGAGATGACCGACGATCAGGAAAACCTCACGGCCGTCGCCGCGCGTGAGCGGCGTTACGATCAGGCGCTGATCCCCAGCACGCCCCACGGAAGCGACCAACCCTTCTTGTTGCAATCGGTGCAACGCGCTGCGCACCGGCGTGCGGCTGAGGCCCATTCTCGCCACGACCGCGCGTTCGGCGATACGGGAGCCCGGCGGAAGCTGCCCGGAGACAATGAGCTCCCGGAGCTCGCGGTGGACGCGGGTGACGTTGTCCAGTGGCTCCCGCGACGGTGGCGCCGTTTTGCTCCCGCTCTTGGCCGCACTCTTGGCCGCACTCTTGGCCGCGCTCTTACCGGCGCTTTTCACCCCGCTATTGACGGAGCTCTTGGCGCCCCCCTTGAGCGGGCGCTTGGATGCCCCTGTGGCGGGGCGGGCCGCAGTCCGCGTTCTGGCGCGGCTCGAAGTAGGTGTTGGCACCCTGGCAAAGCTAGAGTCCAAACATTTTCCAAGCAACCGTCACCCGCGCGTGGTCTTCTGACCGGCATTGCAAGAGTGGTATACCAAAACCGCCTATCGAAAGAGAACGGCGATGGTTTCTTCTGCGCGCTGGCGCCGAGGAAAGGGGCGCTGCTCGGTCGAACCAGTGTGCCGACCGACGGCTACGGGAGCCAGACGCGACGGTTAGCGCTGCGGCGGCAGAAATTCAACTACGACTCCTCGCAATGGAGCGATGGGAACGTGAATCGCGCGCGTGCCCGCTTCCATCGCACCCATGGGACGTGTGCCGGTGTCATCGTGGCGAATCATGCGCGTGCGCGCCGGTAACCCGTACGCGCCAGGGGGCAGCGTGATCGCCGCAACCAACGCGCTGTCGCTGATGCTCGCGAGCGCAATGGCCACCCGCCCATCCGCCGCCTTCCACGCCGACGCCAGCACTTCCGGCGATCGGATGTGCGCCTCCGTCGGCCCACCCAACCGCGCCGCGTAAATCGAAATGCGAGACGACAGAATGTCGGAGATCGGCGCCGCCACATCCGGCGCGCGCAGAAACACGCCCGTCATGAAGAACTCACGCAACCCGTACCGCAGCTTCGCCAACCGTTCGAGATAGTCGATCTGCGCGCGCCGCTCCGTGAGTTGGTTGGGCAGAAAGTTCGCGATCGTCGGTTGCATGCCCCACACGAACATCCGCGCCTGCTCGAGATAGAACTGGCGAGCGTACTTGAGGTCGAGGAGCGTCATAGCGGTTTGCGGACGTTTCTCGGCCGGCCACAGCTCGTCGTACGGCGGGAGTGTCAGCGAGCCGTATGTTCCGTACGTGAGCGCATAGGGATGGTACGCGGCCTGAAACATCGGAATCACTTCCCAGCCCGACGCCGGATCGACGTACCGCTCCTGGCTCACCTGCAGCGTCAGGAATGCATCGAGGTCGGGAAGCCAGCTCTCGCCCCCGCCCTCCCCCGCGAAGCCGGCCGGCCGGTCCGCATTGCGCGCGCGCAGATCGCTCGCAAGCGCCCGAAATCCCTGCATCCAATAGTTGCCGCCGCCAACCGGATGACCGTGATCTGGGCTCCAGTCCACGAGACTCAGCACGGCCTGATCCATGTAAATGCCGTCGACCCCGTACTGCTTGATCACGGTGTCGGCGATGCCCGCGTACTTGTTCCGCCAAAACGGCGTCGCGATGTCCATTGTGGCGCACGGCTTCGGATCGAAGACGTTATAAGTTTCCTCGCGAACGGTACCGTCGCGCTCGTGCACGGCCCACCGTTCGGCGCCCTCGCGCTTCCAACTCGGCGTGTTGATGCACCACAGCCGCTGGTTCATGTACGTGATGACATGCAGTCCGGCCGCATGTGCCTTCTTCACCGCGTCGGTGAACGGCCCCGCTCCCTCGCGCGGAGGCAGATAGTCGGGGAAGCTCGTGTCGTACGGCCCGTTGTGCCACCAATGCCAGAACACGCTCACCGGCAGCCCCGCGTCGCGCTGAAGCTGCGCCGCCGGCTCGAGCACCACGTTCGAGCGGCCGCGGTTCCATTCCCAAATTCCAGTCGCTCGCATCCACGCCGGCGTCGCGCCCGTAGACAACCAGCTCCCGCGCGCCCAGTACTGCTTCGTTCCCCACTTTCGATACCGCTCGACGGCGGAGAACCAGTCACCGGGGATCACGCCCACCAACGCTGCGTACGACGGCGCGTAGCCGTTCGCCTCGCCGGGATTGGACAGCACGTGCACCATGTCATAGCCGGCGGTGCCGTTGCGATCGCCCCAGAGCGCGAAGCCTTTGCGGTACGCCGCCGTGTCGTCCGCCGCGAAATACAAACCGCCCTCGGACGCGCTGGAGAACGCGAGGGCCTGCATCGACAATGCGCCGGGATATACGAATTCTAATCGCCGGCCGGCGCCGTCCGGACCCGCCAGCAGGGCGCGCGGGTCGCGCGCGCGCTGCCCCATCCACGACGGCACTGCGAGTTCCTGGTGGGCCGCCGACAACGAAATGCCCGTGAGCCGAGGGTAGTGCAGGCGATCCACGACCACGCCGCGAATGCCGTTTAGCCTGATGCGCCACGACGCCGTCGAATCCGCACGGAGTCTCACGGTGGCGACGACGCGCAGCTTCGGCGCCGCGGTGGCGGCGAAGTCGTCCCACGTGAACTCGAGCGAACGCGCGTCGGTGCGGCGCCACGCAAAACGCCCTGCCTGTGATGCGGTCACGGTCGATGCCGCGCTCCCGGGCCCGAGATCGAGCGACCACAGGCCGATCGAGTCCGAACCGGCGCCGACCAAGACTCGCCCATTCCAATCGCGAAGCGAGCGAACGTGGCCATCTGCGGATGAGAACTCGATGCGCATCGCCGCGTCGGCGAGACCCGGGGCTGCCGCGCCGGGACGTTGCGCACTTGCCTGCCGCTGGAGCGGCAGCATGAGCAGCGCGACGAAGATCGCCGAGCGCCGGCGAATGTGACACGACTGAATCATGTCCGTGAGTGTGGAACCCACGCGGCGCTATTGCAAGTGCTGCCCGTTCGCTACGTGAGCGCTGCGATCACGAACGCCCAAAGACTCCGCCGAATGCAGAACGGCGGCGATAGGTGAACCATCAACCCATCGCCGCCGCAGCCTTCATTCGATCACAACAACATCACGTGCAAGCGTTCGGATCGTTCCAGTTGCGAACCGGATCCGCCGGCACATTCGCACCGTTGGTTTGGCGCTCGCTCGTCGGATAGAACAAGCGACCAGGAATTGCGACAGCACCATTGCCCGGTGTCAACTTTGGGAAACAGGTGCGCTTGTAATCGTTCCACGCCTCGATGTTTTGAAAGAGAACGATGTACTTCTCATTCATGATTTGCTCGAGCGTCACCGGCGCCGCCTGCGTCGTGAGCGTGATCGCGGTGTGCCACGACGACGGTGGTACCGTTGCCCACAATGCGCGCTCCTTGTTCAACGTATCGAGCGCTGCCTGCAGATTGCCCGCCATAAACAACGCCTCGGCCTTAATGAGCAGGTTCTCATTATAGGTGACGAGTGGCTGGCCGTACGCGTCGGTAAGACGCTTCGCGCTGGCGTTACCCATCGCGGTCGTCAACGACTGGCCCGGTGTTCCTCCGACGACCGTCGCCGCTCCGGTGGCCTTCTGATACAGCTCGGTCAAGCGCGGATCATTCGCGTTCGTCAACAGGTTCACGCCGAACGCACCAGCGCGCATGTACGACGTGCGCTGGCCCACAACCTGGAACTGATACCAGTCGTTTTGCTCACCAGCGGTACTCGTCTGCACGGTGACGTAGTCGCCGGCGTTTGACGAAATACCGAGATTGGCTTCAGCGAGCGCCTTTGCGTACGCGGATGCGTCACGCTCTGCAACGTGCAGGTAGAGACGCGCCTTCAGCGTGTGCGCAAGCGCGGCCCACTTCGTACGATCGCCCTTGTACACGAGCTCCGCCGCCGATGGGCCGGCACCGGCCCCGGCATTGAGGTTGGCGACCGCATCGCTGAGCGCGTTTTGTAAACTGTCATAGACCGTCGCCTGCGGATCATATACCGGGGTTGGAAACGCGCTCGGCTGTGCCGCCTGCGTGTAGGGCGCATCGCCCCAAATGTCGGCTGACACGCTAATCAACCACGCCTTCATCGTGAGCGCGATACCGAGCATGGTTTTGTCGCCCGACGCCCTTGCGTCCGACTCGACATTCTTGAGGTCGATCATGCCACCGCCACCATACGGTGTCGTGAAATCGCCACCGCCGCTCGCGTCGAGCGAATACTTGTCGATCACCTGATACTGGTTGCCGACACCAGCCATTTGCTGCATGAACATCGACGTCTCGCGCGCGAGGTCGCCGTTCGTGAGCTGCCACAGCTTCGCCTGTGTTGCGACGATGCGCTGCGTCGACGTTGCCTGAGTCGGCGACGTCGGGCTTGTGACGCACTCGACGCAGTCGAGGTAGTTGCTGCACGCCGCACCGCTCGCCGCAACGCTGGCGAGCGCGACTCTGATATATCGATTCATATTAGAGTATCCTCGCTGTTAGCGGTTGAGTCCGACGGTGAACACGAACGAGCGCGTCTGAGGCATATTGAAGAAGTCATATCCCTGGAGCAGCGCTGATGCGCCGGCGAGATTCGTTTCCGGATCAAGACCGCTGTAGCTCGTCCATGTGTGGAGATTGCGGCCCGCAACGCGAAAGTCGATGCTGCTGAACCCCGCGCGACGAATTGCGTAGCTGTCCAAGGTGTAGGCGAGCGAGATCTCACGCAGCTTGGTATAGCCGCCGTCTTCGGCGAATTCTTCGACGATGTTCGAGTTGGCCGTGCCGTTGCCGGTGTACCACGCTTCGCCGATGAGCACCGGAATGCCAGCGCCAGGTCCAGTCACCGCGCCCTTCAGCAGGTCGGTTCCGAAGACTTCCATCACGTCGCGCTTTTCCGTGTCCTTGTGCGTTCCGAAGTTGTAGAGCGAACCCTTCGTCGTGTTCATGACCTGGCCGCCCTGCTTGTGATCGAGCAACGCAGAGACCTGCCAACGACCGAAACGCATATTTGTGTGCAGACCACCGGTCCACTTTGGATTCGGGTCCGACACCTGACGAATGTTCGGATCCTTCACCGGAAAGCCGCTCGCATCGAGATAGAGCGTACCGGTCGCCTTGCCGGCGCATTGCGAGTCAAAATCTGTAATGATAGCATTCTTACTATCGCGCAACGACGCTTGCTGGCTCAAACCACAACGGCCGAAGCCAAGTCCGCGGTAGACGAAGCTTCCCCCAACAACGGCCTGCGGCGATGCCTCGGCGAAGCTCCCACCGCCGGCGCCGACGAACAGTGCGCCCTGAAGATTCTCAACTATCGTCTGGTTCTGCGCCCACTGCGCGCCGATATCCCACGAGAAGTTGCGCGTGGTGATCGGACGCGCGTTCATCGTCGCTTCCCAGCCTTTGCTGCGGAGCGACGCGCCGTTCAACTGCGCGCCGCTGAAGCCCGACGTCGTCGGACGCGGAACGCTGAGAATGACGTCGACCGAATGGTTGTCGTAATGTGTGATGCCCGCGTCAAGCTTCTGATCGAGGAATCCGAAATCGAGGCCGAGCTCAACTTCCTTCTCACGTTCCGGCTTGAGGTTCGGATTGCCGAGCGTGCCGGAGCTGAGCAAGCCGCCGTAGCCGCCCTGCGTTGCCTTGGTCACGTCGCCATACCCGCTGCCGAAACTGCCGCTGCCAAGCACAGTGTTCGTCGAGTAGACGCCGGGTTCCTTGCCTGTTTCGCCGTACGACACGCGCGCCTTTCCATAGCTGAACTTTCCCGACTGCGACGTGTTGCCCAGCAGGTTCGTGAACGCCCAGGCGGCGCTGGCCTTCGGATACCACGCACGCGGATTCGCTTGACCGAACGTCGAGAACCCGTCGTTCCGAGCACCGGCGGTGAGGTACAGCTGGCTGTAAAGATCCGCCGTCAGTTGACCGAAGTACGACTCTGTATGAATTGTCGAAAGTCCTTCGTTCGACGCTTGCGTGACGGTGTTGTTGATCGCGAACGGTTGGGGCGCGATCAAATCACTGCCCGTCACTGACAAGTCGCGCACGCGACGGCTGTTCAGGTTCTGTCCAAGCGTCAACGAACCCGACGCGTTCTGTGAAAACGTGTGAAGCGCGGTCGCCACGAGATTGTGGTCGATCTGCAAACGCTCTGCGGTCGTCCGCTGCACTCGGCCCTTTGGAAAATCGCTGGCCGTGAGTGCGTAGCCCGTCATCTGCGTGTCGCCGTAGTAGTCGCCGCCCAGCGTCTCGTTGATCTTGAGCCACAGCGCCGGCTGATATTCCGCTGAAACGTTGGCTGTTGTGCGGTCGGTGAGCTCGAGGTTCGGATTGTTATTCAGCGCGAAGAACGCGTTGTCGTAGCCGCGCGACGTCAACAACGACGATGCACCGGGATGCGGGAAACGATACGATCGCTGAAGGCCAGTTGCCGGATCGAGATACGGGAAGTTGTTGAAATCCGGCGGGGTCCGAAGCGCGCCGAGCATGAGGCCGGAGACTGCGCCGCCGTTGAGGAGCGCTGCATTGCGCACGTCGACGAATGCCACGTTGCCTTCGATATTCAGGTTCGGATACACCTTATGCGACGCCTTGATGCGTGCATTGTTCTTCGTATAGAAATTGTTATCGCCGACGATGACGCCCGTTTGGTCGGTGCGCCCGCCCGATACGAAGAAGGCATTCAACTCGTCGCCGCCTGAGATCTGCAGCTGCGAGTCCGTCGTGCGGCCAGTGTGGAAGAACTCACCGAAGTGATCGTACGACTGACCGGTGATTGCCGGCCCCCAAGACGTCGACGTGCCGGAGCAATTTTCCGTCGAGCACGTTCCGCTCACGCCCTTCGTTCCCTGACCGTACTTCGTCTGAAGCGGATAGCTCTTGGTGACGTTGTCGGCAGTGACGCTGCTGCGAAGTGAATAGCGCGTCTGTCCCGCGTGACCGCGCTTCGTCGTGATGAGAATGACGCCGTCGGCAGCGCGTGCACCGTAGATCGCTGCTGCTGCCGCACCCTTCAGAATGTCGATCGACTCAACGTCGTTTGGATCGATGTCGGATGCGCGGTTCGGCGTATTCGCGCCGCTCAGGTTGGACCCATTGATGGTCGTCGAGTTGTCAATCGGAACACCATCGACGACGAACAGCGGCTGCGCATTGCCGGACAGCGACTTGATGCCGCGAATACGAATGTACGCGGACGCGCCAGGCGCACCGGAGCTCGAAACGATTTGTACGTTCGGAGCTTTTGCCGCGAGTGCGTTGACGATGTTCGACTCATTGCTGTGCGCGATCTGTGCTGAGTCGACGGTGTTGATGACCGTGCCGAGCTTTTCGCGCGTTGTTGCAGTGCCGGCGCCGGTGATGATGATTTCGCCGAGTTGGAGCGGATTCGCCACCAACGTGAAGTCGTGCGTCACGGTACCTGCATTCAGCGTGATGTCGGCACTCTGCGCACGATAGCCAATGACGCGCGCGGTGAGCGTGACCGTTTGACCGCGTACGCGCTCCGCTGAAACTGTGAATGAGAATTCTCCGCTCTCGCGCACCGTCGCGCCGAGCCCGAGTACCGCAATTGAGACGCT